>CAZJZN010000026.1:0-1056 GCA_964550545.1 uncultured Bdellovibrionales bacterium
TCGGGGCTGAAGTACTGGTCAAACACAAAGTTACCAAGAGAATAATAGATGGTTTTTTCGTGGTATATTTCTTTCTCTTGGACAACATGCGGGTGCGATCCAATGATAGCGTCGGCGCCGCGATCAATGAAAAGACGCGCAAGACGTTTTTCTTCCGATGTTGCCGGAACATACTCGGCGCCCCAGTGAGTGTAGACAAAAAGCACATCAACCAGAGGACGAAGGCGCACAATATCGGAGAGCGTGCGATTTTCAGCATCAAGATAAAACTGGTTGTAATTCACAAAGCCAATCTTTTTTCCCTTTATTTCCGCAACATACGCTCGCAAAGATTCATCGAGCGGATCGCCAAAAAATTTCACCTTCGCCGCACGAAGAAACTTCCTCGTCTCAATGAGCCCCGCCTCGCCAAAATTCAAGATATGATTGTTCCCGATATTCACGATGCGAATATTCATATCGAAGAGAACATTCGCCCACTCGGGATCAAACGTGAAAAGAAAATTCCGCGCCTCCCCTACCGACGACCCGGCGCTTTTTGACGGATTCGACGTCATCGGCCCCTCGAGATTGGCGACGACCACATCCGCCGAAAGAAGCTCTTTGGAAACGCCAAGAAGCACTTCTCGCTTCCCCATTTTCTCAGACTGCGTGCGAATATATCGATCAAACATCATATCTCCGCCAAAGAGAATGCGGATATTCCCGATTTCTTCCGCCGTTTTTCCCGCGCGCGCCTGTTCCACCATATCTATTACCCCACCCGAACCCTTTGTTTCATAATCAGAAAAACGGGACATTCCCTCGAACTCACTCCTCTTTGGCTCCATTCGAATAGAGTTTGGCGCCAACAGAAAGAAGACCAATCCGGCAAGCGTTGCCGCGACCAATCCAAAGATTCCGATTTGTATGAAAGGATGTTTCAGAGAGCGTGTTTTTACCACCCAACTCTATCACGACCGACCCCTTCGTCAAACTCCAGCCTTGACTTCCCGAGGAAATTCTCGCATTTCAAAAAAATGATGTATACTGCGAGTGTCGGTTGTTTTTCTTTTG
>CAZJZN010000026.1:1156-10557 GCA_964550545.1 uncultured Bdellovibrionales bacterium
TTCCGCCTTGTCCCATTCCCCTTCTGGTCTATAATAGAGAAAAGTAAAACCGCTATGCCCATCACCATCGAAGACGTTTTTAAGTCCTGCAAATTCCCCCCGTCGAGTGAGGGGCGGCGTTTTGTCACCTCCGCTTACGCGCTCGCCGAAAGCGCTCATCGCGAACAAAAACGGAAGTCCGGAGAACAATACATCGTGCATAGCCTCTCCGTCGCGAAGATTCTCGCGGAAATCGGTATGGAATCTCGAACGATCGCCGCCGGACTCCTCCATGATGTTCCGGAAGATACCGACGTATCGCTCGACACCATTCGTACGCAATTCGGCGACGAAGTCGCGACACTCGTCGACGGCGTTACCAAGCTCGGCAAGATCCGCCTGCGCGGTTCACGCGAGGAGTATTATCTCGAAAATCTCCGAAAAATGTTCCTCGCGATGGCGGAAGACATCCGCGTCGTCATCGTAAAACTCGCCGACCGTCTCCATAATATGCGCACGCTCGACTATCTTCCTCCGGAAAAGCGCCTTCGAATCGCGCGCGAAACGATGGAGATTTACGCGCCCATAGCGAACCGCCTTGGCATCGGCGAAGTGAAGGGTGAGCTCGAAGACCTTTCCTTTAAGTACCTCGATCCGGAAGCTCACGAAAAAACCCTTTCCATCGTAAAGGAATATATGCGTGAAAGCGATTCCTATCTCGACCGATGCGTCACGGCAATTCGAGAAAACCTCGCCAAAGAGGGTGTACGGATTCTTCACATTGAGGGGCGCGCCAAGCGACTCTTCCGACTCCATCAAAAACTCAAGCGCCACGATATGGACATCAAGCGCGTCTACGATCTCGTTGCAATACGCATTATCGTTCCCAATGTCTCCGACTGCTACGAGGCCTTCGGTGCCATACACAAGCGTTACCGTCCTATGGTAGGGCGCATCAAAGACTACATCTCCCTTCCAAAGCCCAATCATTACCAATCGCTCCATACAACCGTTTTCGGTCCCGAAGGACGCATCATCGAAATTCAGATTCGCACGCAAAAAATGCATGACGAAGCGGAACTTGGCATCGCGGCTCACTGGGCATACGCCGAAAAAGAACGCGGCTCCGGTTGGCGCAAGCTCTTTTTCCGCCGACACGAAACCGCGCCTCCCAAAGAGCTCGCTTGGGTCAAACAGCTCCAAGAATGGCAACGAGAAGCCGGACAGGACAACCGAGAATTTTTGGAAGGTATCAAAATCGATTTTTTCAAAAATCACATTTTCGCCTTCACTCCCCAAGGCGATATCATCGAACTCCCCGAAGAGGCGACCCCCGTCGATTTTGCCTACGCGATTCACAGCGAAATCGGAAACGGTATGGTCGGCGCCAAGGCGGATACCAAGATGGTACCACTCGACTATCACATCAAAAACGGCGAAGTGATCGAAATCTTGACCGACAAGAATCGCAAAAAACCCAGTCAGGATTGGCTCGCATTCGTAAAAACGTCAATTGCCAAATCCCATATCCAAAAGCAACTCCGCAAAGAAGGAGGGTTGTAAGGAAATCCCAAATGACAAATTTCAAGTGTTCGAATCTGTCGATTTCAAATTCAGAATTTTTTTCATTCAATAATTTTTTTGAAATTTATAATTTGCCATTTGGCATTTTCTTTCTTTGCAAACAAAAACCGCCCCGAGTAACCGGGACGGTTTTTTCATCAACCAATTATCGAAAGTCGACTGGCATTACATCATTCCACCCATCCCTCCCATACCGGGCATTCCACCTCCGTGAGCCTCTGATTTCTCCTCGGGAAGATCCACGACAGCCGCCTCGGTCGTGAGAAGAAGTGCCGCAACCGACACCGCATTCTCAAGCGCCGTGCGCGTCACCTTCAAGGGATCGATGATTCCCGCTCTTATCATATCGGCTTCATATTTATTGGTCGCCGCGTTGTATCCGAAGTTCGCTCCCTTTTCTTTGATCACTTCGGAAAGGACCACCGCCGCATCCTGCTCGCCCGCATTCGAAACGATCTGTCGCAAGGGCTCATTGAGTGCGCGGAGGAGTGTTTCGTATCCGGCGCGGAATTCGTGATTGTCAAAGGTGCGTTTCTTCATTTGCTCGGAAAGCGTTGCAACCGCTTTGGCAAATGCCGTGCCGCCACCCGCGACGATTCCTTCCTCGACCGCCGCCTTGGTCGCCGCAAGCGCGTCTTCCATTTTGTGCTTCATATAGGTAAGCTCCGTCTCGGTCGCGGCGCCCACGCGCACCACCGCGACTCCGCCCGAGAGCTTCGCCATTCGCTTCTTCTGTTTCTCGCGATCGTATTCGCTGTCGGTTTGTTCGATAAGACTCTTGAGCTGAGCAATCCGTGCATCGATATCCTTCTTCTTGCCCTTTCCGCCCACAATGGTCGTATCATCCTTGGTCGCGATCACTTTCTGCGCCTGTCCGAGCATTGCAAGTTCCGCCGTCTCAAGTTTCATCCCCTTATCCTTGGCGATCACCTGTCCGCCGGTCAAGATCGCAATATCCTCAAGCATCGCCTTCCGGCTATCGCCAAATTCCGGCGCCTTCACCGCAAGCACATTGAGTGTGCCACGGAGCTTATTGACGACAAGCATCGCGAGCGCCTCACCCTCAACTTCTTCGGCGATAATGACGAGCTCCTTCTTGCCGCTCTGCGCCGCCTTCTCGAGAACCGGGAGAATTTCACCGATCGACGACACCTTCATATCCGTCAGGAGAATAAGCGCGTCTTTGATCTCCGCGCTCTGTGACTCAACATTCGTCACCATATACGGAGACACGTAACCACGATCGAAACTCATCCCCTCAACGACTTCTTTGGAAAGTCCGAATGCCTGCGACTCTTCGGTCGTCACGACACCATCCTTCCCCACCTCTTCCATAACGTCCGCAATCATATCGCCCATCTCACGAGACTCGGCGGAAATCGTCGCTACCTGCGCCATTTCTTCCTTGGAAGAAATCTTCTTGGAATTTTTGCGGAGGAGAGCGATCACTTCATCTTTTGCCGCTTCCATTCCTCGACGAATGCCAATCGGATTGATACCGGTTTCCACAAACTTGAGTCCCTCGCGCACGATGGACTGCGTAATCAAGGTCGCCGTCGTCGTCCCGTCACCCGCCGCATCATTGGTCTTGTCCGCGACTTGCTTCACCAAGGACGCGCCCAAATTCTCAAACTTGTCCTTGAGCTCGATTTCTTTGGCAATCGAGACGCCGTCATTGGTCACCGTCGGCGCGCCGAATCCTTTGTCGAGAATCACATTTCGCCCCTTGGGACCCAAAGTTACTTTGACCGTATCCGCCACGTGATCAATTCCCGCCTTCACCTTCCGTCGCACATCCTCGCCGTACGAAATTTGCTTTGCCATAGTCGTGCATTTAAAAGTTATCCATTTAGCACTCGAAGTATCTGACTGCTAAGCGCATTGTAGGAAAAGAAATTTTTCCTGTCAAGAACAATGCGAAATTTTTCAAAAAGAAAAGGAGGACCCCCGAAAAGATCCTCCACAAAACTATTCCTCTTGCTCTCATTTTCTCCCGGCTACTCTTGAAAAGACCGGGAGAGATGACCGAGACTTCCGATCTCGAGAAAGAGAAAAGGAGGATATTTCCCACTATTCTCTGCCAGGGTAAGCTTCTCCAGCGCACAACTTATCCGTACCTGTTTTTCTTCAAATTCCTTCTGGTCTCCGAATGTGATTCCTAAAAAAGAAGGAAGTATCTGCCCACTCATCTCTTTCCAGAATTCGCGGACAATATCACCTCCGGCCATCACCCAGAAAGATTCTCCCGCCTTCTTATTTGGGAAAAGACAGGGAACCGGCACCAACGTAAAGCACTGCGCGCATACCGCAAAACTCTGACTCCCGAGAGCAAAAACACCGATAGTTTCCATTCCATCTTGAATATATACCTCAATGCCCACTCCCGTTTTAAATAATTCGTTTTTACTGGACAATCTTTCGCCACCAGAACATTTCGGGTTCGGACAAAAAGCGCTCCACACTTCAAAATTCGGAATGAACTGCAACATTTTTACCTCCTCACTTCTCAACAATGAACCAAAAAACTACACTCGAAACACCATCACATCGCCGTCTTGGACAATATACTCCTTTCCCTCAAGACGCAAGGTGCCCGCTTCGCGCGCGGCGCTCCAGGAACCGGCAGAAAGGAGGGTCTCCCAATTGATCACTTCGGCGCGAATAAAGCGGTCTTTGAAATCGGTATGGATCGCGGCGCCGGCAAGAGGCGCGGTCGAGTCGCGACGAATCGTCCAGCCCCGAGTCTCCGTTTCGCCGGTCGTGAAAAATGTGATGAGTCCCAAGAGCGAATAGGTTTCACGGATGAGATCATTGATCCGCGAGGAAATTCCCATCTCTGTTTGTTCCTCGGCGCTCATCGAGTAGAGCTCTTCTTCAATCTTCACATCGAGTCGCACATGAGGGCGCGCGGCGAGTTCCGGCGGAAGCGCCGCTTCCGGATCGGACATATTGTAGACAAAGAGAAACGGCTTCGCCGTGAGGAGCTGAAGCTCGCGAAAGACACGTCGGGAGTCTTCAGTCTCAATCACACCCGCTTCGCGCGCGAGCTTCCCCGCCTGAAGCGCCGCTTCGATAGTCTCGAGTATCGGCATTTCGACGAGCGCGTCTTTCTTCCCGGCGCGCGCGTCTTTCACCGTCTTCAATTTCCGCTTCTCGACCGTCTCGAGATCTGCGAGGATGAGTTCGGTATGAATGATATCAATATCCTCCACAGGCGAGACGCGGTCGTGCACGTGAATAATATTGGGGTTTTCGAAAAGCCGCACCACTTCAATGATCGCATCCGCCTCGCGGATATTCGCGAGAAACTTATTGCCGAGCCCCTCCCCCTTCGACGCCCCCGCGACAAGCCCCGCGATATCCACAAACTCCACGACCGCCGGAATCGTCTTCGCCGACTTTGACATCGCGGCGAGCTTCCCCAGGCGCGCGTCCGGCACCGGCACGACGCCGACATTGGGCTCGATCGTACAAAAGGGATAATTGTTGATGTCGACCGCCTTCCCGGAAAGCGCCTTAAACAAGGTTGACTTCCCTACATTCGGCAACCCGACAATGCCAGCTTTGAGAGACATAAAAAACTAAAAATCAAAATTCAAGAAATCGAAAACTCACGATGTGCCAATTGATCAACCAGAAATATAACCCCGTAAAAATTATCCAAATAATGGCCTGATAAAAAATCATCTTCTTCATCAAGTCGGTTTTGTGTATCATCTCAAGAACTTTTGCAAGGGAACCAAAAATAAAAGTTAGAAGAGCGATTCTCAAACCTGATTCACTATTAAACCAAAGGGAAATCAGAAACCCAAAACCACCAAAAATTCGAAAACTTCTTCCTATATTAAGCTTCTCAAGGACTTTAGCAAGATTCTCACCAATAGCTTCAATAATGAATTCGTTTTTACTGCTCATACTCATAAATTTATTCCCAAAATTCATTCACAATACCGGACTTGATGCGAAACTTTGAATTTTTCATTTTGAATTTTGCACTCTATAGAGGCACCATGCCGAGAGAAACCGACTGTTTTCGATTTCGCCGTTTCGGATAAGATGCTCGATCTCTTCTTCGGTAAACCAGAAGCTCTCGATCGCACCTTCTTCTTCCGGATCCCCCGGGAGCTTCGCCTCTTCGAGATCTTCGCCTAAGAAGACAAACATCCGTCCCTTCTGCTTCCGGTGATCGTAGTAGTAGTCACCAAGCGCCGTGAGTTTCCCCGCGCGATAGCCCGCTTCTTCCATAAGTTCCCGGTTCCCGCCGATATCGACACTCTCATCCGGCAAAAGAAGCCCTCCCGGGAATTGATAGAGATGCTCATCGGTCGGATAGGAATACTCGCGCTGAACGAGAACCTTCCCATCCGGTCGCCGGCATATCACGGTCGCGCCATCGACCGAGTGCTTCACATAGAGATAGGTCGAGTGCGTCCCATTCGGAAGCTCGACTTCATCCTCAAGGAGCGTCACCTTGGGATGCGAGAATATTTCTTTCGATGAAAGTTTTTTCCACATATACTCCATCTTGACGACTCTTCCTTGAGCTGTCAATGTTGGGGAAACAGCCAACTTCCAACAAACAACTGACAATCTACGCAACAAACAAAACATTCCGTCATACCCGCGAAGGCGGGTATCCAGATTCCACCAGCCTTCAGAAAGCACATTACAGATTTTGTTCGTAGGGATGTTACGTTTAGCAAGTGGTGACTGGATTCCCGATTTCTCGGGAATGACGATAAGAGGGTCAGTGCGTAAAGTGAGTTCTTAATTCCTAATTCTTTATTCTTAATTCCCTCTCTTATGAACGCGAGCATCTTCAAAGCCTACGATATCCGGGGCGTATATGGAAAAGATTTCGATGAAACCGACGCGGAGAAAATCGGGCGCGCGACCGTCGACGTGTTGAAATTGAAAACCATCGCCTTGGGACGCGACGCGAGAGCGTCGAGTCCGGTTCTCTTCGAGGCATTTGCGAAGGGGGCGCGCGAGGCGGGCGCCGACGTGATCGATCTGGGGACACTCACGACGCCCATGGTCTATTTCGCCTCGTGGCACCTCGACGTCGATGCCGCCGTCTCCATCACCGCCTCTCACAATCCGCCGGAATACAACGGAATGAAGATCGCGCTCAAAAACGCGCTCCCCGTCGGCGAGAAAACCGGTCTCTTTGACATTCGCGATCGCGTAATCGCGGGAATACTTGAACATTCCGAAAAAATGGGGACACTTTCGACAGAGGACATCAAGCCGGACTATTACAAGCACTTCGCTTCGTTCGCACAATTCGGAAAGAAAAAATTCACCGTAGTGATCGACTGCGCGAACGCGATGGGTGTTCTCGAACTTCCCATTTTCAAACTGTTTCCGGAAAATATCACCCTCATCACCCTCTACGACGACCTCGACCATCCCTTTTCCGCGCACGAAGCCAATCCCTTGAAAACCGAGACCCTCGATGAACTTCGTGAAAAAGTGGTGTCTGAAAAAGCCGATCTCGGCATTGCCTTTGACGGTGACGCCGACCGCGTCGGCTTCGTGGACGAGACGGGCGACATTATTCCGATGGACCATATGACCGGCATCATCGCGAGAGAAGTCCTCAAGGCGCACCCCGGCGCAACCATCCTCTCCGACCTCCGCTCTTCGAAAGCCGTCAAAGAAGTCGTCGAGGAATCAGGAGGCATCGCCAAAGAGTGCCGCGTGGGACACGCCAATATCAAACGGCAAATGCGCAACGACGGAGCGGTCTTTGCCGGCGAACTCTCCGGCCACTATTACTTCCGCGAAAATTCCTACGCCGAAGCCGGCTCGCTTGCCGCCCTCATGATCCTCTCCGTGATGAGCGAAACGGGACAGACATCCTCCCAACTCGCCCACGACCTGAAGCGCTACGCGCATTCGGGAGAAATCAACAGCGAAGTGGAGAACAAAGACGCCGTACTACAAAAACTCGAGGAAACATATTCCGACGGGAAAATTTCTCACCTCGACGGCATCAAGATAGATTTTCCTGATTGGTGGTTCAATGTCCGCCCCTCCAATACCGAACCCCTCCTCCGCTTGAACCTCGAAGCCGACACGGAAGCCTTGATGCAAGAAAAACGCGATGAAGTCTTGGGGATTATACGGGGTTCGTAGCCTGCACAAAGAAACGAATCTCACCTCAAACGCCAGAAATCTATGGAAAGAGAAACTATTGCCCGGCTCCACAAGAATTTTGAGGAGTATGCCCACAGAGAGAGCGATGTGGAATTTTGGTATGCCCGAGAGCTTCAAATTCTTCTCGGGTATGATAAGTGGAGTAATTTTGAGGGAGTTATAGAGAGAGCGAAAATTGCCTGTGAAAAATCCAAACAAAGGATTTCAGACCATTTTGCCGACGCCGGGAAAATGGTCGATCTTGGTTCCGGAAGCAAGCGGGAAATTCAAGATATCATGCTCACTCGCTATGCCTGCTACCTTATCGCGCAAAACGGCGATCCACGAAAAGATGAGGTTGCCTTCGCGATGACCCAAACAAAACGTTTCCATATGGAAGTATTTTATTACATTCCTTTCTCTTCAAAAAATCAGAAATCTTATGCGTTCAATACATTTAGCGGACAGGGTTTACGGCGATATTGATATTTCAGAGCCGGTGATTGCGGAACTGGTTAAATGTCCAACAATACAACGATTAAAAGAAATAGATCAAATCGGATATTTCGAGCCATATTTCCCGGGGACAAAACACACTCGCTTCGAACATTCAATTGGTGTTTTTCATCTTCTGAGAAGATTTGGCACGCCTCTCGAGGAACAAATTTCCGGGCTCATCCATGGTGTTTCCCATTCGGCTTTTTCGCACTGCATTGATTATGTTCTCAACGTTGGCTCGGAAGCAAAACAAAATCATCAAGATAATGTATTCGACATTTTTGTAAGACGTTCGGAAATTCCAAACATATTAGAAAAGCATAATTTTTCGCTCGAATACATCCTCAATGACGACAATTTTCCTCTCAAGGAAAAAGATTTGCCTGATCTCTGCGCCGATCGCATCGATTATTCATTGAGAACAGCAATTGTTTTTGGCGACATCACAAAGAAAGATGCGGAAAAAACACTCGGATCGCTCACAACAAAGAACGGGGAGTGGATTTTTGAGAATTTCGAAATAGCAAAATCCTATGCGGAACTTTTTAGGAAGTTGAATACGGAATACTACTCGGGACTCCCTTCCGCCGTTATGTTTCACACCGTGGGCGAATATCTCCGACACGCACTTCAGAAAAAATTTATAACGGAACAAGATCTGTATGGAACGGATGCGGAAGTACTCGATAAAACCTCTCCTTTCCACAAAGAAGACGATCAACTTCAGTTGCTATTTGATCGAATGAGCGGAAAAATCCGATATTGGGACGATCCGAGACAATACGATGCCGAAGTTATATGCAAATCGAGGGTTATTGATCCGCTCTGTTTTTCGAAAAACGAAATAAAACGAGTGTCCGAAATTGAACCCGCGTGGAAAACAGCACTGAAAACCGAATCCAAACCGAAGATGTACCATATTCGATTTGAGCGATAAAACCTCTCATCTTTTTATGACTACCAAAATAGCGATTTTCGAGAGCAAGAAGATACGAAAAACACTTCATCAGAACGAGTGGTGGTTTGTGATTGAGGATATTGTTTTTGCACTCACAGACTCAAGCGATCCCAAGCAATATATTCAAAAGATGAAAAGACGAGATGTGGAGCTCTCCAAAGGGTGGGTACAAATTGTACATACCCTTGAGGTGTCCACAGAAGGTGGGAGACAAAGCATGCTTTGCGCCAATACCGAAGGC
>CAZJZN010000027.1:0-10451 GCA_964550545.1 uncultured Bdellovibrionales bacterium
GCGGGGGCGATGCAGTCGAGCGGAATTCTCTACGGGGCGGTCGCATTCTCGATCATTATGAGCTTCGGCTCCTACTGGTGGAGTGACAAAATTGTGCTTGCAATGAGCGGCGCCAAAGAGGTGACCCGCGAAAACGGACGGGAACTCTATCGATTGGTGGAGAATCTTTGCATCACGGCGGGACTTCCGACGCCCAAAATCTATATCATTGAGGATAGCGCGATGAACGCCTTTGCGACCGGGCGCGACCCCAAGCACGGCGTCATTTGTCTCACGACCGGTATTATCGATCGGCTCGAAAAGATAGAACTTGAAGGCGTGATCGCGCACGAACTCTCTCATATCGGGAATCGCGATATTCTCCTCTCGACAGTGGTCGTTGTGATGGTGGGCTTCATCACGCTTCTTGCGGACTGGTTCCGACACTGGGCATTTTTCGGCGGGCGAGACAATGACAATCGCGGCGGAGGACAGCTTCAGGTCGTTTTTATGATACTCGCGATCGTCCTTTCCGTTCTCGCGCCGATTGCCGCGATGTTGATGCAACTCGCGATTTCGCGGAAGCGCGAATTTTTGGCAGACGCCTCGGGCGCGCTCCTCACGCGCTATCCCGAGGGACTCGCCCGGGCGCTCGAGAAGATCTCGGGCGATACGGAGCCTCTTGAAGCCGCGAACCGCGCAACCGCGCATCTCTATATCGCCAATCCCTTCAAGGGGAAAAAACTGATGAAGCTTTTTATGACCCATCCGCCAATGGATGAGCGAATAGTGGCGCTACGGGGAATGAAAGTGGGGAGCGGAGAATAAGGAGTGAGGAAGGGAGCGTGTGAAATGCGGGTGAACCCTATCTTTTGTTGTGAATATGGAGTAGAGTGACAGTGAGGAAATGTTTCAACGTACCATTAATATATTCTTATGGAAGAAACAAACGAGAAGAAAGAAGAAAGTGCGAAAGCGTGGGAGACGGTGCATGAGGGAGCCGAAGCGCCGAAGAATGACAAGGATATTGAGGAGAACAAATTGGTAGCGGCGTTGAGCTATCTCGGTGTCCTGGTTGCTGTGCCGCTTTTTCTGAAGCGAGAGAGTCCGTACTGCCAGTTCCATGCCAAGCAGGGACTCGCGCTTCTCATCGTGTGGATTATCGGGAGTTTCGTGTTTTGGTTTCCGCTCATTGGATGGGCGGCGGCGGTTGCGGTCTTTGTGTTCAATGTAATCGGGCTTGTGAAGGCGTTTCAAGGAGAGAAGTGGGAAATGCCCATCATCGGCGACTTGGCGAAGAAGATTAATATATAGAGACGGACCGGAGCATGCAGCGGGGGGTGAGATACGCAGAAGAGCGGATTGTTCCGCTTTTTGTGTTTTCTCTTTCCATTTTCTTCAATTTTCGCCTATGATGTTTAGGGGGATCTTCAAGAGGACGACTTTTACGGAGATTCTTTTTTGAGAAACAGAAGTTGATTATTGAAATTTTCATACTCCTATGAAACACACCAAAATAGTGGCGACGATCGGACCGGCATCGGAGTCGAAAGAGAAGCTTTTTGAAATGGCAAAGGCGGGAATGAACGTGGTGCGACTCAATTTCTCCCACGGCGAGTATGCGTGGCATGAGATGCTCATCAACCGCGTGCGTGAAGTGTCGGAAGAGCTCAGGATGCCGATCGCGATCCTTGCCGATATTCAAGGTCCACGCATTCGGACGCATGTTGACGAGCCGTTTCGCGTCCGGTCGGGCGAGCATGTTTTTGCGGGCGATATCGCGAATGAAGCGGATGTTCCGTCCGGTCGTATGCACCGCTTCCTTCTTGATCAGCCAGGCATCGTCCGAGATATCGAGGTGGATCATATGATCTTGGTGGAAGATGGAACGCTTCAGTTTCGGGTGGTGAAAAAAGAGGGAGATGTTCTCGAGCTCGAAGCCGTGAACGATGGTGAGGTGAAAAATCGGAAGGGTGTGAATCTTCCGGACTCCGTGCTTTCACTCCCGGTTATCACCGAGAAGGATGCGCGAGATATTCGCTTTGTGACGGAACAGGGCGTTGATTATATTGGAATGTCATTTGTCGGAAGCGCCGCGGATGTGAAGTCTCTGCGGATGATGATGCAGGAGTCGGGGAAGCCGGAATCCGATCTCCCGCGCGTCGTCGTAAAAATCGAACGGAAAGAGGCGATCAAAAACCTCAAAGAAATTATCCATGAAGCGGACGCGGTGATGGTGGCGCGCGGCGATCTCGGCATTGAGCTTCCCGAAACGCGCGTCGCGATCCTCCAGAAGGAAATCATTCGCGAGAGTCTTTCCGCGGTGCGCCCCGTGATCGTCGCGACGCAGATGATGAAGTCGATGACGGAGAATCCTCGTCCGACTCGCGCCGAAGTGAGTGATGTGACCAACGCGGTTATCGATCACGCGGACGCGGTGATGCTTTCGGAAGAATCGGCAATGGGGAAGTATCCGGTCGAGACGATCGCGACGATGACGGAAATTATCGGACACACGGAAGAATCCCCCTTTGATGATGTGTACGAAGCAATCGGTATGAATCTCCGATCCGAATACGCGACGATGGTGCGGAGCGTCTACGAACTTGCCCGAAGCTATGACGCCGATATTATCCTCCTCTTGAGCGAGAGCGGTTTCACGGCGCGCCTGATGTCACACTTCCGCCCCGCCTCTCGGCTCTTTGTCGCGACCAACAACCGTCGCGCCTGGAACCGGATGGGACTCTTCTGGGGAGTTGACGCGACGCTCTTTGAGGATAATACTGCTTTGGATGGCATTATCGATCGCCTCATTGAGAAGTTGCTTCGCGAAGGCAAAGTCAAGAAGGGCGAGCGTGCCGTCCTCTGTCTCGGTCGACACCGAAAAAACGACCAACTCCAACTGGTCGGCGTGAAGGAGATAGAGTAGGCGCACCCCTTGAATTTTCTTATGGAAAAAGAAACCCAGTGGGATCTGAAGAGTGATGAAACTCCTGTAAATAGGGAGGATGCGATACGAGAAAAGTTGAGCACTATTGGAAGGCAAGAAAGAGAGATGCTTGCTGTTCTTTCCGGGATTCAAGCACTCCTCCATCCGAAGAGAGCAAGAGAAGCGACACAGGCTATCGAGAATTTCCATCGTCAGTTAAAGATTCTCAGGCAACAGCTTGAGGCGATTGCTTCCGATGCGCCTGATAGAAAAAGTGCCGAAGATGAGCATGTACTGACAGCTATGGAAACAGAATCAGAAGAACAGTGAAGCGTGTTGTGAAAAGAAGTTTGATGGAAGGGTTAGAGCGGGTCGAATAGGACAGTCTCGAAAACTGTTGTACCGGCAACGGTACCGTGGGTTCGCCCCGGCATTCGCGGGGCGTCCGGCGCATGCCAGACGAATCCCACTCAATTTCTTGTGTATGTTCTACATCTACATTCTCAGAAGCCAAAAAGATAAGGAGCTCTATGTCGGTTTTACAGAAGACTTACAAAGAAGGATGAAAGAACACGCTCGAGGAAATGTCTCATCTACACGACAGAGGAGACCGCTTGACCTCTTGTGTTATGAGGCGTATCACTACAAAGAAGAAGCTCAATCAAGAGAGGTTTATTTGAAAAGTAGCGATGGAAAAAAAGATTTAAGGAAACGACTGACGAAAAGTTTGATGGAAGGGTGCTAGAGTGGTCGAATAGGACAGTCTCGAAAACTGTTGTACCGGCAACGGTACCGTGGGTTCGAATCCCACCCCTTCCGCCTTCGGTTCGCCGAAGCGAACCTACGGCGTGACGAAGTCCGCTGTGGTTTGCGAAGGCGACATTCGCTACTAGCAATGCATGGATATATGCACTATGTTTACAGTTTGAAATGTAAAGACGGCTACTATATTGGCTGTACGGAAAATCTTAAGGAGAGGGTAGGAAGACATCAGAATGGTTTTGTACCAGCAACCGCGAGTCGTCTTCCTGTTTCGTTGGAATTTTACTTCGCGATTAAAGACAAATACAAAGCATTTGAGTTTGAAAAATATCTCAAGTCAGGCTCTGGAAGAGCTTTTCTTAAGAAACATTTAGCATAATGTAGTGTCCGCAGTCCTACATTTCCCGTGTTGAATCGGGAGAATATAGGCTTGAGGTTCTGGAAGTGAAGAGGTTTGCGAAGATTTATGGGAAAAGTGTTGGTTATTTTGTGAGGTAAATTATAAGAAAATTATGAGTGAAAAACTATCCAGAAGAGCAAAGGAGCTTGATAAAATATCCGCAACTGATATTTCTGAGCGAATGACATTGGAAGAGGCAGAAAAAATTGTTTCCGTATGGGGGACATTTCTTGAATATACTGGATTTCTTGTTGGTATTTTTGGCAATGATATTCCAGAATCAATATTGCCGTATCCAAAGCATATTTTAGTAGGAGCTATTAATAAAATTGCCGGGTTTTATTATAAAAACGGACAGCGCCAACAACAAGTAGAATTACTCGAGTCGACTCTCAAGGGGTTGATTTCTTATGCAAATGATCGGGAGGCTATTGAAGAAGCTATTAAAACTTTCAGTAATCAGAATTGGCGAAATATAATGCTGCCAGCTCTAAAAAAATCGCAGGAGAATCAAATGGAGAAAGGTTTTGTTGTCGATAAAAAACTCTGGAGTTTTGGTAGGACTCGTAGAGAGTTTATAGAAGATTCCTTGATATCTACGTAAGGGGCTTTGATGTATTGAAATGATTTGAATTTATGAAAGATATTATACGATTACTTCTCGGATTCGGTATAATAGCTCTAATTGTTAGTGTGCTTTTTTATTGGTATGCTTTACGACCCGCAAGTATTAAAAAGGAATGTTCAAGGGCTTTAGTGAAATCATACTCTCAAGAAGAAAAGGGAGTCGCTAAAAAATATCTTGATGAGCATTGTCCAGCCCAAAAGGGATGGGTAAGTGCCGAGTGTTTCAATAGTAAACAAAAAGTTGATGCGCCAACAATAGGTGGCGAAGGTAAAAATCGGCCAGCAAGTGATAAGGAGTATGAACAATGTTTGAGGGAAAATGGACTCTAGTGAGTTGAATAGGATTTAGGACATAAGAGATTTACTTATGGATTATAGCGCTAAGGATCAGTACTGCGCTATGAAGCGATCCTATGAAAAGCTGAGAAAAGTGAACATGGACAATGGAAATTCTATTTCGTACATGGACGCTAAGGATGTTTCAACAGCTTTTTTCAATGACTGCTATAGTTTGAAGGAATGTCTGAAAAAAGATGCTTCAATCTTACTGACTGAAAGTGTTGAGAATTTCATCAATCAAGGTACGGCACTCTGTCTCGCGGTAGACTACTGTAATGCTATTAAGCATGCAGGCTTAGATAGAAAATCTAGATCTGGTAAAGAGCTTGAGAAAATTAATACTCATATTAGTTTTGATTTTATCTCAGGCGGACCCGTAGTATCAGCACGATTAGAACTTACGATTAGTGGAAAGAAGTACGACACCTTCTCACTTGCTACAGACTGTATGAAAGAGTGGGATGTTTTCCTAAAGCAGAATCAAATTGTATTTGCTTAGATCTTAGTGGCTGAGTTAGGACTGTAAATACAGAGACTCGGTAGTTTATAGGTAGCACCGTATTTTCTCAAAGTTACGAGAAGGAGCCGCAGACCCGAGTGCCTTGGCAGAGCTCCCTAAAGGATGCTAATAAAATACCCCTCAACTGCCCCATCGGTGGGCACTGAACCCGAGTGGTCCGCATCAAACTTGTTTTATCAAGGATGACCCAAGAGTTCTAAAATAGAGAACAGCACTTATGACAAAAGATGAAGCAGATGCAGAGCTAGAGAAAATAAAAAATAAGAGAGGAGAGATCGTCACTAACTTTGCTTATATTGAGCTATTAATTAAAAATATCTGCTCGGTTCATTATCTTGGTAAAATTGATGAAAATTTCTTAGGCGAAGTTCTTGAGGATGAGTACTTTGGTTTTGCTCTGCTCCGGAATATTTTTGAAAAACTTTTAAAGAAACACCCTGAAGTTAAGTTCCCCATGGGTAAATTAAGGGAACTTTCAAAACTGAGAAACATAATTGCTCATGCTCAGGTTACTGCCGAAGGAATCATAAAGAATCCAAAAATTCCATCGGTGTCTATCCAAAGAATGGTTTTTAGACATTCCGGAGACGTACGAGATACTAATGAAACATTTTCTAGATACGATGAGTTAAAATCTGCTATTCAGGAAAAAGTAAAATTACTTCCTGGTGGTGATCATGTCCGAGTTTCCTTGTAATAACGACCCGACCTCCTCAATTGCTTTCTCGACCAAAACCCCTAAGAAATCCCTCAACGGCTTGATTTCTCAAAGTTCTAGACCTATGACGCCCGCATCATGGAACGGCAGTCTCACGAGAGACTGCTTTTTCTTGTGGGTTTTTTGGCTTGAAAGGGGAGAGGGAGAAGAGTAGGTTGGGAGAGGAGAGGGGGGTTTGCTTTTTTGTTGGGGTGAGGTCAACCGGTCACAAAATGTGACCGGTTGAAATGAGAAACTCAAGATGGAAAAATGCGTGAAACCGGTTTGGTTTGAAGTGTGGAAGGAGAAAGAAGTCAAGAAAGGTACCTGACCCCTTTTGTGCCTCTTTTTAACATTGCAGTAAAACCATTTACAAAATGACGATACCATGCTACGGTTTTCTTGCAAGGAGAGATCATAGGGGCTTTTCCCGTTCCGTCCGCATTGTGAATCTCCCGGGCTTTTTCTGAAAAATCCTTATTTTAAGGAAAATTTCAGAGAAAAAGAGGCTCAAATACAGTCTTCATAGTGTGGTATTTCCAAACAGCTGTTTAATAATCCGCGAGGTATCAGTGATGGTCACGAAGAGGGGTGGGCGTATTGCTCGCCAGATTAAGAAGGAAGTTGTGAGCGAAGAAGCTCGGCTCGAACAGGTTCGGAAGGCGAGGGGTGGGGATGTCGCCGTCTGCGGTGACCTTGGGTGCAGTGACCCGGGCGGTCCGGAGGATAGTCCGTCATAGCAGTAGGATGAACATACGAGGGTGTTTTACCCCTTATCTCGAATAGTTCGGGCTAAGGGCGGAGATTCTCTTCATATAGTACCTTGAAAAAGGAAGGATAGTAAGTCGTGAACATTCAAGTCAGTGTGAAAAAAGTAGTACGGGTTGACTCTGGAAAGGTGTGTCGCACCTGCGATTACTTCGGAGAATCGAATCGGAATGGAAAGCGGGTT
This sequence comes from uncultured Bdellovibrionales bacterium, assembly GCA_964550545.1. Taxonomy (GTDB): domain Bacteria; phylum Patescibacteriota; class Minisyncoccia; order Moranbacterales; family UBA1568. Next base: position 7,206 of record CAZJZN010000027.1, read on the forward strand.
GTTCGGGTAAACTCCGGTGAAACGGTGTGCCGAACTTGTGACTTCTCCAAGAAGTCGGCGTAATACGACAGGGGGACAGACATCGTTTCTGGTCCCCCAATCCCTCTCAAAAGGAGACGAGAATGTACTTGGAAATTGAGACGGAAACCACCATATACGAAACACAATTCAGGTACTTCCAAGTGGAAATAACTGGAAAGTGCAATATGGCGTGCATACACTGTCGAGCAACGATACAGCCCGGAAGAGATATGTCTCTCGATGTTTTGAAGACAATAGCTCGATTCGGTAAAAAGTATCTCTCGAAAAATGGCGAAATGGTCATATCTGGAGGAGAACCAATAGCTCACAGGAAATTTAAGGACATTCTTTCACTTGTTTACGATGAAGGAATCCCAGCGATAAGCATTACTTCCAATGGTCTTTTGTTCAGGGAAAGTATTGCTCGAGAACTTCGGAGTATTTCGGAAAAAGGGATGAAAGTTTTCGTTGGATTCTCTCTCGATAGCGCAGTCCCCCAAAGACATAACGAGTTTAGAAGGAATAAGAAGGCGTTTTCGGGTGTTGAACGAGCGATACGAGTGGCGAAAGAATTTGAAATATCATTTGCTCTCCGGTCAACGGTATTTGATACCGAAGACATGGCGGGTATCATCAAATTCGCCGAAGAAAACGAGTGTGAATGCGTGGCATTTTCAGATGTCCATCCGGTTGGCGAAGCCTTGAATTATCCCGAGTACATAATGGGAAGAGATGAAAAAATCGCTTTCCACGAAAAAGTTAGGGATATACAAAGCGATGTACTTATCGGGATGAATGATCCTCTCTACAACGTCGTGTCTCATTGCGATGGAAGGAACGGGTGTGGAGCGGGAGTGTTCACGTTCAATGCAAACGTAAATGGCGACATAACTCCGTGCGCATTTCTTCCGCAGACAATAACAAATGCGAATGAAAAAATCGTTCAGGAGATAGCCGAAGAGTACGGAAAAAGCCCCATAATTCATAACCTTGTGGAAATGAATTACAGCGGAAAATGTGGTGATTGTATAAACAAGTCATCATGCGGAGGGTGTCGAGCGAGAGCGTTTGTTGCTACAGGAGATTTTCTTGGGGAAGACCCACATTGTTATTACTAGCTTTATGGGAGGAGATAAAATCCCTCCCATTTTTTATGAAAGTACGAGACTATTACAATAAAAATGCGAAGAAATACTTCGATAATTACCGAATCGTACATTCGGACATTCTCGATGCTTTTTTGTCGTATATCCCAAAAAAAGGGAAGATACTTGATCTTGGTTGCGGTGTCGGTCAAGATGCAGAGTATTTTTCCATGAAAGGACGCCAAGTTGTTGGAGTTGATTACTCCGAAGAAATGTTAAAATTGGCGAGAAATTCTTCAAATATAGAGTTTATTCTTCAAGATATGAGGAATCTTGAATTTGAAAACGAATCATTCGATGGAGTGTGGGCGGCATCCTCTCTCTTTACTCACCTCAATAAAAATGATCGCGGAGATGTCATTAAGAAAATATCGAAACTTTTAATGCCATTAGGTATATTCGGAGGTGTGTTTAAGCCGAAAGATATAAATTTTCCATTTAATAGCTTTTCGGAAAAAGAAATAGAAAACGAAGTTTCACATTGGAAGTCTCTAAAAATTTCAGATTTTTCAGAAAATGGAAAAGAATGGAAAGCATTTTTTGCAGGAATCAATCTTTGAATTTGTCGAGCTAGAAAAGGGTTCGGGCACCTTTTTCTTTGAATGCATACATCGTCCGGGACACAATGAAAAAACTTCATTTGGAATACAAAAACAGTTCTCAATAGGTTTCTTTAGGGGATTCTGGGGTCTTGTGTTGCGGGATGGCGATCAGTATTCGGCGCGCCATCCGGGCGGGGGTACCCTTCATCATTGTCGGATGGGCGAAATATCAAGTGTACTGATTAAAGAGGTGGTATGGTTCCCGCAACGGAAAAGTTTTTGATGTGGTATAATGCTTGAAGCGGGCATTTTTCTTTTGGAAATTTTTCATGGAGACTTCTCGGATCGCATGTGATCTGTCGGGACGGGACCGATGGATGGTGGAGGCGTTCGCATCGACGAGTGATGCCGTTTTTGTCGCCGACACAAACGGTGTTGTCACGTTTATCAATAAGCGGGCGAGCGAGCTTTCCGGATGGAGCGAAGGCGAAGCGGTCGGGAAGCCGGTCGGCGAGATCGTCCGATTCTCCATTGATGATGATATCCAGACGATTCTCTCGTCGTCTCCGTATGCGCCGGCTCAGTCGCCACAGGAATTTTCCGGAAAAATTTCATTGGTTCGGAAGGACGAATCAAAAAATCCCATTACCGGAAGGGCGTTTCCTTTTTTTGATGATGAGAATCGAAAGATGGGGACACTGATCTTGCTCCGCGATGCGACGGTGGAACATCGGCTCGTGCAGGCGAAGGACCACTTTCTTTCCATTGTGGCGCATCAGCTCCGAACGCCTCTGGGGAGCGCAAGGTGGTGTCTTGATATGCTCCTCTCCGGCGATCTTGGAGACCTTTCGAAGGAGGCGCGCGAAGCGATCATTAACCTTCACGCGAGCAATCAGCAAATGATCGAGCTGGTGAACGATCTCCTTGATATGGCGAAGTTCAACAAGACAAACGGTATTGAGGAACCCGTTTTGGTTGATGCGGAAGAAGTGATCGATAATATTTTCCGGTTCCTTGAACTCGATGCTCAGCGTCGTCGTGTGGTTTTTGGGAAAAAGTTCGAGAAGAATGCTCCGAAGATCTTTGTGCCGAGGCGGCGATTCTATGAAGTGATTCGGAATCTTGTTTCAAACGCCGTGAAGTACAGTCGCCCCGGAGGGCACGTCGTGGTGGAGGCGGTGTTTCCCAATGATCGGTGCCGTATTTCCGTTCATGACGAGGGCATTGGCATTCCGATTGACGAGCAGGCAAATATTTTCTCCAAGTTCTTTCGCGCCTCAAATGCCATCCATTCTCAAACGGAAGGGTCGGGTCTCGGACTCGCGACGGTCAAGCTCTTTGTTGAAGCATGGGGAGGTCGTACGTGGTTTGAGAGCAAAGAAGGGAAGGGAACAGCTTTTTTCATTGAGTTGCCTCTCCAGGCTTCTCATGAGAAAATTATGGAAAGTACGGTTGGCGCGTAAGAGTGTGTTAAAAAACTTCAAGCTCAAAAGAGTTAACGGAGCTTTTTTGGAAAAAATTGTTTTTTTGCGGCTTTC
>CAZJZN010000028.1:0-10387 GCA_964550545.1 uncultured Bdellovibrionales bacterium
CACGCGGGCGACCCCGGAAGCTACGACCCTACCCGCCCGAGACAACTCCTTGTAAAGCGAAGCGAGGTAAAACGTCTCATTGGAAAGGTTCGCGTACACGGCTTGACACTCATTCCCCTTCGGGTTTATACTAAGCGACACCTCGTAAAGGTTCTGTTTGCGGTAGCAAAAGGAAAGAAGGAGTACGACAAGCGCCAAACCACCATGAAACGCGAGGCGAAACGAAAAGCAGACAGAGCGATGAGAGGCTCTCCGCGCCTCAATAACCAATAATCAAGAAGTAAGCACCAAAATATCCAAACCACTCCTGATTACTCTTTTTTTGAAAATTGAGTCATTTGAGATTTATTTGGAAATTGGTTATTGAAAATTGGAAATTTGAGAAACCCTATAAGACTGCGCGATTTATAGACCATCACTCAGTCATCGCAAAAGAGGAGAACCGTATGTAATGACCGAGGGGTTGTCTAGATTCGACAGGATGCCCTTTGAAAACAAGCAAGCCGATTATGAGGGTGATATCGCAAACCTTCCCCTCACGATGATACCTGCAAACTTCATCACCAAGGCAAAGCAAGCCTTCGCGCAAGCGTTCCAGCCTGCTTTCGCTTCCGCTCTCGCCTAATTTAGGCAAGAGCCATCGGACTCTCGACTCCCGATAGGGAATGTTCCGGTGCCATATTCTCGGGAAAGCGCGCCTCTTTCGCTCTTTGAAGAGGCGGTCGCTTCTGCACAAGGAGCACGTTGAAACGTTTTTGTCTGCTTTGACCGTTCAACGAATCACAAACAGACTACGCTTGTAGAATGTTTCCGAAGAACGTCACTGGACATGGGTGCAATTCCCATCAACTCCACATTTTATTGAATAACCAAGAGACAATAACCAAGAGACAAAAACTTGAAATTCATTTGTACCTTGGTTATTGTTTCTTGATTTTTATTCACAGTATGCGTCGACGCCGATACCGAAGACCGCAACCAAAAATAGTCGAGGCTCCGAAAGCGCGCGTGAATGAACACATTCGCGTTCCGTTTGTGTTTATGGTCGATGCCGATGGCACCGTCACAGAAAATATGCCGACGGAACAGGCAGTCGCTCGGGCGCGCGAACAAGAGCTTGATCTCGTCGAAGTGTCTCCCAAAGCGACGCCTCCCGTCTGCAAGGTACTTGATTACGGCAAATACCTCTACGCCGAAGGAAAAAAAGAGCAACAGGCGAAGAGTAAACAAAAGAAAGTCGAAACCAAAGGCATTAGGATTCGTCTCCGCACCGATGTTCACGACCTTGACTTCAAGAAGGCGCAGGCGGAAAAGTTTCTCTCACGCGGACATAAAGTGAAAATTGAAATCGTACTCCGCGGTCGCGAAAAAGCCTCTATGGACCGAGCGAGAGATGCCATTCGTGAATTTATGAGCTCCATCAAGGCGACATTTGGCGTCGAAGAAGATATCAAGCGTTTTCCCGGCGGACTCCATATCATCATCGCCCCAAAATAGAATGTAGAATGCGGAATGATAAGTAGGAAAAATTATTTTCATCAAATCAAACCCGTATTCATACAAACGAAAAATTCTCCATTCAACATTCTCTATTCTTAACAAGCCCTATGAAGCAAAAGACTCGAAAATCCGTCGTAAAGAAAGTCAAGGTCACCAAGAACGGAAAAGTGATTCGCCGGAAAACCAAACAGAATCACTACAATCTTCGCGAGACGAAACAATTCAAACGAGCGAAGCGCCGTGACGTCACCATGAGCGGACAGGACGCCAAAAACATCAAAGCCGCCCTTCCGTACGCATGAGAAGAGAAAATTTTGTAATTTTTAATTTTTGAATTTCTAAAGAATACTGAATGAAATTCAAAATTTTTAAAAGTTCAAACTCTTAAAAATTATTTGAAAAATTCAAAAATTGATCATTTGATATTCTTGATCCCCTAATCCCTAGAATCCATTCCTATGCCCCGAGTGAAACGCGGCGTCATCGCCAACAAACGAAGAAAGAATCTTCTCAAGCTCGCGAAAGGCTTCGACTGGCGTCGAAAGTCCAACTACCGCGCCGCCAAAGAAGCCGTACTCAAGGCTGGCAAGTACGCGCATCGCGACCGCCGCGCCAAGAAGCGCTCCTTCCGAAGTCTCTGGATCGTCCGCCTCAACAACGCACTCCGTGAGCACGGTCTCACATACGCACGCTTCATCGCGCTCGAAAAAGAAAAGCATATCGAACTCGACCGCAAAGTTCTCTCCGAACTCGCCGTTAAGCACCCCGCCATCTTCAAGGTCTTCGCCGAATCAATTCGATAGGCGTTCCGGAGCGCATCTTTCAAAAAACCAGCTTCCTCATATGGGAGCTGGTTTTCTATTTCTTTTGATTCATCTTTCAAGAAACTCCTTCCATGTAGCTCGTCGATCACAAAAAATGATATGGCTACAGTTGCGTTTCTTTCTTCCGCCACCAGGGGAGTATCACGAGACAAAAAATAAGGGAGAGAAATATGCCGATCGCGTCGATGCCGACATCGGATACTCGTCCCTGCCGACCCGAGACAAAGAGTTGGTGGATTTCGTCGGAGAGCGCGAAAGGAAGCGAAACCAACACCACTCCCGCCGCCGTCATATGAGAACTCTGCGAGAAAAAATATCGAAACATCCGAAAGAGCAGTACGCCCAAAACAAAGTATTCAACGACATGAGCGCCCTTTCGAAGCAGGAACTGCCCCAACGAGAGCGACGCCGATCCCGTTCCAAATGCCGGCTGAGAAGAAAGGAGGAAGATCACACCCATCCACACCAGAACGGGAACGACGAAGTACCACCATACTTTCACATACCGAAACCATTGTGCCAAAAAATCTCGGCTCATACTCATAGAAAAGACAGGGGGCGCATATTCATCACTTTTTCCGTTCCGCCAGCAGCTCCTTCACGAGCACTCCGAGCGCAAAGAACGGGAGCCACAACCACAGCGTCTTCTTCAAAAATTTGTCGAGGAATTGACTCATAAAGATTTCTCCTCAGAAGATAAGGGGAGCGTATGATAACAGCGCGGATCGATTTCATAGATCACGTCTTTTTTCTCAACAACGATGCGCCAGCCATTCGCTTCCGCCGCCTTCTTCAAATTTTCATTGGGATTAAACGCGATCGGATGCTCGACCAGCTCGAGAAACTTCACATCCGACTCGGTATCACCGATACCGTAGGAGTCGGCAAAGTCCAAACCTCGCTCTTCGAGGAGCTTCTTCGCGGCAACACCTTTGTCCCGGCTTGGCTCATAGGATGCCGCGCCCGTATACCGTCCATCGCTCCCTACCTCGTAGACACTTCCCAAAACGTGATCGAAATGGAGATAGTCCCGATTGTATTCTTCGACAATTTCAAGCGGCGATCCGGAAATAGCAAAGAGCATATACCCTTCTCCGCGGAGTTTCGCGATAAGATTTTCAGCGAAAATATAGGTTTGTCGAACACGAAACGGAATGACACTTTCCGCGGCGCGCCTCACATCCTCCGGCGTACATCCGCGAAGATATCGGGCATAGAGATCAATAAGCGCCAGCCGATAATCCTCATAGGTTCCGGTATGCGTCAACCACTTCGAGTAGATATCGACGAGCGTTTTACGCACATGCGACGGAAACACCTTGAGCCACGCGAGCTCATTGATCAGTTCGAAATGAAGATTCTTTCGAAAGATCGTCCCGTCTATATCGAAAATGGCAACTTTTTTTTGTTCAGTTGTTTCCATAGGGTGAGAATGTACATCAAAGCGAGGAGCACTTGAACAGTATAGGAAGATACGAGGCGTCGGTCAACGTGGAACAAACACTTCCCGAGCCGCTTCCCAGAGCGCCGGCTCTTGTCGCATCTCTCTCAGCCAGTACCACCACTCGGCACCCCAGAGATACACCTCGGGAAATCCGACCTGACGAGCATATCGAATCGTTTCGCGAAGTTTTTCCGCATCCATTGTCTTCCACTGCTCTTCAAGCGGAATATCGCGAAGCGATCCGGGAGCCCACGGTTCCGCCTGAAGCTCAATCACGATAAACCGTTCTTGTTTCGTCAGTAACCGCACGATCCATTCTTTGAACTGAAAAAAGTTGGGACCTATCGGATACGTAATATATCCGAAGCGATTGTTCCAAATACGACGATAGAGCGTCGTTCCGAAGACATCTCCGCGCCGCGCCGCGGGAATCCAGAGCGAAAGTTCTCCGCTATCCGTCGTGAGAATCGGTCGCGAAGAATCCGCCCTGCGCGCGACGGCGATTTCCCGATCGAGCGCTTCCGCGGAAAGCGGCGGACAAACGCCAAACGCGAGAAACGGCTCGTTTTCAATTTGCCACATCGCGATTTCGGGACGGTGTCGGAAGCGATCGATAGTTGTTGCGATAAATCGCTCCGCCGCCGCACGACGAAGTTCCTCGTTCCCATTCGCCCATTCCGGAATGAAACATTCCGGCCAACGCGGAACCTTCCGTCCCACGGCAAGAATCACTTCCGCATCATACCGCTTTGCCATATCAACCTGCCATTCGATATCCGAAAAATCATACGAGCCGGATTCTCGCTCGACGAGATCCCAATACACGGGGATACGAACCTTTCGCACGCCAAGATCTGAAAAAATCGCTCGAAGCGTCTCTTCCGGGTCAAGCCCCATATCACGCGCAAACCGACTCGAGAACGTGATGCCAAACGACACATCTTCCCGTGGTGGCGGTCCCGGAAGATTGAAGAATACAAAGAGAATCGCGACGAGGAGAACCAAGGAAAACACCGTCCACAGAAAAATCTTGAACACTCGTCCGAAAAATATTTTTGATGTTTCCAAAAAATTCATACCAAGTTTTCTGCCTAAAACAAAGCGCTTCCACCTTGTGCCGCAAGCCACGCGCCGATCGAAATGAGCGAGAAAGCAACAACCTTCATTACCCATCCAAAAGAAGAGATTCGCTCCTCGAATACGAAGGGAAACTTCTTTGAGAGAAGGAGTGCCGCAAGAAATACGGCGGCAAACTGCACACCGACAAGCGCCTGCACGATCGCAACCGATGCTTCCGCCTGATAGGCGGCAAAGATAATAAGAAGCGCGCCAATACCACCGAGCGTCTTCCCGCCGATAAAAATCGTCCACGTCGGAAGCTGTCCCGCCTCGCGCCTCCACGGAAAAAAAATCGTCCGCCACGAATTTCGTATCGCCGGAACAATAACGTCAAACGTAAACATAGCAATGTCGCGCCGATACGACGGCACAAGAAGAAACGAGAACCCTCCCAAAAAAACACCGAGTCGCGACCACACCAGACCGTTGATAAAATTGGCGCCGGTTGCTTCGCCAAGCTTGAGGAGAAAATAAAAAAATGCGAGAAACAAACCGGAGAGGAGCGAAAGCCAAACATTCTTTCGAGAGTAGGTTTCTCCCTCCGGACCGGAGAGCGACAAGAGCATTGCTCCACCCAGGAGAAATGAAAAAGCAAGGAGTCCCATTATTGGAATATCTTCCAATAAGACACTGCGAATAATTGAAGGAATAATCGACACAAGCGCCGCAGAAATCCCCGCGAGCGGCAAAATCTTTGACACTTCCCCGATCTGAAATGCCCGATAGAGAAAGAGAAGACTCCAGGCAAAGGATATTCCGGAAGCAAAGAAAATCCCCAGCGTTTCGAGCGGAAGAATCGAGAGCCCGAACGGCGCGAGTACAAAAGAAACCAGACTGAAAACGGTGATGAAGAAAATATACGCCGCCGGCTTCTCTACTCTATCGGAGACGAGAAATTTGTCAGCAACACTCGCGAGCGCCGTCGCCACATACCCTCCGACCGCCGCAACAATCCACACCATAAGAGGTTGCTTTTTAATAAGGAAGCCTTTTCATTATACCCTGATTCCCCAAAACCGGCACGAAATATGTTCACAAAAAACATAATGATACCCGTTCTAAAAAACACCTCTTTTTTTATGATCGACGAACCACGCGAAAACGGTATAAAAAAATCCCGCTATGGAAACGGGATTTTTGGAAAAACTTGGAATAAATTAAATGCATTCGATCTACCCCTTGGGGAGAACTTTTGTGTAGATAAGGCGTACGTCGGCAATCCACTTGGCAACGCTTTCGGGTGAGTGCCCGGCGCAACTTGAGCCACATTTCCATACAATGAGCCGTTCCGGAGAATTGAGTTTTTTCTCGTGTATGAGAGTCGCAATCCGATTCCCCACCGTTTCAATCGCCTCTTCCGGACTCCCAAAGCACGCGTGTCCCATACCGACGCCGCGACTCCCTCGTCCTTTGTATCCCCAGTAATTGAAGCAGTCGATACCATCCAAAGACGGAACGTGCTCCCCCCACGAACTTTCTTTTCGAGCGATCGCTACCAAAAATGCCGCCGTTTCCCGATCCCGCTTCACAATCAACGGAACCATACGCTCAATCGGCTTTCCGGAGAGCATCCTCATAAGAGAGAGTCGGAATTGAAAATCTTCTTCGGACTCCCCTTCCTCTCTCACAACATCGTCCTCACAGAGAGGCGCGTCTTGATTTTCTCCCCCACGTATCATCACTGCTCCTTCCTCGGAAGGAGCCTCCTCAACACTCTGAAACACTATCGGATTCTCGTCATATCGAATCTCCCGCTCCGCCTTCACCGTAGAAACACTTCCGCACAGCGCTCCCGCCACAAACAAAACCAGGATCAATGCCCGTTGAGAAACAACTCGGTACCGGTAAAAATCCCCCAAACATAAGGAAATATCCATAGAAAAGGCTTTGCTTGAATGCCGGAGAACAACGGAGAATTGGCACACAAACAAAAAAACGTCAAGTTAACTCGACGTTCCTTTTTAGCATATTTACAACTATTCGTCAAGCTCATGGAAGTAGAGATTGACATCCTGTATCCATTTCCTCGTGTCCGCCTGATTGTGTGCCGAACAGTCATATCCGCACTTCCACACGACCATCATCTCGGCGGGCGTATCGACTTTTTCGGTAAAGATGAGTTTTTCAAGGCGTCGGGACACCGTATCGATGGCATCTTTCGGACTATTGAAACAGGTATGTCCCCCGGTGCCCATCAGACGGCGCTTCCCTCGATATCCCCAGTAGTTGAAACAGTCGTGTTCATTGAGAAGCGGGACTCGCTTCCCCCACGCACTTTCTTTTTTGGCGATGCCCACGAGAAACGCCGCCACCACTTTGTCTTTCTCGAGAATAAAAGGCACCATATCCTCAATCGGGTACCCGCTCACCATATCGCGAATCTTCGTTTCCAATTCACGCTTCTCCTCTATCTTCTGCAAACTCTCAAGATCCTGCACCACTTCATTCACGAATCGCTCATCAATCTCATCCCGATCGCCAAGCACTTCCGGGACGCGCGGAATCGCTTCCGGAGAGGGTGGCAAGGAAACCGATGAAACCGTTGCGATATTCTCGCGAGCAAGCACCCTCTCTCCGAAATATCGAAACACCATCGTCGTCGAAACCGCCCCGAGAAGAATTGCTCCCATCAGAGAAAACCGAAGCGACGCTCCGGGAGACAATCGGATATGCCCTCCGGCGGAAATCAAATATTCCTTCAGGTGATCAAAGGGAACAAAGCGGCGTGAGCCCTCGGAAAACGCCTTTTTTCCGGAAGCGCGAACATCCGAAACCGCGCGCGCGACCGCTTGTCCGGAAAGAGCGTCTCTTTCCTTCGAAAAAAATCGGGTCCGCACCGTATGATCGCGCGAAAACACCACCGACTCGAACCGTCTCGACGCAAAATCAGACGTCGAAACGGTCGATCGAGACGAATTCAACAACGGATGCCGGTGACACCCATCGATCGCTCGACTTCTTTTTTGTATGGTTCGCACGGAATCACTCGACATTTCTCTCCTCGTTATACTATTAGGACTTCTTAACTTTGATGCAGTTCGAGGAAAATGTGAGGAGCGCCTGCCTGCCGGTAGGCAGGGAGTAAGCTGTATGAGACATACCGTGTCGAGCACCGGAACATTTGACGAAGAAATGCGCAAAGTGAGGAAGTCCTAACTATATTCCCGCCTTTTCTCTGAAAAACTTCTCCGCATCGGGTCCGCCAACAAAGCATTTCCCATCCGCCCATATGAACGGAACACCCATTCCCTCTTTGGAAATTTTGCATTCTTCCGCCTTCCGCTTCATCTCCTTCGCATTCTCGGGGTTGTGCCACACTTCCTTTTTTACAAACGATACCTTCTCGGATATCTTGTTGTCGTCAAGAAACTTTTGGAGATCTTTGCAGTGTGAACACTCCTCGCCGTAAAAGTATACTATTCCATTCTTCACATCTTCCGTATCACTCTCTCGTGACGGGAGAGTAGAAGGAGCCGAAATACCCCATACGACAAACGAAACAACACCGATTCCGATGGCAACAAGAATAAAAAGAAGCGATCTTTGAGGCATAGTGAAATAAAATGAATCATCCCCTCCGCGGGAACAGTATAGCATTCTTCTCCACTCGAAGCCACCAAACGAGGGTGCCCGATACCGCAATCAGAACGAGTGACAACCATTGCCCCATTGTGAAGCTACCCCAAAAAAATCCAAGCTGCGGATCCGGTTCTCGGAAATACTCGAGCGCAAACCGGAAAGCGCCGTAGAGACCCAGTGACCATGCAAAGAGCTCTCCCGGCGGACGGCGCTTCTTTGAAATAAGCCTCAAAAAAAGAAACAGCAAGAGTCCCTCACCAAGAGCCTCGTAGAGTGGCGACGGATGCCGGAGCTGACCGTCGAGCGCGCGCGGAAACACGATCCCCCACGAAACATCCGTCGGACGCCCGGGGAGCTCCCCGGCAAGGAAGTTTCCGATACGCCCAAAAAAAATCGCGAGCGGCGCCGAAAGCGCGAGTTTGTCGGCAAGCGACCACCAGAACATTCTTTTCTTTCGAGAAAATACCCAAAGCCCGAGAAGCGCCCCCACCACTCCTCCGTGCGCGCTCATCCCGGCGATACCCGTCCACACTCCCGTCTCCGGATCAAACGGAGAAAAAATCGCGAGTGGGTACTCCAAAAAAAATGCCGGATTATAGATCACGGCGTACCCGATGCGAGCGCCCACAACCGAGCCGAACGTAACTAGTGTCGCGCAATCGAAAAACGCTCCGTCCGTGAGCCGATCCTCCGAAGCGCCCCTTCGCGTGAGTCGCCGGAAGAAAACCAGCGCTACGATTCCTCCCAACAGAAAACAGACACCGTACCACGAGACGGAAACGGATCCGAGAGAAAAAAACTCCGGATCAATCCATTCCAGAACGTTCCGCCACAGCGTGCTCATGTCGTATGTTCACCCTCCCCATTGTATGAATCAAGATCCGTCTTAAACTCCCTGCCGTAAATGCGCACCAGCGCCAAGAAAAAAGACACGATAATGGGACCGATAAGAAATCCGGCAATGCCGAACAGTGATATGCCGCCAATGGTGGAAAAAAAGACGAGAAGCGGATGAATTTGCGTATCGCGCCCAACTAATTTCGGCCGAAGGACATTGTCGACGGTCGAGATGATGCTCGCGCCGAACGCGAGGAGAAATATTCCCTGCCATGTCTCGCCCGAAAAGAGGAGCCACAGCCCCGCCGGAAACCACACGATACCGGTTCCAATAAACGGAATGAGTGAAAAAATTCCCATCACCGCTCCCCAAATGGCAGGTGACGAAAGTCCCGCAACCGCAAATCCGATCCCGCCCAACACTCCCTGGACAAGCGCGACGACGAGCGATCCCTTGATAATCGCGCGGCTCATAGAGACGAAGTCCTTCATCAACTCTTCATCCTCATCATCAGCGAGCGGACTCATCCGCTTCAAGAATCGCACCGCGCGCTCCCCGTCGATGAGGAAATAGAACAGGGTAAAAAAGAGGGAGAATATCCAAAACACAAAACCGGCGGCGCCCCCATAGAGCGCCTCCAAAAACGAAAGCACCGTTGAACTGCCGCCCGACACGTTCCCAAACATATCCTCGATATGGATATCCTGCGACTGGAGATATTCGCCGATATAGGGGAAACGAAACAGCCACGACTCAATCGCCTGCGCCGTTTCCCCGATCGAGTGATTGCCCGCCGAAAATTCCGAGAGTGCACTCGTCGCCTCCCCCGCGACAAGAATCGTCATAAGGAGTGCCGGAAGAATAACCGACACGGCGACGAGGAGCAGAATACACGCCGCACTCCATCCGCGATGCCCTCCAAAGAGTCGCCGAAAAAATCCGTACTGCGGAAAAAAGAGCGTCGCCAACACCGCCGCCACCAACACCGCCGTCAAGAAGGGCTCCACCACAAAAAACGTCACGATGCCCGACGCAAAAAACAAGAGAAAAAAGAAAATGGTATTGAGATTCCGAATGCGCATA
>CAZJZN010000029.1:0-10224 GCA_964550545.1 uncultured Bdellovibrionales bacterium
ACAAGACTGTCCCCACAACGAGTTCCAAAGGATTCGACCACCGAACAAATGGACCAGGCTCGGGATATGTCGCCTTGAGCCGCTCCAAGATTTCCCGCGCACGATTTTTTTGATTCATAGCGAAAAGTATTTTCTCTTCCAATTCACCCCCCCTCATTCTCCACAAATACCCCCAATAACGCAAACACCCCTTCTCCAGATCACTCCGTATTTACCCAAAGCAAGGAAAAATAAAAAGATCCCCCGAAAAGCTTTCGCTCCTCGAGGGTTCAATTCAATCGAGTTCAACGTTCAAACTTTCACTATCGTCCAGCTCCTCCTAATCGCCAGCCGAGACACTGCCATGTTCCATTCACCGCCTCGCACGTCGATCCGTACACTTCTGTCGGATTCGTCTTCGTTGTTGTATCGATAGCCGCATCCGAAATATCAATACTTGAAACACCCTGGCACCACCCCTCATTCACCGCGCCGGAACAGGTGAGTGCTTGAGACAAGAATCCTCCCGTGGTCTTGCTCTTCACATATCCGGTGAGATACGAGATCATCATCGGGTTGTTCGGGTCACCAATAACCACCTTGAGTCGATGCGAATCGTTCGCCTTGCAGAAAACATTCACAACCTGCGTTCCGTTCGGCGTAAAGGGTGGCGCGTATCCGAGCCCAACCCATCCACCGGAAACCCAGTTGCTTTGAGAGATCGCATTGCAAGAAACAAAGGGGTCTTCGAGAATGGGAAGTCGCTCGATTCGCGACACATTATCCGTCCCGCATTCGCTCGGCGAATTCGCCGGCGGTCGGCGGTTGCCTTCTCCTTTTTCTTTCGTCCGATCCTTGTAGTCGACGCAGGTTGCGACGGCAATGTTGAATCCGGGCATATTCGGCACGGTAAAGTTTGTAGACTCGCCGTACATCATTCCCTTCTTCATATTGCTCAAACCGAAATTCCTGTCAAAGAGGAGCTTCCACGGCGTAATGGCATTTCGACCGGCATCCTCGATGCGCCACCAGGTGGCAATGGGGACCGAATTGAAATCCTCTCTGAGGGACGGATTCGCATCAGCATCCTTTGTTTCGTTCGTCTGTTTCACTCGGACGATCTGACCCTCCTTGACCGGCCTTACAGAACATGTCCGGCAATCGGCACTCAACTCTGTTCCCGCTTGATCGTAAACATCCACATGCGGGACGAGATTGGTTGGCGTGGACGGCTGCGGATTGAGAATGACGTTCCCCGGATCCTTCGTTGTTTGGTATGACCATCCGCCATAGGCGGCGTAGGAAACCGTTCCACCCTTGTACATTCCAAGATCGATGCTCTTCGCATTCGGATAGTCGCCGTTTGCAATTTTCGCGCAATAGGAGACTCCTTGTTGACCGGAGAGTTGCGTCGATACGAGCGTGCCACCACTTCGATTGTAAAGCGTGTAGCTGTTTCCATCTAGACACTCGGCGAAGTAGCCATTATTGCCGTTCCAGCAAAAGACACCCTCGGTGTCGTTGAGGTAGAGGCAGTACTTGGGGTAAATGAAGCCGAGGAGACTCCAAGAAGCTTTTACTCCCCTATCCCTTTTATACATCCCACTCCCTTCGGGGGAATAACTCGCTCTTTGCATACCATCAAACCACTCCCACCCCATTTCACTCACCGAAAATGAACCATTCCCGGAAACCTCAACTATGGGAGCCACATGACCCGGCTTTTTTTCTCCAAGATCAAACACTGCGACAGCTCCAACTGTTGGTCTTGAACCAACACTGAAACCCCTTGTAACGGCATCGCCATACCACAATCTCGCATTTTGATTCATAAATGCCTTCAGATCGGGTCGTTCGCGAGCTGCCCACCAGGTACAATTCCCATAATGGGCATTTGGATCACCTGCAAGCCACCATGGTCCACAGCTAAACGGATTGTTCTTGGAAGAATACCCGCTACACTGATCAACACCGACAGCCAATGTAGGGAAAAAGGCGCCCAGAACAACAGAAAACAGAAAGAAAGCTCTGCATTGAATCATGATCTACCACCTGACTTACAAATTGTTAAAAAAACCATGCGCACGCTAAGTGTAGCGCCGTCCCGAAGCGATGCTTCGCTTCAGAGAACACACTAGATCAAAGAAATATCGTGTTCACTGAAAAGAAGGATTGCTTTCATTGTTCAATCAAAAAATCACAAAATATGGAAAGATCCAACAACAGAATCGAATATTTGCTCAAAGTTTTTCCATTGCGAAGAAGACCTATTCCAATTTTCAGCTGAAACATCTGCCTCTACGAAAGCTCTCTTTCCACCTCCAATCGAAAAGTCGTTGCACGAAGTCATTTCTTCCTTTCCGCTATTTTCTTGGTTTTCGCAAAGCCAAAGAAGCATAATTTGAGAATTTTCATAAACAAGATATCGTTTTTTTGCCTGCTTACTACCAACTGCAATCAATCTCTTTGGAGTCTCCTCGAATTCTCCAGCAGGGATACCGGTACGAAAACTCTTCGGAGAGACACTCTTTTCAGTATCATCAACGACACCAAAGTTAATCCAGAATTTCTCTTTCGGAGAAGTAATGGAAAGGTAACGATGAGTCACTGAAGTAAATGTCTCTCCTTCCTCACTCACCACCCACTCTTTCGGATGCTTCAACTCAAACCCATATTCTTCATTCCGATAGGTCTTCCAATTTGAGGTATCAATTGAGGTATCAACATTCACAGGTGACTGGAGATTCCCCGCATTTTGTGGTGGATTTTGGCTCTCTGGAGCACTTTTCGTTTCATGGAACAGAAGCCATCCCCCAAGGAGGATGACGGCGAGGATTATCGGGATCGAGAGAATGAGTGATTTTTTGTTCATAAGCGTACGTTTGAATGTAGTTTACGGATAAGTTTTTTCAAGAACAAAATAACTCTATGCAAATAGTAATCACATTTTCTAGATGTGCGCGACCTCAAACTGTCCCGCGCACGATTTTTTTGATTCATACAAAAATAGTGTGTTGCACACTCTGAAACAAAACGAATACCTTTATTCATTTTATTTCGAAGCACTCTTGGCTCATTTTCCAGCAAACCATTTATTGCCCCCTAGGTGCCACACGGAAACAGAGAAGATTCCGAATTTTTCAGCAATCGTCCGCTTCCGATTCATACTTTCGCCATCCTGATAGAAATAGACCGTATTCCCACTTTCCCAAGTCATTTCTCCCGAAAGATTCTCTCTCGTCGCCGTTTCGAATCCCGGTTTTTCCTTCGCTTGATCATAGGTAAGGAGGGTTACCTGAGAAGAACCGAGAATACCCTCATACCCATATGAAGGAATCCCAACTGAAAGTCTCTCCACATAGGGAAACTTTGACACGGTTCGCTGGAGAACCTTTTCCATCCAATCAAGCGGAGCAATCGGACTCCCTGCACCATGATCAAACTGATAATCGTATGCCATAATGACAATTCGATCAACAGGAAGGCTCAAAAAATCCTCATATCGCCATCGATACCACAAAGCCTCCTCATCTCCCGGAATTGCCGGACCATCAATCATGAGTTTTTTTCCCTCCGCATGCAGAGCATTACCAAGTTGTTTTACAAAAGATGTATATCGGTCATACATACCGGAATCCCATCCTCCAAAGTCCTCAAAGTCAAGTTCAACTCCGGTAAACCCATTTGATCGAACAAACTCGATAAGACGATTGATATTTTCTCCATCACGAAGTTCGCGAGTTATGAAAATATCCATACTCTTTGAATACGATGAGGATATTGTCACAAATTGTTCTCTGGAAAACTTTCGAATTTTTTCAGAATTTTCCGGAGAATATGCGTTGCATCCCCGATTTTCCTCGGTAAGAAATATGAGTTCCCCGCTCTCATTTATCGAAAAATATTCTGGCTTCAAAACATCAAGAATTCGACCATCAGAATATTCATTCGAAGCGGCACATGACGGCGCCCCTGGATACACCCACGCCATCGTCTCCCGTGCCGATTCGGGGGATTGAGCATTGGAAGAATTCTGCTCCTCTCCCTTACCGCTCCGAGTCGAGGGCTTCTGATTGATCAAATCTTTTTCAGAAGTATTCGAAGACGCATCGCCATTTGAAAGCGAACGAGGAAAATCCGCGAAACGAGACGTATTTTCATCGCGAAAAAAGAAAAAGAAGAGAGAAGCCAGCAAGACAATGCCCCCAAGCGCCACAAAAAACAATCGAAGATACTGAGGTTGATTTTTCATGTTTCTATTGTAAAGAAGGATCCCACATTGTTCAACTCAAAACTACCGCGATACCGTATCGAGAGAAATCGGAATATGAAGATCATTCATCTTCGCAACAAAGTCAACAAAAACGCTTTGGTGTAAATACGAGACCGGACCCGTCCGATATGACCAATTCGTCGCTCGAAGGCTCGCGCTTTCATCGGCGACAAAGAGAGCCATCGAAACCGAATACCCCTTTTTCTTTGCTGACTCAACCTCGGCAATAATACCATTCAACATATCTTTGCGCCGTCCCGGATCAAGTACTATCTTCTTGTCACTATCAAGTGTATATTTTTCCGAAAAAGTCCCGGTAAAAAAACGGATGTCGCGAATTCCAAGAGTATCCGCCGCCTCCATCGCAAGTTTCGCATTCAAATATTCTCGGGCATCTAAAACACCGAATCGACCAGACTCGCGCGGTGGCATCCATGGAAATCCCTCAATACCGAAACTTTCCACCAGTTGCGGTTGAATTCCAGACACATATGGGACGAGACTTGCATATTCACCGTCAGACCACTCAAACCGATCATTTTCATATGTGGAAGAACTCAAAAGAAGTCCTCCCTTCGCGTCGGGAAAAATTTCTTTCAGAATACCAAGATATCGGTTCACGCCGACGGTATACTCTTTCGGAGAAATATTGGCATGGTTCCATTTGGGAAGATTTGCGGAAGGAAACGGTATCCACATTCCCATTGCTTCATCTCGTATGCCCTTTTCACGGAGTGCAGAAAAATATTCTCGAAACAGGGGATCATATGCTCCGGAAACGATTTTTTGGAAAATTGCCAGTCCACGCTCATCCGATGGATCGACAAGCACAACAGGATCAATGTTAAACGATGAAAATTCCGCGAGCGTCTCCGCCATCTCCTCTCCTTTCCTCCTCGCAGAGAGAACATCTTTTGGAAGATCCGTTGGGACAACAAGTGTCCTCGTCACAAGTGAGCCGCATACAAACTCATACTCTGAAAGATTCCGAAGAATCGGTGAAGAGGACGAGGAAATTTTCGTCAAAACAAGAGCTTGTTCAGACGAACATTTCCCCACCTGAAATACTTCTTCTTTTTCCCTAAAACCGTGCTGATATACCTCTTTCAAGATGCTCGAAACATGTAGCGTCATCCCATCGGTCATCGAAGCTAACACCAAACTAAAAGCAAAAAACGACAATCCAAAAAATACCGACGAGTACCAAAATATTCCCGATTTTTTCATAAACAATCACGTATAAAAAATACAAAGAAACTACCGAACTGAAACGTCGGAAACTCCCTGCCGCTTCCACTGTTGCCATTCGATATCATCTCCCCGAAGAACCATTTTCATACTCTTGAGAAGCGCCAAATACTCTACCCACACAAGAAAGTAGAAGAGTGGCCAAGTAAATGGAAAGAGTAAGATTAACCACGCTGATTTCCTATTGCCAGAAAAAAATGCCGTCACAATATAGATCACAAAAACAAAAAGGCTTCCGAGTGTTATTGAGAGGTAATCTCCGGAAACAAAACTGTAGGTTGCAAGAAATGTAATAGAAATCGGTTCGAAAAAGAGCTGTATCTCAGCAAGAAGAGAGAATGGCAAAACAAACCACGAAAGAAACATATTATGACGACGCCAATCAAGAGAAAAGAACATGCGGCGATACCGAAGAAACGTATCCACTCTCCCCTTTTTCCAGCGAAGACGTTGATTCACAAGGCCATGAATTGTTGATGCGCCTTCGGTATAGCAGATTACATCTTCCGCATACGCAGAGCGAAGTCCATGAAAACGGATACGCATAGACATTTCAATATCTTCAGTTTTATTTGAAGTATCAAAAAGCCCAAGCTGATCAAAAACGGTTTTTTTGCGAAACGCTGCACACGCGCCACCAAAAATATATTCCGCTCCGAGAATCGAGTGCGCACGTTTAAAGTAAAAACCAAAGAGGTATTCCAATTGCTGAGTAAAGCCAACAATTGTCGGATTCTTGGAAACACGAACATTCCCAACAACTGCATCGATTTTCTCGTCTTCGAAGTATTCAATTAAACGAGCGACCGCACTCTTTTCAAGGGCGGAGTCGGCGTCTACAGTGAGAATGATTTCTCCTATCGCGCGCTCTATTCCAAAATTGAGCGCTTCGCCCTTGCCTCCATTTTTCTTATAGAAGTAGCGTATCTTTTCACAATCAAAAATCCCCCGCTTCAAGCCATCAGTAATAAAGTCTCGCATCACCCGATCCGATCCGTCAGTCGATCCATCATTCACTACAATAATTTCCACATTCTGGTATGTCCCCCAAAGAATAGAGGTAACCGTCTTCAAAATACCAACTTCCTCGTTCCATGCCGGAACAATAACAGAGACTTTCGGCGCATATCGAAGCGCATTTGAACGTCTCCGGGCTCTCTTGAGGCGAATGCGACGAAGTATTTCTTGTACCGAGTAGAACGGTGCGACAAGAAGAAAAACGTAGTACTTTACGAGCATCAGCGTCGCAAAGAAAAATGCAGTGTTTCTGAAAAAAATAAAATATTCGTTCATTGCTGTATATTCTGAATAGAAACAAAAACACCTTCGAAAGCAAAAATGACTTTTCGTTGATCATCTTCTATGAGAAGTATGAGAGTTCCAGAATTGTTATCACTCTTCACAAAGGGTTGATTCGGACGAAGCAAACTCTTGTTCACAGTACGAAACATATATCGCCAACCCGCATCCGTTTCAAGAAAAATATTATCACCAATTGAAAGCTGCTCCGGAGAAGCAATTGTTCTCCATTGGGAGCGGAGATACACTATTACATCTCCTATATTTCCATTCCTCCCGGAACTGATGATGCGAAAGTGTCCATTTCCCGAACGAGCAAGCCATTCTCCATTCACAGAAATGGCCTCCGAAAGCGGAAGTCTCGAACTAAAAACAGGGATCTTGAGGGTTTTCGGAACTCCAAAGTCCCCAGCCCAACTCCTTTCGAGAATCGAAAAAGACTGAGCATCTGAATTTTCCTTCAAGATACTTTCGAGCGTTTCTTTCGATTGAAACCGCTCCAGTGCCGAGGAGAAACGAGTATCGTGGTTGAATACAATTTCAAAGCTATTCAAAAAAACAAAACACGTCACGAAAGCGAAAAACACTCCGAGTCCAATAATCTTCACAAGAGACCAAAGTGCCTTCAATTTCTTCGAAGAACCCATAAAAGCAACCATTTCAGTATAAGCGCGAAAATATTCACCAAGAGAACAGTACTAAGAAATCCAAGATACAACAATACTAGTACCCAATACTGTGACGGAACAAATCGTTGGATAACGGAGATAACGTCACCAAAAACATCAAAAAATATCCACATAATACGCTGACAGATACCGAACAAAAAAACAAAGAATTCATGCACAAAAAGCACACGAATCCTCAGGGTAAGACACTATTGAAAAAATGTCAACTTGGGCAGATAAAAGCACTCAACTACTGAATCTGTTTAAGCGTCGCAGAAAGCGCTTCCCGATTAGTGAGCACTCGAACACCGCGAGCTTTCAAACCAGAAAGAACCGTCTCAAGATGCTCTAGTGTATTGGTATAGGTCAAACCACCATCAACAATATCGTGATACACAATCGAAAGCCATGCGCGATTTCGTATAGCTTCGTCCACCCACCGGAGAACCGTCTCGGGCGATGTTGACACAATAGGGCTCATTGCCCGTATATTGTACGGATCGAAATTATCTTTGGTATTGTATCCAACATCGACCGAGCGATGCGAGGAGTAAAATTGCTTGATTTGCCCAAGAACTTGATCGTTATACTCTCCGTAAGGTGAAGCAAAACTCTCAATAGAAACTCCCATATATTGAGAAATAACATCTCGAGAGTTCCGGAGTTCAACATCAACCTCATCGGAAGAAAGCACTGGAAGGTGCGGATGCGTAACACTATGCGAACCAATCTCAAATCCATATGATTGGATTTCATGCAATTGGGACGACGTCATAATTCCCGGCTGGTCAAAATCCTGACTAACCAGATATATCGTACCCACCATATCGTACTTCTTGAAAATCGGAAGAGCATTTTCATAAAACGAAGTGAATGCATCATCAAACGTCAGCGTAACCATCGGCTCATCAAGAGGAACAGATGTAACCGGAAACAGAGAATAATCGTCCGTGATGAGTGATCCCGCGGAATAGAGAAGCACATATGTCGTTACTGATTTCGCGGTATTGGGAAGCGTCAGTTGCGTCCGAAATGTGCTCCATCCGGAAGGAGATGGATACGATACACCGAGGTATTCATATTGCACTGTTCCGTCGGCAAGAGTGATCGCCGCATCACACTCCGCATAAACATCGGACTTATACTTCATCGAAAACTCATATGTTTTCCCGGCCATAACCGGTTGCTCGTCAAAATAATAGTACGCAACACCGCTCGTAAATCGGGAGATTTTTACCTGCAAACTCCGCGAACCGCTGTATCCTGTTTTAAGATACGTAAAGCTCGCGTTGTTATTTCCGGTTTTCGCTTTCTTCCAAGAAAGCGGGAGATTGCTATTTGTAGGAGAAACCGTCTCAATCGAAGGGTTCGGAACAATATTTCCGGTTGGCACGGGAGGCGGAGTGATAGGAGTATTCTTCACTGAAAACGAAATGCTCGCCGATGTCGCCACATTGCCCGACACGTCGCGAGCGCGAGCACTCACAGTATGACTGCCATCGGCAACGGCTTCCGTATCAAACGATACCGAATACGGAGACGACACATCTTCCGAACCAAACGCCTCACCATTAACAAGGAATTGCACCCCCGCAACACCGCTCACATCAGAAGCGCTTGCGGAAATCGTCTGTATTCCGGAGAGCGTCATTCCCGAAGTTGGAGTAGTGATGAGAACTGCAGGCGGAGTCGTATCAATCGGAGCCGGCGGAGCGGATCCATCTTTTCTCGTAAGAGAAAATGTATCGGTCGAGAGCGTCCCAAGCGATTGGGCTCGATGAATCACCGTAAATGTTTTTGCGTCATCCGGAACCGAAAACTCAACCTCTACTTTTTTCCACTCCGATGATGAAGAAACATCGGCGAGGGACACCGTATTCGTCTTTCCGCTCTCGTTGGTCACTCGAATGAAAAGCTTGGTCGGCATAGTAGCTTTATAGTACTCACTATACCGATAGCTCTTCCCAGGATCCGCATCGACAGGATTAAAAAACCACCCCGAATACCCGGCAATATATTTCGTCACAACGATCTGTAAAGCACGTTCCCCGTCTTGCCCCTCTGCTCGATTATAAAAAACAGACGTATTGTTTCCCGATTTTTCTCGAGACCAACTCTCGGGATATCCGCCAACCCCCATTTCCACGGAATGATTCGCGATAAGATTCTCTTCACCAGCCGTCATCTTGATATCATGAACAAAAAATCCGACCATCAAAAACATCATCATTGCTCTTCTTATATGTTTCTTCTCCATACGGTTTTATCTATAAAATGAAGACCACCCAAAAAAGGATGGTCATTCCAAAGGTAAAAAAGAACACTAAAAGACTCTACTACTTGATCTTAACAAGCCACGCGACAGGGCAATCCAAGGCTACCAATCGAATTAGAAACACCCGATATAAAAGAAAGTAGCTCTTTATAAGCAATACTCCCCCTCTCCGGAACAACGAGTAAAACAATACTGTTATAACGGATTAAATTATCCGGGATCCGAAGATGACTCGAGAGAGAGTGGACCGAACCGAAATATTGGATTACCTCAGAAACCTGGAGATTTACCAATCGCTGCCGATATTCACTTTCCCAAGCCGAACCGATTCCACCAACCAAACAGACAAGAACATTTTGACTGCAAAGCACGACTAGCTCCTCCTATTTAAAAAACTAGTCAGAATAGTACGCCTAAGAAATCTCATTGTCAACGTTGACAAGAAGGCGGAAAAAAATCATTTCGTTGGACAGGCGGCTTCA
>CAZJZN010000030.1:0-10140 GCA_964550545.1 uncultured Bdellovibrionales bacterium
CATCCGGATGCGTTTCGGTTTGTCGTGGAGCGCTACTGGGAGCGCCTGTTTCGGTACGCGCGAAGAATTTCCTTTTCGACCGACGAAGATATCGAAGATATTCTCCAAGAAACATTTCTCAAGGTATATCGGAATCTCAATGACTACGACAACCGACTCACTTTCTCGACCTGGATCTACCACATCTGTCGAAACACCGTGATTGACGCGATCCGCAAAAAATCCTCGCGTCCGGAAATCGCTCCCATCGACACCGAAGATATGCTGCATCTCTTCAAAGATGATACGGATATTGTTCGCACACTCGACACCAAGGAACAACTCAAAAAAATAACCGCACTTATCAATTCACTTCCCCTTCTCTATCGCGAAGTGCTCATTCTCAAATTTCTGGAAGAGAAAACCTACGAAGAAATTATGGACATTATCGAAAAGCCCAAAGGTACCATCGCGTCTCTCATCAATCGCGGGCGAAAGATTCTTCTTGAAAAAGTCCGCGAAGAAAAAATTTTTCTCCCCACTTCCCTATGACCGAGCATTCCATTCCCGACATCGTCGGCACCATCAAAGAAAAACACTTAGCGCCAATACCGCGGTGGGCAATCCTCGCAAAACGCATCGCGTTCTGGGGACTCTTGGGAGCATTCATCATCATCGGCACGGTCTTTCTCTCACTCGGACTCGTCGACATTCTTGATGTGGGGCCGGACATCTTCCGCGCGCTCGGATTCCGAAGGTTTCCACTCCTCCTCTTCCTTGGAACACCCCTTCTCTGGACACTTCTTGCCGGTCTCTCGCTCGCCTTTGGCATCCTCGCCTTCCGGAATACCCGCTACGGCTACCGTGTTCGCGCACTCTTCGTCGGAAGTCTCATCACCCTCTCAATCGTCACGCTCACCGCAATCGTGCACAAAACCCGCCTCGATGATCGTCTGGATCAAACATTCGAGTACGGCGTTCCGAAACGCGCCTTCCGATTCTCGCATCCGGAAGACGGCGTCATTGCCGGAAAAATTCTCGAAGCGAATAATCCAAACATATCCTTTGTTATTCGGACACCACAAAACGAGCTGTGGACCGTATTCCTCTCTGACACGACACAGAAAGCTCGGCGAGTCCGCATCGAAAGCGGCTTCGATGTGATCATCATCGGAAAGCCAAAGGCACCAACGTTCTTCGATGCATTCTTTATTCGTCCGCTTCGAAACAACGCAAACTCTCCGCGACTCTTTCCGTACAACAAGATACGTGGCGCACACGAACTCTAATGTGTAAAGAAAATTATATGATCCCGACAAAAATGCTCGCCGTTTCCGTTTTTCTCTTCGGAGCGATCGCACTCGGCGCGTTCTCGTTTATCGGAAGCGCTTCCGCCGACGACTCACCCTCTCGGACATCACTCATCGAACGACTGGTTGCCAAGTTTAATCTGAAGACATCCGATGTCGAAAGCGTATTCGCCGAACATCGAGAAGATCGACAGGAGAAAAAACAAGCGCAATTCGAGGCGAGACTTTCGGAAGCGGTAACGAAGGGAACCATAACCGAAGAACAAAAATCGCTCATCCTTGCAAAGCGCAAGGAACTCCAAGAGAAGCGTGATGCATTGCGCGACACGTGGAAAAATATGACCCGAGAAGAACGGCATACCGCCATGGAACAACATCGAACAGAGCTTGACACCTGGATGAAGGCGAACCATATTCCTGACGGAATCTTCGGACTCGGAATGGGTATGGGGAAAATGGGTCGAGGCGGACACGGTATGGGATGGAACGGAACAGAGAAATAGAACTCATACGAAGAACCCCAAAAGTAAACCTCCCCTTATACGAAAACACTCCCAATGTCGGGAGTGTTTTCGTATTCAAAAAAAAGCGAGTCTTACGATTGAGAAAACTTTGCGAAGAGTTTCCCCGGCGTTGAGATATCGAGATTGGGATCGGAAATATACTTCCGATACGCTTCCGCGGTACGGGCGAGATCTTCCGCCGAAAGACGCAAGACGCCATACGCGACAAAGGGCGCCCGAAAGAGCATCTGACACAAATTTGCCGTCGCCTCAATGGGGCGCAAAAGTTCCGATGTCGTATAGCGATTGTATCCGCCCACCTGATACGACGGTTCGGGACCGCCGCAGGTAATCGCCTCGATCCACTCTTTTCCGGAAAGCTTGTCGCCACCCTCTCCATAAGCGAATCCATAGGTAAGTACCTCGTCAAAATACTGCTTGAGAAGCGGCGGGACACTGTACCAATAGAACGGGTGTTGGAATACGATGCGATCGTGCGAAAGGAGTAGTTCTTGTTCCTTTGCCACATCAATACGTCCATTCGGATAAACGGCGTACAATTCCCGAAGCGTCACGTCACTCTCCGCGATCGCATCACGCCACGCACGGTTCACCTTTGACGCTCCCATATTCGGATGCGCAATCAAGACAAGTGTTTTCATAATATACGTATGATATGTAAGAGCGATTCCGAATATTATGAAACGAAACCGATCAAGCACTCAATCATTACAATTTCCCCAGCTCCTTGAGATCCTTGTCGGGAAGGTAGAGGATGAGGAGTCCAACGATAATGCCGAGAATCGCCGTGAGGAGATGCTCGTCGTCGAAGAATACAAAATCAATCTCGTCGAGCACATACCAAATGCCTCGCCAGATGAGCACAATTCCAAGAACGACTGAGAAATTCTTCGCGAAATACGAGAGAACATTCATACGCCTTTCCTCCAAAAAATTATTTTCCAAAAGAAACGAGTTCAACATCAAAGATGAGTGTCGCATTGGGAGGAATCACTCCCCCGGCGCCAGCCGCGCCATATCCCTTCTCCGCGGGAATCGTGAGCGTTCGCTTTTCGCCCACCTTCATCCCGAGAAGCCCTTCGTCCCATCCCTTGATCACTTGCCCCGCGCCCATCGTAAAAGAAAACGGTTCTCCGCGATCGAGACTCGAATCGAATTTCTTCCCATCGACAAGCGTCCCCGTATAGTGCACCGAGATCGTATCGCCGGACTTCGTCACCCGATCTCCCGTCCCCGCTTTCACGGTTTCGATGTTCAGTTCCCCGGATTCTCCCGAAGTCCCTTTCGCCTTTTCCGATTCCGTCACCGCCACTCCCTCTTCGCGCTCTTCCGTATTCATAGTGTTTTCCAAAGAAGAATTATCCGCATTCATTGACGCTTCCTGTTCTCTCGTCGGCGCTCCCGACGGCTGAGCAAAGAGAAAGGCCGCCCCCGCAAGCGCCATCAGAAACACCACCGCAAATATCGCATTCATACGCACATTGCAACAAGAATTATCCCCCGGAAGAAATTCAGTATACCACACTGCGGAAACACGCAAAAACGGACGTGCTATGAAAGAAAAATTCTCCGAACCGCGACAAGAAAGGTAAAGATCGAAACATTGATCGCGACAATCGTTGCGCCGGTCGGCACATCGAGGAAAAACGAACCGATAACGCCCAGAAATACCGAGAGTACCGCAAAGGTACCCGCGTACAAAAATGCCCGAGAAAAACTCGGCGCGATCTGAAGCGCCGAAACCGCCGGAAGAATGAGGAGCGCCGAAACGAGCATTACTCCGACCACCTTCACGGCAAGCACGACCACGATAGCCGTGAGCGCAACGAGCAACGTATTCATCGCTTCCGTCCGGACGCCGCTCACCTTCGCGTATTCCTCATCAAATGTCACGGCAAAGAGATCCCAGTACCGCACAATGACAAATCCCAAAACAAAGAGTGACAAAAAAAGCGATACCCACACTTCGCCCCAGCTCACCGCAAGGATACTCCCAAAGAGATAACTCAACAGGTCCACGTTGAACCCTCGAGAAAGACTCGCCAGAATGACGCCTGAAGCAATGGCAACCGAAGACACGATCCCGATCGCCGTATCGCCGTACACTCCGGTTTTCTGAGATATCTTGAGAATCAGATACGAACCGAGCACCACCACCGGAACCGCGACATAGGTCGGATACCACCCCAAGAAAATGCCGAGCGCGAGCGCTCCGAAACTTACATGCGAGAGACCGTCACCGATGAGCGACATATTGCGAAGCACGAGAAAAAGCCCGAGCGTCGAACACGCAACCGCGACAAACGATCCGGCAAGAAACGCCTTCTGCATGAAGTCATACTGAATCAGCTGAGAGAAAGAAATATCCATATACGCCTCGTTATTGAGAGAGTGGTTTCATATCGATGTGCACCGATGCGTGCGGGAAATCGGATACCGGACCGGAGTAGAGCAATTTCCGATCCATATAGAGAAGCGTCTCGGCGTATCTCCCGATATATTCCGTATCGTGCGTAATAAGAAGTATGGTGATACCGCGGTCGACATTGAGTTTTTTGAGAAGAGCGAAAAGCGATTCGCGCGCGTCCGGATCAAGTCCGGTAGACGGCTCGTCGAGTATGAGTATTTCCGGATGACGAGCAAGCGCCCTCGCGAGCATAACCCGCTGATACTGTCCGCCGGAGAGACGCGCCACCTGTTTCAAAGCGAGATCCGCGATCCCCAAACTCTCCAATGATTCCCGTGCGATATTTCGATCCTCCGCCGTAATTCTCCGAAGACGCCGACTCCCGGAAGAGAGACCGAGGAGAACCACTTCCTCCGCCGTCGCCGGCAGAAGCGGATTGGCCGTCTTTTGTTTCTGAGGAAGATACCCGATCCGGTGATATATTTCCGTCGACCCGAGAGGAATCCCGAATATTTCCGCCTTTTCCGCCACGACCGGCACCAACCCCAAAAGACCGCGAACAAGCGTCGTTTTCCCGGCACCATTCGGTCCGGCAATACCGACGAATTCTCCTTCTCTCACGGAGAAAGTCGTTTCAAGCACTGCGGGATGATCAGAAAACGCAACAGAGAGATTTTTTACCTCTATGACATTCATACGAACACGTTATACCACATTACCCTGAAGTCTTCTCTCATGTGCGCCGAGACCGAAAAAATAATTTTTCGAAACTTCGCTCCGACCCGAGAGGAGTGTGTGATAAAAATTATTTTTTCGGTCGAGGCAACTCGCAAGGGAGCAGAGATGAGAGTACGTTGGTATTATTTACAACCCAATCCTTCACGAAGGTTTGTAAGATTTTCCTCCATAATTTCCAAAAATGTCGCCCCCCTCACATAATCATCCTTGCCGATATTGTGCGCGGCATTCAAAAGAAGCATCTTTGCACCGGTTTCTTGGGAGAGCGTCTCGGCGATTTTCGGACTCGCGAGTTCTTCATAGAAAAGGTATCGGATATCGCTCGCCTTGATCTGATCGACAAGCGCGGCAATATCCTTGGCGCTCGGCTCGGCATCGGGAGCAAGTCCCTGCGCCGCAACATACTCCAATCCATATCGATGCGTGAGATACCCGAACGCGTAATGTCCGCCGTACACGATGCTCTTGGTCGAACACGATGCGAGCCCGCCGCGATACTTCGCATCCATATCGGACAATCGGTTTCGGTACGCTTCGGCGCTTATCCGGTACGCGTCCGCGTGAGACGGATCTTTTTCGGCAAAAGCTTTCTCCAAAGAAGAAACCATCAGAGCCGCATTGCCGAAGTCAAGCCACATATGCGGATCCGCCCCTCCATGATCAGTCCCCTGCTCGTTCTCTTCTTCCGTCCCTTCGGATTCCGCAAGAAGCGATATGCCGGCACTCGCGTCGACAACGGCAACAGTCTTCCGGATGCCCTTTCGCATATCCTCCGCCCACGGCTCCATCGATTTCCCGGTATAGACAAAGATATCCGACTGATCGATTCTCACCATATCGCTCGGCTTGGGTTCGAATGAATGCGACTCGACTCCGGGAGGCAAAAGAAGCGACACCTCCGCATACTCTCCGCCAATCTCTTTTGCAAAATCATAGAGCGGAAACAGCGTCGTCACGACGGAGAGCTTCTGTGACGCGTTTCCGATACGATCTTCCGAACAACTTCCCGGACACTTCGTCCACCACACAAAGAAAGCGAAACTCGCGAGAACCAACAACAAAGCCCCACCGAAAAAATATATTTTTCTCATATATACCGTATACATTTTACTCTTTTTTACAACAACTGGCACTTCCGGCACACGCCGAAAAACTCCAGCGAATGATCCGTTATTCTAAATCCGTCCTTCAAGAAAAATTTCTCGGCAACCCATTCTTTGGGTTCGGGAAGCTCAATGTGTTCTATCTCGCCGCACGCGACACAGAGAGCGTGATGATGGTGCGTGCCGGAAAGTTCATAGAGCGCGGTATCGTTTCGAAGGAAGAGCTCTCGAACGTCCCGTGTTTTCTTCAAGGTTTCCAACTCACGGTAGACCGTCGTCTTGTTGAAACGCTTTCCCCGTTCGGCAAGCCCGCTCATAATGTCCGCCACCGAAACGGGTCGATGACTCACCGTGAGAATCGAAAGAATCGCCTCGCGAGAAGAAGATTTCCTCAGGCCATTCATCCGCGTCCCTTCTCGTGTTTTTTCGACATTCGTTCCCATACGCACGACACCGTTTCACTCAATATCCGACAGACAATACCACTCTAATGCAACCGAGTTGCATCTGTCAAATGATTCCCTCCGACTGTTCACAATGCCCATCCTCCAAAGAAGTCCCCCTGACCATTCCCCTTACCGTTCAATGTCAAAAACCCCGCCCCATCGCAAGAAGGCGGGATATTTAAAGTGCGCTACATTCTGAGGGAAAGGAATCGCCCTACCTCGACTTTCTTCCTGCTCGCAGGAGGAGCGTGAGGAGGGATGCGGGCGGGAGATTTTAAACCTTTCCTTTTTCGCTTCCGAATTTCGTACCGGTTTAAAACTGACACGCCACTTTTAATTCCTTCTTGTTTATCAACTCCGATGTTGTTATTCGATTCATTTTTTTATTCTTCTGTGTTCTTTTATTCCTGATTAATTAATATCCTAAAATAGGGACATTTCCCGTTTATTGACAGATTTTTTCATCATTTCCTTTTCTAAATTTAATTATTTCAAATTGTTCTGGATTATACTTAGGCGTCGAGCAAAAATAATTTCCCCCACAGCTATTTCAAAAGGCGACTGGTAAAACAGCGTCTTTTTCTTTTTGCAACTTTATGAGAGAGAGTCAAACCTTTTCGAAGAAATCGTATCTCTCAAAATGGCTCGAATGTGGCACTGGGTTGGAGGAGGTGATGTGAAATCCGATGGAGCGGGTTATGAGGCAATCGGCGCTCGCATCACTCGCCATGCAATGACGAGCGGCATAGCCACCCAAACAGCAAGAAAAACAAATTGATCAAAAAATTCCGGAAAGTGAAACGACCGAACAAGTACCACATATCCGGGTATAATAACCACCCCGAACAGAAACACAATCACGGCTTGACCAAAAACAGTCTTTGCCTTTTGCCGTCGAGACGAAGCAAGCCATGAACCAAGCGTTCCGCCAAATACCATTCCAAAGACGGAGAAAAACAATCCGCCGGATTCATATCCTCTCGTATCCCCTATCGAAGGAAAACCGAAGTTCCCGCCAATAAGCGCGCCGACAGTTCCGCCAACCACCCAGAAAAAAACAGACACCACCGTTCCCGAAAGAAAAACTTTAAGAAAAGTTTTCATACAACGAATCCCTTGGGGCATCACTTGGGACATGATACTTGCATCGCCCGCAATGCTACGATAAAAGGCATGATCAGCCAAAACAAAACAAGAAGTATTTCATTTAGATATTCCGGAAAATGAAATTCACGTGCCAGCATCGAGCCGCCCGGTATCGAGATCAAGGCGAGGATAAGGACGATAGCCGTTGGCACAAGAAATGTGTCCGCTTTCTGCGATCGAGGCAAGGCGAGCCACGATCCAAGTGATCCGCCAACAATCATACCAAGCGTCCCGACAACTGAAATGCCGGACTCGTATCCCTTTACGCCATCAATGACAATCCAGTGAAATGGTATAAACCCGCTCAAAATACCACCCGCCAAAGCGCCAAGCATCATGCACACAAGGGAGAGTAGTATTCCCGACAGAAAAACCTTAAAAAAGATTTTCATAAAATAGATTCAATAGACGGTTTTTATGATTTTCATTGTACCATGTAAAAATTCTCCTGAAAATTTTTTAGGGCTATCCTGGAATGAAAACCCCCGACCATGAGCCGAGGGGGTATGATTACACACTTTTTTAGGAACATCCTGTTTCGCTATTTGTTTCCTCCGAAAAGGTATTCCCGCTCAGTATCAATAAGCGAAGCTAGAGTGTCTTGCTTTGCCTTCTGCCTTGCCTCTTTTAAGGAGGCTTTATATGCCGCTTCCGTGATACTTCCATTTTGCAGAGCTTTCCGGAGTTCGTTCTCTGTCCGTATAAACTCCTTGGCTACGACATTCATGGCATCAATTGATGCCTCGGAAACATGCGCATTGAGATCCTTGAGCGTCTGAATCTCCGGATGATCCCTTTGGACTCCCGAAAAGAGCGCGAAGAACTCAACATCCTTTTCCGGAAGATTCGGAGTACTTTGAACACCACGTTTGGTCGTATCCAGAAGGATACTCGGATCGTACGAGGAGGGACTGGTCAGGAGAACGGACTCAGACTTTTTCTCACCGTTATAAGCCGCGAATTCTTCATCCGAAAGAATCCCTGCTTCTTCCTGTGCATTAAGAATGCTTATCCTCGCAAGCCCGTCGTTATACTCCGCGTAGCTGATCCCTCCGCTATTGTACATGTCGACCAAGCGCTCCATCCGAAACCACATGCGCTGCGCACTCTGCAAAAGAAACGCCTTTGTTTCCTCTGAAAGTGATCTCTCAAGTTTGGCTTCAGCATCACCGATCATTTCGCGAACAGCCTTATTTCTGCTGTCCGTACCCAACCATTTTTGGTCTTCTGCTGAAGGATATCCGAGAGAATCTACCACCGTCCACATTTTGGCGCGTCGACCCTGCTCCAATGCCTCGTCAGGACTTGCCAATCGGTGAGAACCATACTCCGCGTGCTCCATAACACCCTTCGGAGCAACATTGATCGGAGACCTTTGGAGAGGAGGTTTTGCGACACTTTGTACAAAATCCTCACGGGCAAACTCTGAACGATTTTCCTGTTCCAAGCCCAACACCTTGGCATCGGCAGAAACGCGGATAACGTCAACATGTCCGAAATACCAGAGAGTGCCAAGAATGCCAAGGGAAATTATTGCCACAAAAGCCCTGGAAGAAACCTTAAGCACTTTCCGTACTCGAGGAGTAAGCATGCCTTGCAAAGTCTTCACAGAAAGTTCCTCCAAAAAAATATCTTTAGTTGGGGAAGCGAAACAATTCTTCTGTTTCGCTTCCCCTCCGACTGAACTACTTTGTGAAACAGGTATCAGAGCACGTTTCCGGAAGCATACCTTTTCCATAGGTACCAAACATCTTCTTGCTCTGCTCATACCCCTTCGCACCAATGACCGTCTTCGTGGTGCGCATCATGCCGAGGTTTGTCTCCTGATGGCAGGTTCCATTTACTCCCCACATAATGTAGCAATTGCCATATATGGAGTCCCCCTCATCATGGACACATTTAGGAACGTCAGTATCGCCTTTCTTGCGCGTGCCCGACAGCTCCTTTCCGCTACTATCCCTACCCGTATTTGAGTAACACCTATCCGGCCCATCTTTGTCGACACACACGTATGCGTGATCGGCATCTTTCACGCCAAGCTTCTCCAAAAACCACTTTGCAATCGTATTATCTACCGGAGTAACCTTGGCATAGATGTTCCTATCCGCCGACGCCGTCTCAGGAACCACCGCCAGAGCCGCGAGGAAGAGAGCTAGAGCAAGGCTAAAAAAAGCCACGATCTTGTTCACTGCCGATACCTCTTTAAGGAACGAGACAAGAAAAAGGGGTCTTGCCAACCCCATCAAGCAACACCATGCCACCTGACCAAAATATCCTACCAAGAAAAAAATGGCTTTGTCAAAGTCATACTCGTTCAAATGAATTGAAGCAGAGGACATAAAAGGGGACAGGTACCTTTTTTTGGTTTTCCTCTCTATTTCCTCCGTTTCACTGTTGATCTGCCACTCGCACGGTTCAAAACGCGATACACGGTACAACCCGACAGCCGATCGAGGTATTCGAGCCATACACCAAAAAGCATAGCAT
>CAZJZN010000031.1:0-10117 GCA_964550545.1 uncultured Bdellovibrionales bacterium
TCAAATGTGTCGCCGTATGCAGTGCCGTCGTCTTCTCCGAATGATCGGCAAGCCCGCCTTTGAATTTCTGCTCGGAACCCGCGCGGGAAATATCTTGGTGTTTTTTCATCTCTTCCCGAAAGGCATCCTCATCAACAGAAACTCCCCGCTCTGCCGCAATTTCCTGCGTAAGTTCAAATGGAAATCCGTATGTTGAAAAAAGAGCAAAGGCGTCGACTCCAGAAATATTCGTCATTGCGAGTCGCTCAAATTCTTTGAGGCCGCGAGCAAGTGTCGTACGAAAACGATTCTCTTCTTCAGTGATTACTTTTTCGATTTCCGTCACCTTTGAGACAACATTGGGATAGTGGTCCCGGTACATATCAGCAATCGGCCGTACAACACTTGCGAATGCGCCCTCCTTAATGCCGAGCAAATCGGCATACCGCACACCGCGACGAATGAGGCGACGAACAAAGTATCCTCGGTCCGTATTACTCGGATACACGCAATCGGTAATCAAGAACACCGCCGCCTTCATATGGTCAGCAATCACTCGAAACGCGTAGGTTTCACGGTCGCGACTCCCATATGTTTTTCCGGATTCTTGTTCAAGATGATCGAGAATCGGTTTATGATTTGCCGCGATAACATCTGGCTTCCCAGAAGCAGCCATTGCCAAACGCTCAAGTCCCCCGCCGAAATCGACATTCTGTTTCGGAAGGAGAGTAAAAGAACCATCCGACTGCTTCATGTACTGCATAAAAACAGAATTTCCGATCTCAACGAAACGACCGCAGTCGCAGTTCGGATGACACTTCGGTCCCCACTTGGAATCATGTGGCGTACCGAAATCATAGAATACCTCGGAGTCGGGACCGCCCGGCTCACCGGAAGGCATATTCTCGGGAACCCCCGCGCGGCTCCACCAATTTTTCTTGGAATCGTAGAAAAAAATACGCTCGTTTCTGTTCATGCCAACCGCGTACCCGTTCGCCTCAGATCCGATATCCGCCATCTCCGCTTCAATACCTTTTTCTGCAAAAAGTCGCCTCCATATTTCCGCGGACTCCGTATCGCGAGGAATTCCGTTTGTCTCATCGCCCATAAATGCCGTTACAAAAAGTCGGTTCGGATCAAGACCGATATCTTCCGTCAAAAATTCAAAGAACCATGAAAGCTGTTCCGCTTTGAAATAATCTCCAAACGACCAATTGCCGAGCATCTCGAAAAAGGTCGTGTGACGATTGTCACCCACTTCTTCGATATCTTGCGATCGGAAACACTTCTGCGAATCGGCAATTCGCGTCCCCAGAGGATGCGGGGCGCCCAAAAGATACGGGACCATCGGCTGCATCCCGCTTCCCGTAAAGAGCGTCGTCGGATCATTCTCCGGCACAAGCGAAGAAGACGGCACGATCGCGTGCCCTCTTTTTTTGAAAAACTCCAGATATTTCTCCCGAATTTCTTTCGCAGTCATATCATCACTCACTCAATCAGGCATATTGAAACTTCTTGTCCAGCGCTCGGAGTTCATCGGAACGAAGGTATATTTTGAACGACTTCAGGAGTTCCGATACCTTTTCCGCAAGCTCACCTCGTTGCACTTCTCCAGCATCAAAAGAACGTCCGAGATTGGACATTTTACTTTCAAAGAAGCTTCTCGCCGAATCAACCTCGGATTTCTTGCCAATCGAAGCGAGAAACTCATCAGTAAGAGAAAGAATTTTCCGAGAGTCGATATAGCCCATATACTTTAAAGAAAATCTTATGTGAAAAACTACATCGTCACCAGTCGCTTCTTGGTAAGTCGGATATCCTCCTCTACGATATGGGAATTTGACTCGTCTTTTGCGGCTTCTTTCTCGAGGTTTTCAATCTCTATATCGAGACGACGGCGCTCATTCTTGAGCTTTCGAAGTGCCAGGTCGCGATCCGTCTTCCGACGAGTGATTTTGAGCCGATCGCTATACAAAATGGAGAGATCGGATTCGACACGACGAATCGCCGCTTTCCGCTCAGCATCGGAAAGCGTCTTCCCGTGAGGATCCGGGCGAGTTGTCGACGATGATCCGAAAAGACCCATAGAAAAGAAAATCAACAGAAACCATCATAACAGAGGTGAAAGAGGCTCGTCAATGAGAGCCGAGGAAGAAAACGGGAGCGAAAAGACTATCTCTCTTGCTCTACCGTCACAAATACTCGGTCGGCTCGACTGGGGATGCGGCTCGTCATAAATTTTGGCCAAAATACCACCTCAATTTTTCGAATATCCGGGTACTCGGCAAATACTCCCTGCACATCCGGGATCGTCTTCCCGAGAATTTTTTGCTTCACGCTCTCGACATCAAACGTCTTGTTTTTCTGGATGGAAACACGCGCCTTTACCGTGAGCGATTTGGCGACAAAGTCCGGTCGAGGAATGGTGTACTCAATATCTATCGAGTCGGCAGAAATATTCTCCCCGTCAAAAAGACCCGCGGCAACCGTCCGAATGTCTGATTCGGAAACAACGAGCGCTCGCGCCGAAACGCGGATACGGTAGTCAAAGCTTGGCGCGACCGCTCCCACTCCCGGAAATGCCCCGGTCGAAAGAACCTCCCACTGCAAAGCATCTTCAAAGAGCTTCTCTCCCGGCCAAAGATCCTTCTCCAACTCGGAGCGGAGCATTTCGGCAATTTTTTTCTCGGAAGATTCCTTCGCTTTGGAGACATCGTCGGCAGAAATACTGGCAATCGTCGCCTCGCTCCCGCCGCCACCCGAAAACGCCTTCTCCGAAATCGCCGTTATTTTTTCATATTTCGGACCCCCTTTCAGTCCGGGAACGGTAAACGATACCGGCTCGATGTTATACGCCTCTCCAGACTGATCGGCGACAACCTCCGCAATGACGGTTCCCGGCTTCGTTTCCCCATTCGCCTCGGTAGCACCGGGGATCGTTACCCCTTTTACAAGTCGGAATACTTTGCCGTCCGGAGACTCGAGTCGAGTTGTTGCAACCAGAGACTGCGGAGATGCTCCAAGCATATTTGAAAGCGTGACAGTACCACGCGCCCGCTTATCCGAAGACGAAGCCTTTCCTGTTCCCGGAAAAGACATCGAGAGATCCTTCTCCGACTCGATAAGGCGAAGCGGTATGGTCTTCTCACTCGTCGAGAGAGCCTCTTGTCCAAGAAGCGCGCGTATCTCGGCATCAATCGATTCCTCGCTCCCCTTGACGAGAATCGTAACGTCCGCCCTCGGCAAAAGAAGAAACGCGGAAACGCCAACGGCAACCAGAAGCGACACAAACGCGAATCCGAAAATCACTCGGAAGAACACGCGTTTCTGACGAGGCGACGCATGAACAGGATCCTTCTCGAGAGATTTTTCCGGAAGCGCCGCTTTCGTATCGCTTTGTCCGCGATAAAACTGCGCAAGAGAAGAAGACGGCGTCCCCGGAAGAGACGCGGAAGGGGGAGCTGATTCCGACGGAGTTGGCGTGAGAGAGGGCGTTTTCTCCGGAACAGGAAAGTTGAATGAAATGCCGGATTTTTCTTGATGGGAAGAACCGGAAACCGGCACAGAGGACCCGGGCGACACCGAGAGGGGTGCGGCAGGCGACGGAACCCCTCCGGTTTCCTTGGAGACGAAACCGGAATCAAGATTGAGTGAGTCAGGGAGAGTGCCCCGCGAAACAGACTCGGGAGGCGCTGAAGGAGGAGGAGTCGGAGTTGTTCCTCGGACGGGAATATCTCGCATCGAATTCAAAACAGTGAGACGCTGAGGCGTTCGATCACGAACCGGAAGAGGCTTCACGGAGGGAGATGCTGGGGATGGGGCGCGCATCGCGGATTCTTTCTGAGAAGAAGCGGGTATCGATCGTGCAACCGGGGTTTCCTCTCGCGCAAAAAAACTCGAGGATCCGATTGACTCGGAATGAAGCGGGACGGATCCGGCACGCGGCAATTCCGAAGAGGTATGCCCTCCGGGAACAGGTTGATTCGGAAGCGACAATCGAGCCGGAAGAGCGGCATTCGGAACGAGTCTTTCCGAATGCGCCTTATTCTCAAGAGCTTCCTGTGACGAAATCCCCGCCTTTGCCGCAAGCGCTCGCGCTGTTTCGTCCGGTGAAACCAAAACCAGTCGTTTCCCGCACTTTTTCGCCTCTCGATCAAGGAGGCGGAGATTTACCAGGCTTTGCAAAAAAATCGCGCGTTTCGGAACCACGAAGAACACATCCGGTTCCGCAATTTTCCGAAGACGACCGATGACAGAAATAATTTCTTCATCGGAATCGATATAGGCGATATGAGGCATAAATATGTGATTTTGTTTTTTTTGGTATTCCCCGAAAAAGAGACGTGAAACGCTATTTCGGTTCCAACTCAATAGCTATCGCTGTACCGTATCCATAGCGCGCCGCAACATTCCCGCAAGGGACTTTTCTTCATTCGCGAGATGGAGGGCAAGATTGGCAAGTCCCATCGGAGTAATATCCTGAGGATTAGAGAGTACACCCGTCGAATCGGTGATTCGGATAATATCGTGCGGCTGAAGAAAACTCACCTGCGGCGGTTTGGAAAACGGAAGGTTCTCCATCCATTCTTGAGAGAGGAGCGCCTCTCGAATACCCGGGAGACCGGAACCGCCGCCGCAAAGAAAGATCTTGGTTGGAAGAAGATCCGTATCGGAAAATTCGGCAAGTGATAATTCAACACCCCCCTGCCATACGCGACAGTCTTCCCGGAAAAACTCATGAAGCGCTTCAGTTGCTTCCTTATCAAGCTTACCGAGGGAATAGTTGATCTTGAGTTTTTCCGCTTCTTCGAAACTCATACCGGATTCCTGCGCGAGTCGTTTGGTAAAGGCGCGTCCGCCGAGCGCAAACATTTTGGTTCCTTCGAGTCCGCCATTTCGCACGACGGCGATATCCGTTGTTCCGCCACCGATATCAATAAATATCGCGCTAAAATCGAGCATATCCTCGACTTCGACTGAACGCGCGACCGCATATGGTTCCGCGGCAATATTGATAAGATCAAGGTGAAGTTCGGTCGCGATACTCTCGATCGCGCCCAAATGAATCATCGGCGCATACGCATTGAAAATACTCATCGAAACATCTCGCCCTTGAAAATTCACCGGATTGGTCACGCGATACCCATCGATACGAACATCAACAACCGCCGCATTGATAAGTCGAACGTCTATTTCCGACTGATTCGTCTCCCACGCGAGTTGCTTATGAATACGCTCATAGGCTTTTTCTTGCACCTTCTCGACAATCATACGAAGCTCAGAGACGCCAATCTTCACTTCCGGATTCACGCGCTCGTAGTGCACGGTCGTCGTCGTGCCCTTCACCAATTCTCCGGCAATGCCGATAATACTCTTCCGCACTTTTTTTATACCCGCTTGTTCCTCGGCAAGAAGAATCGCCTCGCGACACGATTCAATCACGCCGCCGATATCGGACACGGCGCCACTCTGCATATTGCCGGATTTTTGCCGAACCCAACCGACACCGGAAACGACACCGCGTATCCCGCCCTCGATACGGAAGATAAGCGCCTTCACGATTTCGGTTCCGATATCGAGCGCCAGGACATACTCGCTCGATTCACGCCCCAATACTTTTGAAAAAATACCCATAGAGGAAAGCGAAGGGAGAATTCCAAATGAAAAATTTCAAACTCCAAAATAATTTTTGAATTTTAAAACTTTAGAATTATTTTGACATTTGGAATTTAAAATTTATCATTCATCGCCGTTTATTATACCACACTTGTTCGGCATCACTTCAGAAACTCGACGGCGATATCGTCAAGATGCGATTCGATTTCATTCCGCCGCAAGAGCCCTTCGATCGCCCCGAAGTGCCGGACGACGCTCGCGCCATTCAGCATTCCCCACACAAGCGATTCCGAAAGGGGTTTCCCGAGTACTGTCGCCGCAAGAAAGGCGCTCCCGAACGCATCACCCGCTCCGGTCGTATCAATACCCCGCTCCGGCTTTCGCGAAACCGCGCGAAGCATCTCCCGACCATCGTATCCCCACGCGCCCCGCATCCCATCCGTGAGTGCGATCACCTTCGCGCCGTGCCCAAAAAGCGATCGCATCAAAAATGTTTCGTCATTGAGAGACGCCGGCGATTCCGAAATGCGCGCCACCAACTCGATCGCTTCATCTTTATTAAGAAGGAGTACATCCGCCTCCCGCATCACTTCAAGAAGAAGTTCCGGATCATCCTTCATATTTCTCTGTCCGGGATTCACGACCAGTTTCGCGCTCGACGATCGTGCGCCGGAAACCGCGTTTCGGAGATTTTCTCGCCACTCGCCATTCAGAGCACTCACCACAACCCACGACGCGCCGGAAAGCTTCGACGCGTCCATATGAAACCGCTCCGCGGAATCTCGGTTATAAAAAATAGTTCGCTCGCCATCCTTCGTAAAAACGAGAATGGAGGAGAGATCACTCTTCGTTTCAGGGAATATTTCTATATTGCCGATATCGACCCCCTCCCGCTCCAGTTCATTGCGAATCCAGAGACCGATATCATCGTCACCCGTCGCGCCGCAACAAGACACCGAGAGCCCGAGACGAGCAAGACCAACCGACGTATTGGCGGCAACACCTCCTACCGCTTCGTAGCGATCCTCAACTTGGTACTTCGCGCCCACTTCAAAGGCGACTTTCCGCTGCGCCGTCACATCCTCGGGCGTGTCCAAAAACTCCCCCTCCCCCGTCGGAAAAAAAATATCCTTCGCCACCGACCCGACACAGATGATGTTTGGCATAGACAAAAAAGAAATCAAAAGTCCCCATTCCTCATTCTTCATTCTCCTCCTATTTCCCCAATTCTTCGGCGATTGCCAAAAGACGGTTGTATTTGGCAAGGCGCTCACCCCGGGAGAGCGAGCCGGTTTTGATGCAATCAGCGCCCGCGCCAACCGAAAGATCCGCGATGAAATCGTCCGTCGTCTCTCCGGATCGGTGTGACACCACCGTTTTGAGTCCGTGCTTTTTCGCGAGTCGCATCGTTTCGAGCGTTTCAGAGAGCGTGCCGATTTGATTGGGTTTTATGAGAACGGCATTGCAGGCTTTTTTCTCAATCGCCATCTCGACACGCTTCGGATTGGTGACGAGTAAGTCATCTCCGATAAGCTGAATCCCCTTTCCCTTTCCAAATCGCTCCTCGTGAAGTGTCCATCCTTCCCAGTCTCCTTCATGAAGCGCGTCTTCAATAGAAACCAACGAATACTTTTCAATCCACTCGCCGTACACATTGAGAAGCTGATCGCGCGTGAGACGCGCATGCTCCGGCTCAAGCGCATAGAGATTTTCCGACTCGACAAAAAACGAATTCGCGGCGGCATCGATACCGAGGAAGACATCCGCTCCCACCGCGTACCCCGCCTTTTCAATGGCGAGAAGAATCATCGCAAACGCCTGCGCGTGACTCTCAAGCTTCGGCGCGAATCCTCCCTCATCACCAACCCCGACCGAATACCCGGCTTTCGCGAGAATCCCCCGAAGCGCCTGAAAAATTTCACTGCCCGCGCGGAGTTGCTCGGCATAGGTTGCGATACCCTTCGGAAAAAGTTTGAATTCCTGTACCGATAATCCCGAATCGCTATGCGCGCCGCCATTCAGCACATTGAACATCGGCACCGGGAACGATTCCCCGATGATTGGCGCGTCCTCACTAAGAAGTCTATTGA
Source organism: uncultured Bdellovibrionales bacterium (assembly GCA_964550545.1). Classification (GTDB taxonomy): domain Bacteria; phylum Patescibacteriota; class Minisyncoccia; order Moranbacterales; family UBA1568. The sequence goes on from CAZJZN010000031.1 coordinate 7,686, forward strand.
TATGTCGATAGAGCGGAACGCCGGACTGCGTTGCCGCGGCACGCGCCACAGCAAGCGAAATACCAAGAATCGCATTCGCACCGAGGCGCGCTTTGTTTTCCGTTCCGTCAAGTTCTCGCATCGCGGAATCGATCGCACCCTGATCGAGCACATCCATACCAAGTACCTTTTCGCGAAGCTCGCCATTCACATGTGAAACCGCTTTGAGAACTCCCTTTCCACCGAAGCGTTTCTCGTCCATATCGCGAAGCTCGATCGCTTCAAGTGATCCGGTCGACGCGCCCGATGGAACTCCCGCCACCGCCGAAACACCGCTTTCCAAAACAACGCGCACCTCGACCGTCGGATTTCCTCGAGAATCCAAAATCTCTCTCCCGCGAATATCAGAAATAGTCGACATAAAAAAATCATTAACGGAAAAAAGAAAATCAAAAGAGTACCATTCCACTTTCCCATGCACAGTATACATCATTCTCGCTCTCCAACCAAGAAAACCGCCCAAAGAGCGGTTTTCTCCGAAGTGTCACAACTCAAAACACCCCCTCCCTACGGAGCCACTTCTTTCCAAAACTTCCGACAGTCCTTGGTGCCGGGACCGCATACATTCGCGTTTCCACAGTTGTCCGCCCAACGCTCACCATCGCAATGATTACCCGCCGATCCGCATACTCCACACAGTTCACATGCACCGGAACTCGCATTGTACGTAGCCGGAGCTATGCACGAATATTGACATTTCGGATTCGACCCGGCAGGAACACTGCACGATGCAACAAGCATCCTCGGAGTATTCACAGAAAGTCCTGAATCATCTCCGGAACAGAGTGCTGCGAGATTTGGAACAGATCCGGTACAGGAAGGAGGAGCTCCAACGACTACCGTGGCGCTTCCGGCGATTGGAAGAGCTGCCCCACGCTCAACACGAACACGTGGTGTATATGTCCCGGCGATCGGATATGAACAGACATGTGAAAACGAAGTTGCCGATTGTGCGAGATACGATCGTGTAAGATTCACGCCGTCACAATAGAAGTGATAATTGATCGTCCCGATCGCACTGCCGCCGACTGAGGCGGTGACAGTCGAGTTTAGCGGGGCCGTTCCGGAAGCCGGATTTGCCGTCACACCAACCGTGAGAGTCGGCGCATTGCACTGAAATACATAATACGCGCTATTCGCTGGCGGGTCAGCTCCGCGATACGCGTGTACCCATGAGCCATACCTTACTCCGGGAAGAACCGGTCCACTGTAAGAAGGGTTTGCCGTCGCATCTATACAACGGTCGGGAGCGGTGCACAAACCGTTCCAACTTGGTTCCGCTTCATCGATACGAAGATAATACGCTGTAGCGGTGGGGACGCCATAGTTCAGGGTAACAGAGGTTCCGGACGGATCACATACGTGCGAAATGACCGGAACAGTAAGTGGCGGGGGTGGTGGAACGTTTACATTAACAACAACACTGTCCGTCCCGGTACCGCCGGCTCCGGTGCAGGAGAGGGTGTAGGTCGAAGTTATGGTAGCGGGAATATTATTATCGCCTCCACTTTGATCTTTTGAAGCAACTGCCCATCCCGATCCAGCAATCGCCGTACACGAGGTAGCATTTGCTACCGCTCCCCACGTGAGATTAAGATTCGCCCCGGAAGAAACCGCGAGAGGACCATTTGAGCCATTGATACGAAGGTCGGGAACGGGAGCGGGAGGCGGAGGTGGAGGACAGTTCACCGTAATACTACTTGCTGCTCCCGGAGTTGGAGTTGAACATCCGAATGCTCCACAAGATATATCGTAGGTATGAATCCACGCGGTATAATTTGCTCCCGGAACTGTATTAAGGAGATAGGGCGACTGATTACCTGTAACATTCCCGCAAAAGTCCGGACTTGCCGCTGGGCACGCTCCTGACCACGACACCGGATTAGCATCAATGCGAAGAGCATAGGTACTATTATACGTCGCTCCGCTGAAAGAAAGTCTCGCCTGCGTACCCGCGGCGTTACACGCGTATGAAAATGAGGGGGCTGGATTGGAAGTTGTTCCGCCACCACCGCCCCCTCCCCCTCCGCCGCTATTTTCACAAATATATGAGTAATACAACCCATCGGAACCGGTGCAATATCCATTCTGACCAGCCATACATCCCATACCGGATACGGGACATGCCAGCAGGTTCCCAGGCGATGTCCCATAGGGTCCGTAGACACCCATATTCCAACCGCCGTCACATGTGCTTCCACTCCCGCACGGACACCATCCGCAACTCCCATACGGTTGCGCCTCCACCCCCTCGGAACCCGCAAAGAAACCGAATACAAAAAGACACGAGAAGACAAAGAGAGAAAGCATATTCCTCCCTCTTTGCACCTTTGCATCCTTGCTTCGAAAAAAAAGAGTTCGTATCGACATAGGGGTGTGATGTGTAAAACAAA
>CAZJZN010000032.1:0-2237 GCA_964550545.1 uncultured Bdellovibrionales bacterium
CCGCACACAATCGTCGAATGAGTATAGCAACACCGGAAAATTTGTCAAATTTTTGAAAAAATGCCCAACTGACTTTTCCACACATTCATAAACGTCTCCGCGATGCGTCGCGACGAATACCCGTCCGGAAGATCCGATTCGACACGGATATCCTCGATATCCGAGGGCGAAACGCCCTGTTTCGTCAGAAACTCATTGATCGTCGGAAGAATTTTCTCAAGAAGCTCCCGATTCGGCTCGATTCGCATTCGTCCGGTCTCCTCTCCTCCGCACAACAAAACCACATCCGTCACCGCTTCCCCGACGCGAAGGATGAGCTCCACCGTACGTCTCCCCTGATTTTTTCTGTTCGATTCCTGATCCATAATGCTTTCCCGCCCTATAATCTCTCAACCAAAAAACCATCCAGCCATTTAACACTACACCCATAACCCCCCGCTCTTGTTCCCCGCTCCCGCTCCCTACTCTTTTATTGTTCCTTATTCATTGCTCCCTGCTCACCGAATTTCCTTCCACTCGAATCCCCACGGATCCGTCTTTCGTCCGGGCGCGATATCACTATGTCCCACGACATACTCAATATCGTTTCGGCGCCTGATGTCAGCGAGAAGACTCCGAAGCGCCTCGTATTGCTCCTCACTCGGACTCCCATCATCTTTTCCGATGATTTCAATGCCAATTGAAAAGTCGTTCACATTCTTTCTTCCATCTTTCATCGTAGATTCTCCGGCGTGATAGGCAATATTCTTTTCTTCAACCAATCGGTATATCGTCCCGTCGCGCGCTATCACATAGTGCGGCGACACACTATAGCTTTTGTAGATATCGAGAATTTTTGAAACCGAAAACGGGTCGCCCCCAAGCGCATTGTACGTCGAGTGAAGCACAACCGTATCAATTTTTCGCCCCTTCGCACCCTCAAACCCCCACGACACCAATCGATGTGTAATGTTCAGTTTCGAATTCTCAATATTCAATTCTCCTTTCTCGGTCATCGCCTCCTGTTTCTTGTTCCCTGTTCCCTGTTCATTGTTTACTGTTCCCTGTTCATTACCTTCTGTTTCTTGCTCCTTGTTCATCGTCCCTTGTTCATTGACTTTCATTTCCTGATCCTCCTCAGCTTCTGCCGGCACCGATGTTTCCGCCTCCAATTCCTCGACAAGCGACTTCGTATCTTCCCGTGAGAGTTTCTCTTGCTTCTCGGATTCTTCGATCGTCGCATTCTCGACCGCCACCTCCGCCCTTCCTCCAAAGAGGATCGTTCCCACAACAAAAACCCCAAAAAGAAACAAAACCAAAAGCCATGTCCACGGATTTTTGAAGAGCGTCGCCATACCGCCATCATAACAAAAACCCTCTCCGAAGAGAAGGTTTCAGAAATTCTCGAGAAATGCTCACTATCTCTTCCTCCCGGTAAAAAACCCAACGATCGCGCCAAGAAGCGCGCCGATACCAAGCGCGATGCCGGCGGACTTTTCGGGATTCTTCTGCACATATTCCCGTCCTTCTTCCACCGTATCAATAACAACCTCCTTTGCCTGTCCCGCCTTTTCCAAAATCGCTTCCTTCGCCTCATTGGCTTTGGCGGTCACCTGGTCCACTTCCCGCTTCGCCCGATCCATAAAATCATTCATAGAATTTTCTTAAAAAATTTATCGACGAGAAAAAAGAAAAACAATCGATCCAATGGCGACAAAAAACACACCGACGACGACCGGTCCCGCCGAGGGTCCCAGACGGAGCGCCTCGACCAGCATAACCCCGACGCCAAATACAATAAACCCGAGACCGATAAAAAGAAAAACAACGCCAAGTACCATATCGCGCACAAACCGCACCACAAACGCGCGCACATCATTCTCGATCGTTCCCGCAATCGCGAGCGCGCCACCCACGATTTCCCGCGCATGACGAAACGCGAGATCGAGTACGATCGATAGCCACGACGAGCGATCTTTCCGTTCGGATTCTTTCGAGTGTGTTTCCATAAATATAGGAAAAGTATAGCACGCTTCTTGACAAACAAAAAACAAGTGCTACGATTTCCCAAAATTTCCGCCTCCCGACTTCTTGCCACTCACTTGATATGTCCGCCCGAAAGAAACGACTGAAAACAGTAGAAACGATACTCGCACTCTCTCTCGCTATCGGGAGCGCGCTTTTTGTTTCCCGCGAAGAAGCTGCGGCAAAAACGTACGACGTCTTCATCTCCCGTGTCCAAATAGAGGGCGAGAACG
>CAZJZN010000032.1:2337-4139 GCA_964550545.1 uncultured Bdellovibrionales bacterium
GCGGCAAAAACGTACGACGTCTTCATCTCCCGTGTCCAAATAGAGGGCGAGAACGCCGACGCCGACTTTGCAGAAATCAAGAACCGCGAAAATTGCGCGCTTGACCTCTCCGGCTGGAAACTCCGAAAGCGCGTCTCATCGGGAACCGAATCGTCCATCAAAGTATTTGACGGAGAACACGCGTTTCTTCCGCCCGGCGAAACATTTCTCTGGGCAAACTCCAAGAATGATTTTTCCAAAAGCGTACAAGCGCATCAAGAAAGTTCGGCAGTGTTGACCGACCACAATTCGCTCGCGCTTTTCAATTCAGATGAAACCCTCATTGACTCCCTCTCCTGGGGAACGGTTTCACATCCGTTTCGAAACGACGAGCCGAATATCGAAAATCCCGAGAAAAACCACACCATCGTTCGCTCATCCAAAGCGAGCGCGCCCTCCATCGAGAAAACCGAACTCCCGAAAGGAAACACCTTCGACAGGGATGCGCTCGACTTCTGCGGCGCTTCGAAAGATCGTGCCAACAATTCAGGTATTGTCCTTTCCGAAATTCTCGCCGACCCGCCGGGAGACGAATCGAAACAAGAGTTCATTGAAATCGAAAATCAAAGCGAGAAATCAATCGATCTCTCCGGCTGGACGCTTCACGATGCGTCCAAAACGGGAAAGTATGTTTTCCCCGAAGGAAGCCCGCTCAACGCAAATTCTTTCCTCGTCATTACCCGAGCAACGTTTGTTTTCGCACTCAATAATACCGACGAAACCGTGACACTCAAAGACGTGAAGGGTGAAACCGCCGACGTCGTCTCTTGGGACGAGACGAAAGAAAATATCGCACTCGCCCGAAACGGTTCCCGCTGGCGCGCCACCAAGTTTCAGACACCATGGGAAACAAATCGCTTCGGAAATGATCCCGAAACCAAAAAACTGAGTGTCCCCAAAAAGGGCTTCGCGGGAATTCCGATTACGTTCACCGCCAAAATTATCGATCTCGACCGAGACGAAACCAAAGTCACCTGGGACTTCGGCGACAAGCGGAAGAGCTACAAAAAAGACACCTCCCATACCTACAAAAAGAAAGGGAAATATACGGTGACACTCACAGCAACCGACGGCGTTGCCGACACGATCAAAACCTTCCACATCGACATCAAAAACTACGAAGCGCCTATCGTGCGCATCACTTCCCTCGTTCCCAATCCCGAGGGCGCCGACACGGGAAACGAATACCTCGTAATTACAAACAAATCAAAAAAAGAAATCGATTTGAAAGGCTGGAGCATCGCCACCAAATCCAAAACGAAGACGAAAAATTTCGTCAATCACAGAATTACAAAAAGCTTCATCGTACAGCCCGGCGAAACCAAAAAGTTCACCAAAAAATACGCCGCGTTCACCCTCGGAAATACCCGGCAACTCCTTGAACTTCGCGACCCCAGAGGAAAAACCGTCCAGAAGCTCCGCTACAAACTTGAAACAGCCGCCCCCGAAAAAGCCGAGTACTTCAAAGAACCTGACCAACCCTGGCAGTGGAAAAACTCCCTCCCGCTTGACATGAAAGAGAAAGAAATATAGAAAGTACTTGAGAGGTTCCTTAACAACGCCGAGAAAAATCAGATCCTGCAAGTAGCGACGAGCGAACACAGAAAAGTTTGCGCGACCACGCGCGAATGATTTGGGAAGTTCACTCGGCACAAGGAATCTCGATGCCTCGACCTCGAAAAAGCTGGTCGAGCCCATCAACAACGATCTCTGGCGTCCAAACAACGCAAAGGATCCCCATATGAAGAGTCGCAACACCACGA
>CAZJZN010000032.1:4239-9646 GCA_964550545.1 uncultured Bdellovibrionales bacterium
GCTTCCAAAACCGTGGAGGAAACTCCCAACTCCGCGGAAAAGGGCGGGTCAGTTCGACCGCCCGACCAAATTCCGGATCCTTGAAGAATGCTTCTTCGAGAATCCAAAAAAATGGGAACATCTCTCGCGCGGGAATATTCCAGAGCCGCCCTATGGATCATCAGATATAAGGCTCAAAAAAAGGATCCAAATGGAAACCCGCAAAAAAATGCCTGAAACACAGGCACCGTCCCTCGAGTAAAGAAGCAACAACAATGCATCTTCTCTCGAGGGATATTTTATTTCTCCCCAAAAAGTTGTATCAGCGCAGATTGATCGTCCTCATCCGAGAGACGATTTTTCTTTTCGTGTCCGCAGAGCGTACACCGGTGAACGAGTTGCCATTCACCCTGTTCGAGAAATGCCGAGACCGGCTCCATCAGAGCGCCGCAGGAAGCGAGGCGATCCCCGGGATGGATATCGACGTGCCGGCTCCAGAGACACCTGGAACAGTGATTGGTATACCCATTCCCTCGCACCTCCGCCCCGCACTTCCCGCACACGAAATCCTCAATCCGCTTTTGGAATGTTTCGGAAGACATATACCTCACTCTTTCAAAAAGAAACAAGTGCGTCAACCCCGCAAAGATCCCGCGCCGAAACAAGAAGCTTGACACAACGCTTATTTTCAGAGAAAATTGACAGATTTCCTTTTGACACCTTTTTATGACCACAACACGACTCTTTCTCATCGGAACGGCAACGCTTCTGATACTCGGATCGATGGTTTTCTTCCTCGCAAAGGACGCGCCGGAACAAGTTTTGGAGAAAAATCAACCGGAACAACAAACGATCAGCGTCACCGCCAAACCGGCACGCGAACTCAAAACCATCCTCTCGGAAGAGCGTCTCCCGGGAATGATCGTCGCGGAAAACGAAACGACGATTGTCGCGGAAACATCCGGAACGATTTCCCTCGCCCCATTCGAAGTCGGCGACACGGTTTCGCTCGGCGAGACACTCGTCTCCATCACCAATCCCGAAAGTTCCGTCGTTTCGAAAAGTGGCTTTCGATCCGAATCGCTCCGACAGGCGGAGATAGACGCATCCCTCGCGCGAAAGGCGTACAAAGAAGCGAAGCGCCTCGCCGAAAAGAACGAAACCAAAGAGAGCCGCTTTGACCGCGACCTTGCGAAGCTTCGTCTCGAGAGCGCGGAAATCGCACTCGCGAACGCGACCAACGCCTCGCTCGTTCGATCGACTACTTGGGGAATCGTCACGGAGAAGTCCGTCGATGTCGGCACCTCCGTCACTTCCGGAACAGTAATCGCTCGCATTGCTCTAGGAAAGACCCTTGAGGCGCGATTTCATATATCCGACAGTACTCGACGTTCTCTCAAGAATGGGACGGAAGTAACCGTCGAAACCCCGGACAAAAAAACGCGTACCGCGCGCATTACTTCGATTGGAACCATCGCCGATTCCGCTACCGGAAAATTTCCCGTACAAGCGACGCTCTCGCAGAACACTGACGCGGATGAAATTCTCTTCGCCAATACTCCCGTTAGAGTCATCATTCGATCAGAAACAACGGCAAAAGATTCGGATATCATCCTCCCCCTCTCCGCTCTCACCACCAATCAGGACAGCTCTTTTTTCTTCATTGTCGACAATGAAACGGCGAAAAAAATCCCAACAACGTCTCTCACGGTTTCCGGCGAAACCGCCCTCGTCCAAACTGATATTTCCGAAGACGCCCGCGTCATCATCGAAAGCGCGGGAGCACTCGAAGATGGGATGAAAATCAAGGAACGCAAAGAATAGAGACGCGAAGCAAGAACTCCGCATTTGGCAAAGAGAAAGAAATCAACGGAGGGGCGAGCAAGCTCAAAAAAATCTGAGACAAAAGCTTCTTTGGGATGTTATTTCTACTCCGTAAAACAAAAACTCACCTACCAAGCCCCGGAGCATTTCTTGAACGTGCCAAATGCGGAATTCTTGCGACAATAAAATAGAACCAATTATTGAATCTCTCTATGTCGAATCCACTTCCCGACAACTCTTCTTCCGATTCCGAATACTTGCAAAAATTGGAATTTGATCCGCGCCTCCGCCAAGGATTTTTCAACTTTTTCGTGACGCGTCCGCGCGTCGTCCTTCTCCTCATCGCGGGTATTTCCTTCTGGGGACTCTGGTCGTTTGGCGAACTTCCGCGCGAATCAAATCCGGAAGTCAAAATTCCGATCGCTATCGTCGCGACCGCTTTTCCGGGCGCCTCGCCCTCTGATATCGAAGAGCTCGTCACAAAAAAGATTGAGACGAAAATAGCGGGACTCTCCGGGGTCAAAAAAATCACCTCCGGATCAGCAAATTCCCTCTCGGCGATTACCGTCGAATACGAAGCGAGCGAACCTCTGGAGGACGCGATCCGCACGCTCCGCGATGCCGTTTCGGACGTGAAAAGCGACCTCCCTGACGACGCCGAGGATCCCGTTGTCAAAGAAATTTCCTTCGACGACCAGCCAATCCTCACCATAGCACTCTCCGGTCCCCAGAACGGACTTCTGCTCCGTGACACGGCGGAACGCGTACAGGACGAACTCGAAAAAATATCCGGCGTTCGCGAAGTAAAAATATCCGGTGGCGACATTCGAGAGATCTCCGTCTCCTACAATCCCGAAAAACTTTCGGCGCTCAACATATCAATCGACGAAGCAAACCGCGCGATCGCGCTCGCGAATCGTGCCATTCCCGCCGGAACCTTTGATGGCGAACGATTCACCTATCCCGTCCGAACCGATGCACGATTCTTCACTGCCGAAGAACTGGGGAACATTCCTCTTCGATTTTTCGAAAACGGCGGCGCCATTCTCCTCAAAGATATCGCCGTCGTGGAAGAACACGCCGCAAAACGAGACATACTCTCAAGACTCTCCGTAAACGGATCCTCTCCGGAAAACGCCGTGACACTCGACATCGTAAAGCGAACCGGAGGTAACATCATCGAGACCGTTGACGAAGCGAGTCGAACGATGGAACGCCTCGCCGAAACCTTTCCACCGAAAACACAGTGGACTGTCACGGTCGACTTCGCCAAAGAAATCCGCCGAAATTTCGACGAACTCACGCGAGACTTCTTCATCACCGTCGGTCTCGTGATGGGCACACTCCTTCTTATCGTCGGTCTCAAGGAAGCCATCATCGCCGGCATGACCATACCGCTCGTTTTCTTCGTCACCTTCGGAACCATGCTCATTTCCGGAATTTCTTTGAACTTCCTTTCACTCTTTTCTCTCCTTCTTTCGATGGGACTCCTCGTCGACGACGCGATCGTCGTCGTCTCGGCAACCAAGCAATACCTCCGAACCGGAAAATTCACGCCCGAAGAGGCCGTGCTTCTCGTCCTTCGCGATTTCAAAGTCGTTCTCACCACGACAACGCTCACCACGCTCTGGGCATTCCTTCCGCTCCTCCTTGCAACCGGCATCATTGGACAATTCATAAGATCAATTCCGATCACCGTATCCGTCACCCTTGCCGCCTCCCTTGCAATCGCACTCATGATCAATCATCCCCTTGCCGCCGCGCTCGAACGGATTCGCTTTACCAAAAACTGGTTTCTTCTCTCGCTTGCGACACTCGCAAGTCTCGCCGGATACGGTATTTTTCTCAGAAATACCTGGGGCATCGCACTGGCAATACTCGCGCTTATCAGCATGCTCCGTCTTGCATTTTGGTTTTTTGCAAGAAACGGGAAATCGACCCTTATGAAAAACGCCGCACTCGTCGAACAGGAGTGGGAAAGCGACGACCTCATCAAGGCGCGCCTCAAAGAGGCCGGAAACCATAGGGATAAAACATGGAAAGATCGTCTCATTCACGGAGCGATCCATTTCGACAGCATCATTCCCCCCTATGAAAGATTGCTCCGATATATTCTCGGGAGCGCGAAACGAAAACGGACAACGCTCGTCGGCGTCGGCGCACTCTTTTTGGGGTCGCTTCTCCTCCCGGCGCTCGGCATCGTTCCGATGGAATTTTTCCCCCCTTCGGATGAAGAACTCATTTTTGTCAACATAGAAGCGGAACCGGGACTCGCCCTCACGGAAACCAACACCATTACCGAACACGTAGAGCGAAGACTTCTCAAGTATCCGGAGATTGTTGATTTTTCCACCATCGTCGGAAGCGCGGGCATGTCCCAAGACGGAACCGGGGCAACCGGCGGAAATGCTTCCCACCTTGCCGGAATCACCGTGAAACTCTCCGACAAACATGATCGAAATCGAGCTTCCTTTGAACTCGCCGACATCATTCGAGATGATCTCCAAAATATTTCCGGCGCGAATATTCGCGTCGCGAGCCTTGCGGGAGGACCACCTTCCGGCTCCGCATTCGAGGCGCGCGTTTCCGGAGATGACCTTGGAAAAATCGAAAAAATCGCAGAGGACTTGAAAAATATACTCGCCGATATTCCCGGCACCACCAACACAACCACATCTCTCAAAAACGCACCCGCCGACTACACCTTTGCCCTCGATCAGAGCCGCCTCGCCGCCTACGGACTCGACGCGACAAGCGTCGGATCAACGCTTCGTACGGCAATTTCCGGAACCGAAGTCACCACCGTCCTTCGCGAAAAAGACGAGATCGGCGTTATCGCTCGCTTCAACCCTGAAGCGATTCCCACACTCAACGATCTCAAAAACATCGAATTCAAAAATACGAGAGGAAACGCGATCCGACTCGACGATATCGCCACGATCGAGCTCAAACCTTCACTCGAATCGATCACACGCATCGATCAGAAGCGCTCCGTCCTCATTTCGTCCGGCGTCGAAACCGGCACGCGTCCCAATGAAGTCCTCGCAACTTTTCAACAAAAAGTTCAGGAAGAATATCGACTCCCCGACGGGTATACCCTTACTTATGGTGGCGAAAACGAGCAAAATGAAGAGTCTGTCACCTCCATCCTCCGCGCACTCGTCATCGCCATCATCCTCATCGTTGCCACTCTCATCATTCAGTTCAATTCGATAACGCAGGCAATTATCGTCCTCACAACGCTTCCTCTCGCGATGATCGGCGTCTTCGTTGGCATGGCAATCTTTGGTATTCCCCTTTCTTTTCCGGGACTCATCGGCATCCTCGCCCTCTTCGGTATCGTCGTGAAGAATGCGATCATTCTGATCGACAAGATGAACCTCAATTGGGCAAGCGGACTCAACTTCGATGAAGCCATCATTGATGCCGGCAAGTCCAGGATCGAAGCGATCTTCATCACATCGTTCTCCACTATTCTGGGACTCGTCCCGATCACCCTCTCCGACGCCCTCTGGAGAGCTCTCGGCACCGCCATCATCTTCGGTCTCGCCGTCTCTTCCTTCTTCACCCTCCTCGTCATCCCCATCCTCGTCTCGATAATGAT
>CAZJZN010000033.1:0-8820 GCA_964550545.1 uncultured Bdellovibrionales bacterium
CGAAGACATCGTACAATTCGATCGGAAACGTCTCTTTCCGAGAGCGCTGACAGGCGCGTTTGGAGTAGCTCGGTTCGCCGGGCGATGCTCTTGGTCGCGATGATTGTCTTTGTGTCGGTTGCGGCGTATTTGTTCTCGGTGAATCGAAATGCGGTTGCGGGGTACTCGATGCGTGTCGCGGAGAAACGTGTCGCTGAACTGTCGAACGAATCTCAACGACTTCGAATACGAGAAGCGGAGCTCCGATCGCTCTATGGACTTGAGGAGGCGAGTCGCCATCTTGATATGGTGCCCATTACGGACGCGGTTCTCTTGGAAGAATCGGACTCGATTGCTTATCGAAAATGAGTTTTTGGATTTTTTAATGCGGAAGTCTTCCAAAAAACGCGGAAATTCAAATGAATCTCGAAAGCACTGGAGAATTTCCGCTCTCGTGCTTTTTGTTTTTTGTTTGTCGGCGATACTTCTCGGTCGGCTTGCTTTTTTGCAGGGAATGCGTGCCAATGTCTACGCAACGATTGCCGATGAGCAGAGAAATGTTTCGCAGTCGCTCCCTTCGGATCGAGGAGAGGTGTATTTGCGCGATGGCGGCGATCTCTATCCGGCGGCGGTCAATCGGGAGTATTTTCTCGCGTATGCGGTTCCGGCAGACGTGGGAGATTCCGGGAGAGCGGCCCGTGATATTGGTTCGATACTTGGATTGTCGGAGACATTTCTTCTCGATAAATTTTCCAAAAAGAGCGATCCCTTTGAAATACTGAAGCGACGATTATCAGACGAAGAACGTGACCGTATTCGGGAGGCGAATATTCCCGGTATCGCGCTTCTTCCTGAAGTGTATCGGTACTATCCCGGTCAGTCGATCGCGTCCCAGACAATCGGCTTTGTCGGTATGAAGGAAGATATGTTTGAGGGGCGGTACGGCATCGAAGCTTCGTTTGAAGAAATGCTCAAGGGAACGCATGGCGAAGTCTCCGGTGAACGAGATGCGGCGGGACGATGGATTCCGCTCGGCGGACGAGAGTTCCAATCTCCTATTCATGGCGCAACGCTCGTTCTTACGCTTGAACGGGTTTTCCAGTACGAAGCGGAGAAAATCCTCAAGGAGGCCATCGAGGAGTTTCATGCGGATAGCGGGACAATACTCGTGCTTGACCCGGAAACGGGAAGTATGCTGGCACTCGCGTCGTTTCCCGGGTTTGATCCGAATGAGTATTCGAAAGTGGAACAACCTGAATTGTTTCTCAATCCGGCACTGAGCTTTTCTTATGAGCCGGGATCCATTATGAAGCCGATTACGATGGCGATCGGTATTGAGGATGGAAAGGTGAACGCGTCGACAGAATATGTCGATACCGGAGTTGTTGTCGAAGGCGGCTATGCCATCCGGAACGCCGAGGAAAAAGTGTACGGAAAATCTTCAATGACGAAAGTTTTGGAAGAGTCTATCAATACCGGTGTTATTTACGTGGAGAGGTTGGTGGGGAATGCGCGATTTCGAACATATTTCGAACGGTTTGGTTTCGGGGAGCCGACTGGTATTCGGCTTCCGGCGGAAGCGTCGGGAAATATCAAAAATCTCGGAAACACCAAGAGATCCATTGAATTTTTCACGGCGTCTTTCGGGCAGGGCATTACCGTAACGCCGCTTCAGATGGCAAATGCGTATGCGGCGCTCGCGAACGACGGAGTTTTGATGCGTCCGCGTATTGTCGATCGATATATTTTTTCCGACGGCCGTGTCGAAGAAGTTCGCCCGGAAGAAATGCGATCCGTGGTAAGTGAAGTGACGGCGCGCGAAGTCGGGAAGATGCTTCGAGGTGTCGTGGTGAATGGACATGGGAAGCGCGCCGATGTACCGGGATATTCCGTGGTGGGGAAAACCGGAACGGCGCAGGTTGCGAAACGTAACGAGAAAGGGTATGAAGAAGGAATGAACATCGGTTCATTTGTCGGATATGCGCCGCTCGAAGATCCGAAATTTGTCGTCTTGGTCAAAATTGATAATCCGAAAGATGTTGTGTGGGCGGAATCAAGCGCGGCGCCGACATTTGGAAAAATGATGAAGTTTTTGCTCGAATCTTCCGGTATGAGGCCGACTCTTCAGAATACTCAGTAGGAATACCGGTTCCAGGAGACTCTCCCCTGTGGTTCGTCGATCACAAAAAAGAATTTTTCTCATATGCGATTACGTAAGGTTTCAAAGAATTCTTTTTTGTGATCTCCCCGACAAGAGAGAAAGCGTTTTTTAGAAATGGTACAATTGCCTATGAAATCTTTCCGCCTTCGTTTTTTGGAATCCACTCTCCGTGTGATGGCGATCGTGATTCTGCGTCGCCATAAGCCGATAGTGATCGGCATTACCGGATCGGTAGGAAAAAGCTCAACCAAGGAAGCGGTGTCTCTGGTTTTGGGATCGCGATTCCGCATCCGGTCGAGTCCGGGGAATTTCAATAATGAGATCGGTATTCCGCTTACCATTGTGGGCTCGTCCGGTGGTGGCGGATCCTTGCTTCGATGGTTCTTGGTACCGATTCGATTTCTTGTGACCCTATTCTCTCCTCGACGCCAGTATCCGGAAATTCTCGTCTTGGAACTCGGTATTGACCGTGTCGGGGATATGCAATACCTCCTTGAATTTCTCCATCCGGATATCGGTGTGCTCACGACGATATCGAACAGTCATCTTGAATTTTTCAAAACCGTCTCCGTGGTTTCTCGCGAGAAGGGAAAATTGATTCAGTCGCTTCCGAAGTCGGGACTCGCCGTGCTTAATGCGGATGAGTCGCGGGTTGTGAAGTTTCGCGAACGAACAAAAGCGACCGTTCTTTCCTATGGGTTTTCGAAGGAGGCGGATGTTCGCGCGACACATGTCTCGTTTTTTCGTGGCGTTGCCGGAGCGCCGATCGGATCAAGCTTCAAGCTTGAATATGATGGGAAGAGTATTCCGGTTCGCCTTCCCAACATTATTGCCGAGCATCATATTCTTGCGGCACTTGCCGCTTCCGCGCTCGGGATTTTTTTCAAAATGAATGTGCTTGATATTGCGGAAGCATTGCAGAAATTTCAGTCGCTTCCCGGAAGAATGCGTCTCTTTGAGGGCGTGAAGCGATCGCTCGTTGTTGATGATACGTATAATGCATCTCCGAAGTCGCTTGAAGCCGCAATGAAGACGCTTGGCGATTTGGGTGGCGTTCGTCGTATAGTGGCGCTCGGCGATATGCTGGAATTGGGAGACGATTCCGATATGGCTCATGAGGCGATTGCTTCGTGGATTCGATTGTATGGCGTTCACGAAGTATTCTTCTTGGGAAAACGAATGGCACGCGCGACGAAGGCTCTTCAGACGTCCGGGTTTTCCGCGGAACACATGCATACTTTTCCCGATCCGGAGTCGCTCGGGGAACAGCTCGCCGCTTCTCTTCGTGAAGGGGATATCGTTCTTCTGAAAGGTTCTCAGGGAATGCGTTTGGAAAAGGCGGTTGAAATGGTGATGGCGGAGCCTTCGCGCGCTCGGGAACTCTTGTGTCGCCAGTCGGAAGAGTGGAAAAGAATACCGTTTGTCGTGAGTGAATGATTGCGAAGTTCCTTGTTGACTCTTCCCGGGTGGGGTATAATGAAGAACGAAGGCGAGTAGCGGGTGAAGACTCGCGGATAAGCCGTAATACTTTATGAACGCGTATGACGGAGAATGCAAAGGACAGGGAATTTGTGGAGTATGTAGTGAAGATGTTGGTGGATCATCCGGATGATGTGAAGGTGGAGCGGAAAATCGATGAAATGGGCGTTCTTATTACGCTCGACGTGAATTCGGAAGATATGGGTATGGTGATTGGTCGGGAAGGGGTTACCGCGAAGGCTCTTCGGACGCTTCTTCGGGTGATTGGCGCGCGGAACAATGCTCGAGTGAACCTGAAGATCAATGAACCCGTCGGCTCGACTCGCGGCAATCGTGATTTTCCGCCTCGTCCCGAACGATCGGCGGAAGAGACATCGGCAGTGCCGGAGAAGCGAAGTCTTGATGAGGTTATGGATGATATTCGGATATAAATTCTACAAAGAGAATATCGAAAGCCGTCCATTTCCGGGCGGCTTTTTGTTTTTTTGAAGACAAGGGGATACAATGAGGTCGTGTGTGAGTATTCGATTTTTCTATGAATTTTTTCCTCCGTTTTCATTTTCTTTTCGTAAAAATATGTTGAAGAATATTCCAAAAAATGAAGGAAGTGCTCCGTATGAGGAAATTTCAGAAAAGCGTACGACGATTGTCGGGTACATCCTCTTGTTTCTCATGATTATTTTTATTGTCGTTGTCGGGCAGACGGTATTTGAGGATCTCTCGGATGTTCCGGCGAAACCGGAAAAGATTTCCGCTTGTAGCGTGAAGCTTCGCGATATTTTGAGTAGTGAGACGGATAGGGCGAGTTATTACGATCTGAGGTCGTATAATTTTTCTGAATTCGAGAGTGAGGACGATCGGTATCCCGGGTGCGTTTTTTCGAAATATGAATCGCAGTCGGGTATGACACTTCTCTTCCCGAAGATAGAGGCGAAACTCTTGGAATATTCTCGCGCCGATCGGGAAAAAGAACGGCTCGATGAAGAAATTGATCGGGCGGAGGAAGCGTATCAGCAGGGTGCCGGGGACTATGGGCTCAGTCTCGAGGAAAAGCAATCCGGGGTAAAGCCAATCATCAAGCCTGAAACGGCGACGCGAGATTTTGTTATTTCGAGCACCAAATTCTCCGCACTTCAAAAGGAACGAGCGAGTGAGGTGGAAACGCGAGACGCCGCGCTCGCGGTTTTGCGCGAGTCACTTCCGGATTTTCCCGAGCGGTATCGGAAGATGCTTACACTTCAAAAAACCGATTACAGTCGATATAGCATTAAGTTGTTTCTTCTCTCTCTGCTTTTTGTGACGCCTTTTTTCGCAGGAAGCCTTTGGTGGTATTTTCGAAGTAAACGGAGGAACAGTCCCTATTCGGTAATCGCCGGTGCTATCGTCGTTGCGTCGGCCGCTCTCTTTGTGCAAGTGGCGATTCGATTTTTGTCGGATATTATTCCGCACCGGCTTATTGAGCTTTTCTTTGATTTTTTTCGGCGGTTTTTGTTCCTTCGGTACGTGCTCTATTATGGGGCGGTACTTCTTGTTGTGATTCTCTTCGGTGGAGTTGTCTTTTTTATTCAAAAGCGGATATTTCACCCGTCGGTTATTGCTATTCGGCGCCTCAAAGATCGGAAGTGTCCATCATGCTCGTTTGCGATCGATGCGGGTATGCGATTTTGTCCCAAATGTGCGCGAGAGCTCCGAGCATCGTGTGAGGCTTGTGGACAACTTTGTTTCAAGGATTTGCCCGCGTGCGAACACTGCGGTCACCGAGTTGATCTTTCCGTCCGACATTGAATGCTATCCGAGTCGCTTCTCCAAAAAAAATCCCCCGTCGGTTTCGGCGGGGGGTTGGCTAGAGGTTCTTCTTTGCTTTTTTGGAAAAGGTAAGCTCTATTCTTCCTTTGTGTATGCACCTTTCTCCGGTGATCTGAATGGAAATATCTCCCGTGTAGGTACTGCATGTCGGGTTGAATTGTATGCTGAGACGACCTTCTTCCCAGCTATCTTTCTCGTAGCACAAACTTCTTGGATCTTCTTGCCATGAATAGAAAAGGATATCGGCATCGTACCCGAGATTTTTCGGGATAAGAAGGAAGTGTTTTTTGCAGATGGCAATCGCCATTTCCCGACACCATGATTCAATGGAGTTCGGCGTTGCGATGTGTTCCGGGTAGAATGCTACGTTGGAGACCCTTTCTTTTCGAGAGATTTCGAGACCCGATTCTTTTTCCATGTTCTGTCTCCGCTTGAGGGGATTTCATTGTGAAAATACCAGACCCATCGACTCTGGGAACTTACCGCATTTCCTGTCGGTGTGTCAATGCGGAGGAAAGAGTGAGCTCGTCTGCGTATTCGATATCGCCTCCGGTTGAGAGTCCGCGACCGAGTCGGGTAATTTTTGCCGGAAAATCGGAGAGCTTTCGTTTGAGGTACAAGGCGGTGAGATCACCTTCGGTTGTGGGATTTGTTGCGAGAATGATTTCTTTCGGATGTTCGTTTCGGACGCGGTCGAGGAGCTCTGTCACGCGGAGAGTTTCGCTCGCGCCCTTTTTGGGAGAAACATCGAGCGTGCCGCCGAGAACGTGGTAGCGTCCCGAATAGTTTCCGCCACGCTCAAGGGCGATTACGTCCATCGGTTCTTCGACGACGCAGAGTATTGATGAATCGCGGTTTGCGTTGGCGCAAATACCGCAAAGCTCGCCTTCGGCGATATGAAAACATCGTGAACAGGATCGGAGTTCGGTTATGGCGCGGAGGCTTTCGGCAAAGTCAGTGATAGATTCTTTTGGCTGTTTGAAGAGATGAAGCGTGAGGCGCTCCGCCATTTTTGGTCCTACCGAGGGGAGTGACGAGAAGTGTTCGATGAGTTTTTTGAATGGTTTGGGATACATGGAAACGGAATTTCAAATGACAAATGAAAAATTTTTGAATTATCCTGTCATTTGAAATCTAAAAATTTTCATTTTTCGGCATGGAAGCGCTCGAGGGACTTGAAGGTGGCCGCATTTTCGTGGAAGTAAAGCTGGACCCTGCCGACGGGACCGTTTCGATGTTTGGCGACGATAACATCGACAATGTTTTTGTTGGGTGTGTCTGGTTTGGCGCGGTCTTCTCGATAGAGAAACATAACCACGTCGGCGTCTTGTTCAATCGATCCTGATTCGCGGAGGTCGGAGAGTTTCGGGACCTGATCGGGGCGCGATTCGACGGCGCGAGAGAGCTGAGAGAGTGCCAAAACGGGGATATTGAGCTCGCGGGCGAGTTGCTTCAATCCGCGAGAGATTTCCGAAATTTCCTGGACGCGATTGTCGCTTCCGCGGCTCGATCGTCCTTCCATAAGCTGGAGGTAATCGATAATGATGAGTCCCAGGTGATGTTCGGCTTGGAGACGACGCGCCATCGTCCGCATTTCCATAATATTGACCGATCCGGTGTCGTCGATAAATATGGGCGCTTCGCTCAAAACACCGATCGCGTCTCCAATGAGGGCAAAATCGTTATCCTGGAGCTTTCCTGTTCTGAGACGCCAGAGATCGACATTGGCGTGGGAAGCAATCATACGGTCGACGAGCTGATCAGATCCCATTTCGAGGGAGAAAATACCGACGGGAATCTTAGCGGCGACGCCGACTTGGCGCGCGATATCGAGCGCGAATGTGGTTTTGCCGATCGAGGGTCGCGCCGCGAGAATGATGAGGTCGGACTTTTGGAGTCCGGAGAGAAGCCCATCGAGATCGGGAAATCCGGTCGGAACGCCGCGGAAGGCATGATCACTCTTGTGGAGCTGATCGATGCGCTCAAAGGCGCTTTCGAGGATGGGCTTGATGGGGACGAAGTCTTGCTTTACAAATTTCTGTGAGACACGAAAGAGGCGTTGTTCCGCTTCGTCGAGCTGTTTCTCGACGTCTTCACTTTCGTCGTAGCCCATTTCCGCAATGTCGGATCCGGCGGCGATGAGGCGGCGGAGCGTCGCTTTTCTTTGGACGAGCTTCGCGTAGTGAGCGACATTTGAAGCGCTCGGGACACTATTGACGAGAGAGGCGAGAGTCGCCGCGCCGCCTATGGTTTCGATCGCGCCTTTTTCTTCGAGGCGGTTTGCAACCGAGAGGACGTCGATCGGCTCGCGCGCCTCGTAGAGTTCGAGCATCGCCTCGTAGATCATTCCGTGAACGTCGCGATAGAAGTCGTCCGCCTTTACGATATCGGCGACCCGAGTGATCGCATCCTTGTCGAGCATCAGGGAACCGAGGACGGACTGCTCCGCCTCTTCGGAATGGGGCGGCATACGGAGGGTGTCGGATATGGCTTTGTGCTTGGGCATAATACTTGGCTCAAAACCGATTCTTTCTTTGAGAGTTCGTCGGTCGCGAAAAAGAATTTTTCTTACACACTCCTCTCGAGTCGGAGCGAAGTTGCGAAAAATTCTTTTTCGCGACCTCCTCTGTGATACGCAAAGTATCTGCCCCGTTCGTTTTCCCAGTATACCGCAAAAAGAAATTTGCCGTCAGTCTTGACGAATCTCTCATTTTTTGCTTTCCTGAAAAGGCGTCTCTTGAGGAGACGCCTTTCTAATATTCTCTGTACGCTCCTCTTTTCTATTGCTTTTTTAGAACAAACCCTTGCGCAGTGTCCTCGACAGTGAAGCCTGCGCGTTCTATTTCTTCCCGGAGCCGGTCGGCTTCCGGGAATTTTTTTTCTTTTCGGGCGACTTCGCGCGCTTCGGCGAGTCGAAGTATCGACTCGGGGATCTCGCTTTTTTTCTCGAATACGAGACCGAGGAGCTCGATGCATTCGAGGAATATTTTCGTGATTTTTTCCGGATTTCCGATTATGTTGGCGTCGAGCGCTTTGTTTCCTTCTCGAGTGAATTCAAGGAGTGTCGTGATTGCTTCCGGCGTATTGAGATCGTCTTCAAGTGCGGCGATGAAGTTTGCGCGGGAGCGTTCCGCTTTCTCAATACACGCGTCATTTTCGAGCAGTTGTTCGGATGTGACGAATTTTTTTGTTTCGGATAAACGAGTATGAAATGATTCGAGTGTTTTGCGATTGACGCGTGCCTGCCCCATTCCCTCCCAGGTAAAATTCATCTGTGAGCGGTAGTGTGAAGAGAGAAGTGCCATTCGGAGATCCATCGCCGAAAAGCCGTTTGCTTCGATATCTTCGAGTGTGTAGAGGTTTCCTTTTGATTTGGACATTTTCTCGCCACCAAC
>CAZJZN010000034.1:0-8650 GCA_964550545.1 uncultured Bdellovibrionales bacterium
ATCCCGAATTCCGTTCCACTCCACTCGATCCGCATCCGCTTTTCGTTGAATTTGTGAAGGTTGCCATTGAGTTATCAGGAAAGAGGGAGAAGAAGTAACCGTGCTCCATCGAGAGCTCTCTGGAGTTTTTCTCGTTTGTTTCAAATAAAAACGCCACCCTTTTTGGGTGGCGTTTTTTTGTTCAGAATGTCCCTTCGTAACTTACTGTACGTGGACAAACACGCGTTTGGCGAGTTTGCCGGTGAAGGAAACAACCTTCTTGTGCTGGAAGGAGACGCTGCCCTCGGAAAGGGCAAAGAGGGTGTCGTCACCGCCTTGCTTCACGTTCTTGCCGGGATGAAACTTGGTGCCGCGCTGGCGGATGATGATGTTGCCAGCCGAGACACGCTCTCCGCCGAAGCGCTTGACGCCGAGGCGTTTTGAGATGGAATCGCGACCGAGGTCGGTCGATCCACCGGCTTTACGATGTGCCATAAGGGAAAATACAACGGATAACAGGGGAAGGATACCGCTTTTTCTCCTCTCTGTCAATCTCCACCTTCTCGAAGTTGCGAATTTTCACTTTCGGGGCTACTATGGTCGATTATGTTGGAGACACTTCGAAAAAACGCCAGAATATTCCGGGAGCGATCGAAAGGGTGGTTTGAGGCAAATGGAATGAAACTTTTCCTTTTTATCGGAATACTCTTATCGGGAGCGCTTGCTTTTGGTGGCGGATTTCTCTTGGGGCGCGATCGGCAAGTAGACCCGATGATTGTTTCCGTGCCCGCGTCGCCGTGTGTTCAGACTGTTCAGGATATCGGAACGCCTGAAGCAAAACCGGAAGGAGCGGAAGGAGTAGTGGACGTCGCACAAACAAAAGCCGCTGTGCCGGATTCATCCGTGGAAGGAAATGTCGCCGAACATTCTTCCTGTGTTTTTGTCGGAAGTAGAAATTCCGACAAATACCATCTCCCGACCTGTTCGTGGGCGAAGCGTATCAAGCCGGAGAACCGTGTCTGTTTCACCTCCGCCGCGGATGCCGAATCCAAGGGGTATCACGCAGGATGCGTGAAGTGATGGAGAACGCTTTCGACAGGAAGCTGATTTTCTGGGATAATAGAGGTATGGTGTCCGAAGAAATACAAAGACAATCCGAACTCGGGCATACCGAGCGGTACGATCCTGTCCGAACATGTCGACTCGGGTGGGTATCGTTTCTCTTCGGATTTTCCGGAGCCTTTCCGCTCTATATCGCGTCCTCGTATTTCGAAGAAGCGAGCGGAAATGCCAATGTGAGTCTCTTTTACCTGGGAATTTTCAGTGTTGTTTTTGCGCTTCTCTTTTTACTCCATGCACTTCTTCGGCGTTTCGGCGCTTCTTCGATGTTCCTTCTTCTTATTTTGATCGCGCTCCTTTCGCAGGCGGCGCTCCTCCTCTCCTCGACGTCTTTCTTCGGGGCGGGATTTTTGATGCTCTACTTTGTGGCTGTGACGGTGGCATGGGTCAATCTCGATATTGTGCTTGAGAATTTTTCGGAAGATCGGCGTTCGGGGCGCATTCGGAGTCTCCACCTCACGGCGATGAACGCGGGATTGCTTCTCGCGCCGTTTCTCTCTACGAGTATTCTTGATCGCTTTGGTTTTTCCGGCGTTTTTCTTGCGAGCTTTGTTCTCTTCGGGTTTCTTCTTCTTTTTTCACTCTTTGCGCTCTATGGTATCAACTTCCGACACGATACCTGGGTATCTCCGATCGGTATTGTGCGAAAGGCGTTTCATCGTGCCGATGTCCTTCGCATTTATGCGATTTCCTTCGCGATGGAATTTTTCTATGCGGCGATGATTGTGTATACGCCGATTCGTTTGCGCGACCTCGGGATGGAGTGGAACGATATCGGTATTGTCTTCACGGTAATGCTCATTCCATTCGTCGCGGTGCAGTATCCTCTGGGTATCCTCGCGGACAAAAAAACCGGAGAAAAAGAATTTCTCATCGGCTCGATTGTTCTCTCCGCACTTTCGACGGCGGTGATTGCGTGCATTGCAAGCGGGAGCGTTGTCGTGTGGGCGGTGGCGTTGTTTGTGACTCGTCTCGGCATTGCTTCGATCGAAGTATTGCGCGATTCGTATTTCTATAAACGAATTGACGGAAGAGATGCCGACCTCATCGCGTTTTTCAGAACCTCGGGACCCTTGGCAAATATTGTCGCCGCAATCGTGATCGGGATATGGCTGGTGTTTCTTCCGCTTGCAAGCGTGTTTCTCTTGCCGGCGCTCATTCTTTTGCTTTCGCTTGTCCCGGCGCTTTTTCTTGAGGACAACGCGAGCGAGCGAGAGCGAACTCCGTCTTCCTGAAACGCGAGCGCGTATACCTTTTCTATTTTATTTTCTATGCCGCCATTTTTTTTCATCGTTTTGCTTTTGGTGACGGTTATGAGCGTTCTCTTTGGGGCGCAGTTTTTTTTGTATGCCTCGCTGGTCCGGTTCTTTTCGATTATGGATATGACGAATCGACTCGCGGTCTATGTGAGTACGGCCTTTCTTCCCTTGAGTTTCATTGTTGCATCTGTTTTTGCCACGCTCAAAGAGAATACGTTTACAAAATACTTC
Organism: uncultured Bdellovibrionales bacterium; assembly: GCA_964550545.1. Classification (GTDB taxonomy): domain Bacteria; phylum Patescibacteriota; class Minisyncoccia; order Moranbacterales; family UBA1568. The sequence continues at coordinate 2,589 of CAZJZN010000034.1, forward strand.
TATGTGTTTTCCGGTATGCTTCTCGGTATCGGAGCGAATCTTGTCCTTGCCGCGCTTTCCGTGTGGGGAATAGTGTTCCTTCTTTCTTTTTTTCCAATTCCCGTTTCGGTGCCGATACTGGCCGGAGTTTTCTTTGCCGTGTCGGTCGGTGTTTCCTTCTACGGGATATGGAATACCGGGCACCCGATTGTGAAGCGTATCGAGGTGGCGCTCCCGGGACTTTCCGAAGAGTGGAAAGGAAAGCGCATTGTTCAGCTTTCCGATATTCATTTGGGATATGTATATCAGCCGGAATTTATGCGTCGCATCGCGCGACAAGTGGATGAACTTCATCCGGAGCTCGTCGTAATAACCGGAGATCTCTTTGATGGAATGGACGGGGAGCTCGAAACGTCTCTTGATGCGATCAATGAAATCCGCGCGCGCGAAGGGATACTTTTTGTGAACGGCAATCACGAAACGTATTTTGGTCTTGAGAAAACTTTTGCGCTTCTTTCGCGAACGAAGATTCGCGTGCTCCGTGATGAAGTGGCGGATATTCGCGGGCTCAAAATTATCGGTATCGGATATCCGGAACGAGGTGAGAAAAAGGATGTCGTCGGCGTCGCGAGGAAATTGGAGGGAGAGTGGAGGGGGCATCCGAATATTCTCCTCTACCATTCACCGACGCATATTTCGGGATTTAAAGCGGCGGGGATTCATTTGCAACTTTCGGGACACACGCATCGCGGGCAAATTTTTCCGTTTAATTTGATTACAAAACTTGTCTATCGGGGACATGATCATGGGCTCTACCGAGACGGAGACTATACGCTCTATACGACGAGCGGTATCGGGACATGGGGACCCGCCATGCGTATCGGTAACCATCCGGAAATCGTCGAAATTACGTTACGATAGGGTTTGGTATCTGATTTTTTTGGCGTTTTTTGAGGAGAAATTTCTTTTGTGGAGCGGGGAGAGATCTATGTTGAAATAAAAAAGAAAAGAGGCGAAACTTGTCAATGTTGACACGAGAAAACTTTTTTTCCTACAATAGAGAGCACGAGAGGAGCTCTTCGTTTTGTTTTTTTCTGTCTTTTTCTGATCGCGCGTATGATTACACTTCAAAACGTCACGAAGTATTTCGGAAGAGTGAAGGCGGTGAATGATCTTTCATTCTCGGTCGATGCGGGAGAGGTGATTGGATTTCTGGGACCGAACGGCGCGGGGAAGACGACGACGCTTCGTATGATGACGGGATTTCTTTCGCCCGACAAAGGCACGATCACGGTTGACGGTATCGATATCGAGCGCGATCCGATTGCGGTCCAGAAGAAGATTGGATATCTTCCTGAGAATAACCCGCTTTACAAGACGATGCAGGTTTCGGAATTTCTTGATCTCGCGGCTCGCCTTCATGGGATTTCTCCCGCAAAGCGAGCTTCTGCGACGGATTTTGTCGTGCATGCGGTCGGAATTGAATCGATGTATTATCGATCGATTGGCGAACTTTCCAAGGGATATCGACAGAGAACCGGTATCGCCGCGGCGCTTATTCACAATCCGGACATCATTCTTATGGACGAGCCGACGGAAGGACTCGATCCCATTCAGCGAGGAGAAATCCGCGATCTTATCAAGGGACTTGCCAAAAAACGCACGGTGGTAATGAGTACGCATGTTATGCAGGAGGCGTCCGCTATTTGCGGGCGGCTGATTATTCTGAGTAAAGGGAAACTTGCGGCGGATGGCACGGCGAGCGAGCTTTCGGCGCGTGCCCTTGGGGAGAAAATTCTCTCGATTGATATCGAGGGAGATGGCGTTGAGTCCGAACTCAAAAAACTTCTCGGGTCGGACCGTATTACTTCGAGTACGAAGAAGGGGAGTCGTTTCTCCGCGACGCTTTCACTTGATCGTGAACGAGAAATCCGTCCCGATCTTTCGAAACTTGCGTGGCAGAAGCGGTGGATTCTCTGGAATGTGCACGAAGAAGAGCGTCGACTTGAAGATGTATTTCAAACGCTCACCAAATAACCAAGACCTAAGAAGTTGTCTTAAACGCTTCACAAAGATGAAAGTTTGAACGTTTTTCTGGAGAAAATTGTTTTTTTGCGGCTTTCGAACGCAGTGGAAGACAAGTAAAAAAACAATTTTCTCCAGAAAAACAGACTTTTAAGACGAGCTCTAACAAAGACCAATGAGTATGTGGCGGAACATCTTTACCATCATCCGAAAGGAATTGCAGTCGTATTTTAATAATCCGACCGCCTATATTGTTATCGCGTCATTTTTGCTTCTGTGGGAGTTTCTCTTTTTTCGACAAGTATTTCTCATCGGGGAAGTGTCGGTACGAACTTTGTTTGAGCTCTTGCCATGGCTTTCGCTCCTCGTTATCCCGGCGCTTGCCATGGGGACGCTTGCCGAAGAAAAGAGCGAGGGGACGGTTGAATTTCTCCTCACCCGCCCGATACGACCGTTTGAAATTATTTTTGGGAAGTTTGTCGGCATACTCGCGTTTTTTTCTATCGCGACCGCCTTCGCCTTTCCGATTGCGTGGAGCTTTGGATTGTTTGGTGATATGGATTGGGGACGGATGCTCTGTCAGTATTTTGGAGGCGTGCTCTTGGCGTCGCTTCTCTCGAGTCTCGGCATCGCCGTTTCGAGTTTTGTCGCGAGTCAGGTGGCGGCGTTTATTGTCTCTGCCGTGTTGAGTCTTTTTCTCATTATTTCCGGAATGGAAATCGCAACGGCCCGACTCCCGCTTTTCTTCGCGCCATTTTTTGAACAGCTTTCCGCGTTCAATCACTTTCAGTCGCTCTCGCGCGGCGTGATTGATCTTCGCGACCTCTGGTATTTCATTTCTTTTACCGGCGTATTTCTCGGTATCGCGTTTCTCAATGTTGTCCGCATCAAGTACGGCGAGAGAAAGAAGATCTATCAACAGTACCGGTTGGCGACGTTTGTGCTTCTCGGTATCGCGGTTGTTTCCAATGTGGTGGGGTCGAGGATTCCCGGTCGTCTCGATCTTACCGAAGACAAACTCTATACGCTTTCTCCGGCGACCAAGGAGCTTCTTTCGAATCTTCCTGACGACGTTATCAATGTGACGCTCTATTCGTCGGATCGACTTCCGTCCGAGTTTCAACCGGTTCTTCGAGATACCAAAGATATGCTGTCCGATTATCGGACGCTTGCCAAGGGAAAGATACAGGTCGCCACCAAGAACCCCGCCTCGAGCGAGGAAATGAAAAGTGAGGCGCAATCGCTCGGCGTGCAGGCGGTTCGCTTCAATGTGGTTTCTCAGGAAGAATTCCAAATAAAGGAGGGTTATCTGGGAGTGGTAGTCTCTTACGGAGGAGAAAACGAAGTCATTCCTTTTGTTCAGAACACTCGCGATCTTGAATATCAGCTCTCGAGCTTTCTCAAAAAGCTCACGACCGACAATAAGCCCGTTATCGGTTTTGTTTCCGGTCATGGAGAGAGGGCGCTCTCTCGGGATTATCAGCGCATATCGGAAGAGTGGAAGAAACAATTCGAGGTGAAAGAAATTGTCGCGGAAGAGGTGGAAGCGGCTTCGAACGAGAAGTCATCAAAAGAAAAAGATGAGGCTTCTCCCGATCCGAAACCGAAGAAGCTCACGATTCCCGATGATGTGAAAGTGCTTGTTGTCGCCGGTCCGGATCAGAATTATTCCGAAGAGGAAAAGAAGACGATTTCCGATTTTCTTGCCAAAGGAGGGAGCGCGCTTTTCCTCGTTGATGGTGTCTCGGTTTCCCCGAGCATTATGACGGCATCCAAGAATTCGAGTGACTTCGCGGACTTTCTCAAGAACGAAACCGGTATCACGGTCGGGAAGGATATGCTCTATGATCTTCGCGCCAATGAGTCGGTGAGTTTCGGTGGCGGACAGATGCAATATATTTTGCCCTATCCGCTTTGGGTACGCGCTCAAAAAATTGAGGGGACATCGCCCATCACGGCTTCAATACGAGAGATGTCTCTTCCATGGCCAAGTAGTATCGAAGGTGATGACTCCGCCATTTCCGAAAAGGGATACGAGAAGGTTGATCTCTTTTCGACAACGCAATTTTCCGGAAAGAAAGACGCCGATTTCAGCATAGAGCCGGATCAGAAGTTTTCGCAGACGGATCTTGCTCGGCGAACGGTTGCCGTTTCTCTTACGCCGAAAGAAGGGAAGTCGGCGCGTATGGTTATCGTTGGTGATTCGGATTTTCTTACGGATCAGTTTGTCGGGAATAATCAAGCGAATCTCTCATTCGGGCTTGAAGCGGTCGCGTGGCTCGGTCAGGAGTCGTCGCTTGGATCGATTGCCGCGAAGAATGCTTCCGAACGAAAATTTTCTTTTATGACCGCGTCGGAGCCGAATATGATTAAGTTTGGCAATATCGCATTTGCCGTGCTGGTTCCGTCGGTGTATGGTATGTGGCATCTCTATCGGCGGAATCGTAAGAAGCGATTTTCCTATGAAGAAGAGATGTGATGTTTCTCGAAGGCATCTTCTTCCTGTGAATTTAAGCGGTACTCTCAAAAACCTATGAACAACGTGTTTCTCAAAGTGGCGGTCGGCATTTTCCTGATGCTTCTCATTATCGCGGTATTTCCTTCGATAAGTGAGGTGCTTTTTGGGGGAAAGGATACGAAGACGATGAATGAGAATGTGAGTGTCAATCTTGCGTCATTTACCGAGAACTCCGTAGATCGTGTTTCCGCGCAAAAGAAAGATGTCTCCGAAATCGTACTGGAGAAGTCCGGAGAGGAATGGAAGATTGGTTCGGATCTTGCCGATAAGGAGAAGGTTGCGACGCTTTTCCAGTCATTCTCGGGGCTTGAAATTCGCGAGATGGTTTCAAAAAACGAAGAGAATTTCAAAAAGTTCGGCGTGACCAAGGATGATGGTATTCGCCTTGCGATTCGTGAAAAGAATGGAAAGGAACATATATTCTACGTCGGGAATGCGGGAGCTATTCCTCAGGAATTTTCTCTTCGGAAGGATGGCATCAAGAACACCTATTCCGTCAAGGGAACACTCCGTGATTTTCTGACGAAAGACGCGACATATTGGAAGCCGTCGGAAGAAAAGAAAGAAGAGGCCGGCACGGAAAAAGATGCCAAGAAAGAAAGTGAATAGCAATGGAGACAAGAACGATATTGTGGATTTCAAAAAAAGAGGGTATAGTTTTTACAACAAAGAAACATTAAATTCTCAAAAAAATACGTATGGAATTGCAGGAGCTGTTCAAGCACATTCAAGAAATGAAGAAGGAACAGAAAGAAATCAAAAAGGAGTATCGCGATGCGCTCGGGCAGATGGCGGAGTACGAAAAGTCACTCGAAGAGCTTGAGAAGGTGAAGGAAAAGAAAACGATGTTTGAACAGAAGGCGAAAGACTCGCTCGGGAAACGCTACGAACGCTACGAGGAGCTTTCGGATGAAATCAAAGCGAATCAGGAAATGCTTACGGATATGGCAATGACAACCCTGATGGATGGGAAAACCGTTGAAGCGGTTGATGAGTATGGCAACAAGTACGAGCCGATTTTCGCCGTCCGCTTCAAAAAGCAGGGGTAAGTCGTCGAAGGGTGGGTATTCTTCTCCCTGTTTATTTCCAGTTCTTTTGGAGGGCATCTCGATGCAAACAACTGTGTATGGTTTTCGATCTTGGAATAATACGGCACATTATCGCTGTGCGTGTGCCGGGTGTAGGCGTGTCATATCGCTCAGTGTTCCATATATCCGTTCCGGGAACCGCTATTTTTGCACTGCTGAACATTTTTTGGAGTGGAGTTTCGATATTTTTCCAAGGAAGATAGCAATGGATGTCCAAAGGGAGTTATTCGAATAAAGAAGAACTCGGCGAGGGTGTTTCCTATGGCGTGGAAAATATTCAGAGATTTTTTGAAAGACGCTTGAACGGGGCGTCTTTTTCTTTTATGTTCTTGTTTTTGGGGCTTTTTTCGGGTAGTATTCACTCTATGGATACGAAAGCCAAGGGAGAACGAATCGGGAAACTTCGGGAAGAAATAGAGCGGCATCAGCGGCTCTATCATTCTTTGGATGCG
>CAZJZN010000035.1:0-8603 GCA_964550545.1 uncultured Bdellovibrionales bacterium
ATCCCCCTTTGATCGAAGCGCGCCATCCATCCATTCGGATATTTTTCGCACTTCACGCTCTTTCATACCGCGCGTCGTAAGCGCGGGAACACCGATGCGAATACCGGAAGGATCCATCGGACTTCGCGCATCATCCGGAATAACATTTTTGTTCACGGTGATACCAATCGCATCAAGGAGCGATTCCGCTTCTTTCCCGCCAATGCCAAGTGTCCCGAAAACATCGACAAGAATCATATGATTGTCTGTTCCGCCAAAAAGAATCTCGTAGCCACGACTCCGAAATTCCCCCTCGAGCGTTCGCGCATTTTTCAAAACTTGCGTCGCGTATTTTTTGAAAGACGGTCGGAGCGCCTCTTGAAAGGCAACCGCCTTCGCCGCGATGATATTCATATGCGGTCCGCCCTGCACGCCCGGAAAGACCGCTTTGTCGATGTCCTTGGCAAATTTCTCTCGACAGAGAATCATACCGCCTCGGGGACCGCGAAGCGTTTTGTGCGTCGTCGTCGTCACAATATCGAAATAATCGACCGGATTGGGAACAACACCGCCAGCGACGAGTCCTGCGATGTGCGCCATATCCATCATAGTAACGGCTCCAATCTTCTTTCCAACCGCCACGAATTTTTTGTAATCGATTTGTCGCGTATACGAAGAGAAACCCGCAAGGAGCAGTTTCGGTTTTTCCGCTTGCGCGAGCGTCAGAAGTTTCGCGTAATCAATGGTTCCGTCCGGCTCGGTTTTGTAACGAACAAAACGAAAAATCTTTGACGAAAACGTAACCGGATGCCCGTGCGTCAGATGTCCACCATGAGAAAGATCCATTCCAAGCACGGTGTCTCCGGGCGCGAGTACCGCCGCGTAGACGGACATATTCGCGGAAGCACCCGAAAGTGGCTGAACATTGGCATGCTCCGCTCCGAAAAGTTTCCTCGCTCGCTCAATCGCTAGCGTTTCTACAACATCGGTAAAAGTCTGCCCTCCATAATAGCGCCGCCCCGGATACCCTTCGGAATACTTATTGGTAAAGACGGTCCCCAAAGCCTCGATAACCGCGGGCGAGGCATAGTTCTCCGACGCAATCATCTCAAGCCCCTCTTCCTGCCGCTTCATTTCCCCCGCGATCGCCGCCATCACCTTGGCATCCGCTTTCTTGATCGTCCCGTATCGAAACATAGGTCTCTTGTTTCAGGAATTACGCGTGTCCCCGAAGTGTACCAAATTCCCCGAGAAAATCAAAAAAATGTATGCGTCCACCCATCTTTGCACTCCCCGTCCAGAAAAGGATTACCGTCATTCGATTGACTTGCGATGAATTGTAACGGAGAACGTTTGTTTCCGAAAGCGTAGTGCACCCGTTCGGTATTGAACCAGAGAAGATAGTCCAAAAGCTTGTGATTAAAAACCTGAATATCCTTGAAAAGAAGGGGTTGTATAAGTCCGCTCATTTTTGTAAGGTCTTGGAAAATCACACACCGGCAAGCACCGCCGTCACGAGTCTCATCGCAAAGGAACTCTGCAAAGATCCTGACCTAAGAAATAGGGATCACATAACATTGTGCTCCTTTTTCATTTTCCGTCATCAATATTGACACAATCTCCCCCGCCTGCTACAACAAAGCTTCCCGTTCCGGCGGGTGTGGTACAATGTAAGAAAGCAAAAGGGAGTCGCCCTTGAGAAGCAAGCTCCCTCTTGTAAAAGCGCTACTTGCGCTTTCGGCGGCCTTCGTTTTCGAAGGTCGTTTTTCGATTTCTGCTCCCGATATTTATCGGAAAGCCGCGGAGCCCGTAGTCTTTAGCGTATAAACGCTCTCCGTCTACGGTAATCCACGCCCGGAAGATTCTTCCAGGAATGTGCTTCTTACCCATATTCATCACCTCCTTTCCGTATTTCTATTGCTTTTTGATTCATAACAAAAAAGACAAGAAAAAAACTTTCAGCAAAACGCCTCAAGTATTTCCTTGCCCCACGATCAAGAATTTTCTCGATTGTTTTACTATTTCATCTCTGTATTGAGAGCCCCCAAGCTCTATATTTTTGAGCAAACAAAAACCTCTTAAGCCAGCGCCCGCCAATTTCCTACTTTTCAGTAGATAATTGGTTTAGCCCCCAATTATCTTTTCAGATAAAAGCGGGCACCCACTTAAAAGGTCTTTGGGTAAAACTGGCATACTTCTTTTTTGCGGGCTAACGCTCGAAAGAAGAATAAATTTTTGAAGTTCGTGATACTATTTTACCATCGTCATCACTCCTGTCAAATCCCCTCTCTCCACCATCCCGCCCGTAAACCGAAACACTTTCCACCCCAGCATCGTCGCCGCATTGTACTTCTCGCAATCGCTCTCGAAGTGATTCCCACTCGTATGCACGCCACCGGTCCAGACTCCCCCTTCGATCTCAATCGCAATCTTCTTCTCCGGAAACGCAAAATCAAACCGCCACTTCCGCATTGAATGAAACCGATATTCCGGGACCAGCTTCTCCCCGGGTAATTCCGAGAGGAGTCGTCCGGCAGGGGGTTCGAGATGGGAGGGTTTTCTTGCTTTTTTTATCGTTGGCATGATAGAGTGAGCAGTCCGGTATTTTGTCGCAAATGAGCCATAGTTGACGTGTGGTATACTATACCTATGGAATTTCTTATAGAACTCACCCGAAACTATCCCGTACCGGGCTGGCTTGCCGTCTCAGCTCTCGTGATAAATTTTGTTTGGTTCTTTTCAAAAATCCTTATTTGGATTGTTCGCTTTGTTGATAAAGCGAACAAAAACTGCGAAGTATCTAAAGAGATCCAAGAAGACTCAAAAGAAATACACAAGGACATCAATGCTATACATAAAACGCATATAATTCTTATCGAGAAATTTAATAATCTTGTGAATGCTTTGTGTGAAAAAAAAGCTATCGGGAATAGAAAACTCTTCAGCGTAAACAGCCCACTAGGGCTCACTGAGGATGGAAAAATATTTGTTTCTCGACTTGGATGGGACAATGTTATCTCGAACGATAAATATCGAGAAACACTTTTTTCCGCACTGGATAAAATTGGTCTCAGCACCAAGTACGATGTCGAAAAATATTGCACCGTCATTCTTTCGGAATATAGTGGAAGCGCGAAGGAAAGCCCCTATACTCCCATAAAAAAATACCTCTACGAACACGCTGATATTGACGACACAGAGGCACTCATGGCATGCTCTATTTTCTTGCGGGACAAGTACCTTGAAGCACATCCGGAAATAAAAGATTAGCTACTCCTTGCGGGCTAGTGCACGATGTATGTGAACGTATGCAAAAAAATCTGAACTTATCCAAGCGAAGGGCAAATGTAAAGGCGTTTTGGTTTTTCCAAAACGCCTCGTTTTTTGCGGTAATTTCCACTCTCTCACTTACTTCTTCGCCGATCCATGGCTTATCGTATTCCGCGTGCCGTCTTCACACGCCACAACAGCTATTCCCACGGTAACGTCTTTGAAAAAAGCCGTGGAGAATATCTTGAATACCTCCTGAAAGTTCGTATTACTGCGATGGAGAACGAAGAAGTTGTCGCCGCACGATCCATTCGTATCCAAGCGAAAGACCACATCCTGCGGATCGGGGTATAGCTCCTGAATCTTTCCGTACGTCCAGGTTTCAGCAGACACGCTCAAGGAACACAGCAGAAGAGCTAAAGAAGCGAGTAAGCAGGCACGTTGTCGACTTTTCATTGAGGTTTCCTCGTATGGATCAATCAAAAATGATGTTGAGGATGACATCGTCGTCCGTATCCGTCGGCGACGGAGTCGGACTTGGCGTCGGATCGGGATCCGGGTTCGGAGGCGGAGCATTCGGATCGTTCACAGTCACCAGAAGTACTGCGCAATTGTCTGTCTCATTTATCTCAGCGATACCGTTGTTGTAATCGGCGCACGCTTTGACTTCGTGAATACCAGCAGTAGCGATACCTCCAGAAACAAAAGTCTCCTCCGTTTTACTCATACCTCCCTTCATATTCGCTCGAAGGATTTGATTCTGTCCAACCAGTGCTCCGTCTATGAAGTAGCCGATGTAGACATACTCGGACCCGAAGTTTTCTCCTGGGTTCGCCGTTGTGGAAGAAATACCGAATGGCTGATTGATATTCGGATTCGTTGTACCACCTGTAAGGCTGATCGCCGTCGTCTTGAGATTGGGATCGCTTACAACCTGAAAGACAAACTCCTGAATAACCGCGTGGTCGCCCACGTTACAGTTGTCCTTTTCGTTCGACTCCGTCACCTTCTTTGATGCATCCGTACAGCCGACGAGGTTGTAGGTTCCCGGCCATTCAATGCCGGTAGAGTCTTCATCCGAAGAGCGAGAGTATCCGTTGTCGAGATCATCCATGTCTTCCTTGCCGATATCCTCGGCATCGTTACTGCCGCCGAAGCCGTCAAACTTTTTTCCTTTGGAAACCCAGCATCGATTTTCAAAGATGCCGTTTGCCTTTTTCTCCCCGTAGTTCTTCACATTCATGTGGCAATAGAAGTTCTTGTTCACATGAATCGAAGGAACTTGGTTTTTGTTGGCGTCCAAGAGATAGACATCCCGCATCGTGAGATTGGGGAGATCGGCGGAGCCGTTGGAGCCAGAGATGGGAGGGGTGGTGGAACTGCCGGATTCGGGAATGTCTGTTCCCGGTCCCGTGCACATGTTTATGACCGGGCTTGTCGGACAATACGGAGCGTTCATTCCGGAGCAGAACTGGAATCCACTGTCAATGTGGTTAACCCAACAGACACCAGCGGTTGAGTTCGGAGAGTATTGGAACTCTCTGAATTGATCAATTTCGACAGTAAAGTAACGCCAACCATCATCAAGAAATGGAGAGACGTTTGGTATATACGGACAGAGTGGACTCACTGATCCCGACCAATACACCGACAAACTTACATTGAGCTTCAATTGCCCAGTCTTTGTTATCGGTCTATCGAGATAAAACTCAACAATGTACTCCTTCTCCGCTTGCAATAACTGCGGATGGAGAATAAGAAGTGAAAATTGTTGAGCAGGATCTTCAAATCCTACATCTTTTTTCACTGCCACACCCGAAGGAAAATTGTGAGCATATAGCCACGATGTTCCTCCAAGGATATTGTCTTTATCAACAACGTCTACTTCGAGAGCGAAATCATTGCGCGATCGGATGATTCCAATCGCCTCACTATCGAAGCGGATTGACACTCGCAAGGTACTGCTACTTACAACGAAGATGTACCCCTTGTACGCACTCCACTCCTTTTCGCCTGTATTGAGTTGCGACTGAGGCAGATAGTCCCCAAGCCGTTCGCAAGGGACAGCCCCTTTTGCGCATTGATTCGTACATTCAGCATTGGCAACTGGATATCCAAAGACACCAGAGCATAACGCCAAAAACACAAGCGCTTTGCATTTCATTTCTTACCTCCAACAAAACCTGATTGTGAATGAGCTAAACAATCTATTGGAAGAGTGGATATTTCCGCCTTCCTGAAAATCTGCTCTGTGATTTTCGATTTTCAGGAAAAAAGAACTACTATCTTATCTCCCGACTACTTAAAATATTTCTTTCTGTATATGTCCAAATCCTTCTCAGTGATATTATTATCTCGCATCATTTTATCTCGCTTTTGTTCGGACATTGATTCACAGTCGGCATTATGTCCGGGATTTTTCCCTAGCACGCACTCCATGTAGTAGCTTTTTTCTTCATAGGTATATTCCGCCTTGCGCCAATGCACATATCCCAATACAAGAAGCACGAGCGAAAAAGAAATTGTCAACGAAAAAATAACCCTATTCAATCCCCTCGTAAAAATAAACATACCGAAAAATGCAGAGCACAAGAAACTCAAGACAAGGACACTCCAAGCGAGAGAGATGAGAGACGCGCCGTCATAAAGCGGATGGAAACTATACGTATCTGGAGGCAAACCATAATTCGTCACAATACCTCCAACAATAACTCCTCCAACCAAACACAAAACAAGGGAAAGCAGGAACAACGGCCATCCAATAATGTGAATCAGCATTCGCTTGGTCTTATTGTTGTTTGTCTCTAACATAAGAACATAAGTTCGAATTCAAATTACCGACACTGTTTTTCAATCGTCTCGTATTCCTCACGCGTTCTGCCAAAATCCTTCCATTCCCAACCACCCTGCAGAATCTGTTCTCGCATCGGTTCATAAATCTTTTTGCACATACCCTGACGAGTCACGCTAGAATTACTATATGACCGAACAAATAGAAATATTGCTGCAAACAAGGCAAAAAATGCTCCAGAAAGACCAAGAAACATTACTCCGTACAGAAGCTTTCTTTTGTTACTCACAGAACCACCTTGGATGAGCTGTTTTTTATACAGGGAAAAGCAAAGAAGTGCTGCCAGAATAATTGGGATAACAGCAAAAGGAGAAAGAAGGAAAAGAACGACCAGAGAGGCAGAAGCGCTCAGGACAACGAAAACCATAATAATGGCAGGTTTCTTTTTCATAGAAGCAAGGTATCAGAGAAGAAACCTCTTGTCAAACGAAAATACCTTAAGTTCAAGAGCGAAACCGCTGTGCGACCGTATAACTCCAATCGCCTTGCTATCGAAACGGATTGAGGCTCGCAGGGTATTGCTACTGACGACAAAGAAATATCCCTTGTACACGCTCCACTCTTTCTCGACCGTATTAAGTTGCGACTGAGACAGATAATTCCCAAGTTCTCCGCAAGGAACTGCCCCCTTTGACCATTGGTTGTTGCATTGAGCATATGATATATCAGTCCATGAAATCCCAAGACATACCACCATAAGACACAAAAAGAATACGCGTTTCATTGCGTACCTCCACTAAATTGTCAAAATTGTGAATGAACTGGTTTAGAAGGTAGAGATTTCCGTCTTCCTGAAAGCTTTTCGGGGAGATTTCAGGAAGAAAGAAGAAACATTACTTAATGTACGACTACGTATTCATGGCGACACTAATACCAAACCACAACATGAACAACGTGCAAAGGAAAGAAACCACTAACGAAAATATCATTCTGCTCCTTTTCTGTCTGAAAATAAATATACTAAAAAGATACGCAATAAAAAAACTCAGGATGAATCTAGTTATCGCATGCGAAACAATCACTACAATTGTGTAGATTGACTGAGATTGATCAATGTTTGCGATGTAGGCAACAATGTGCACTCCCACCCAAGCAATAGACCCCCCCTCCATTACGCACAGATAAATTAAGGCAAGAAACAACGGCCATCCAATAACATGGATCAGCACTTTCTTAAGTACATTGCGGGCATTACTTGTTTCTTGCATAGATCCAAGAAAACTATAAGGGGAATAACCAAATTTTATAGAGGAAAGGTATCAGAGAAGGCAACTCTTGTCAAAAAGGAAACCCCAAGCGGGCTAGTGCACGATGCATGTGAACGTATGCAAAATCCCAAAGAAGAGACCCTTGCCAAGAAAAACAAAGAATATATCAACGCTCCACTTCAAGAGAAACCAGTCCCGGCAGGGGTTCGCCACTCAAAAACTCGAGCATGGCGCCGCCACCCGTAGAGACAAAAGAAATTTTCTGAAAGACCCCCGCCTCTTCAAGAGCGATAATGGTTTCGCCGCCACCCACCACCGAAAAAGCGCCGCTCTCCAATATCGTTTCCAGTACCATACGCGTTCCCGCGGCATATTCGGGGTTCTCAAACTTCCCCAAAGGACCGTTCCATACCACCGTCTTTGCACCGAGAATCTCCTCGCGGAACCGGAGAAGCGTCTTCCGTCCGATATCCTGACGTTCCGGCGCGTAGTCTTCCGGCAAAAGCACCTTCTCGGAAAAAATAATTCCCTGATCTTCGGCTTCGCAGGCAACCTTCCCGGCAACCAATACCCGGTCGAATTTCTCTTCAAACATACGGATAATAGGAAGTTTGGTTTCAATTTTTGCGCCACCAACAATAGCGACTGCCGGACGAGCGGGATGTTCGCGGACATCGGTAAGCTGTTTCACTTCATCCAAAAGATGGATACCCGCGAAACTCGGAAGAAATTTCGTGACACCCGTCACACTCGCCTGATCGCGGTGACAAACACTGAAGGCATCATTCACAAAGAGGTCAAATGGCAAAGCGAGCTCCCGCGCGAAGTTTTCATCGTTCGATTCATCTCCGGGAGAAAAGCGGACGTTTTCAAGAAGAATCACTTCGTTCTCGGCGACGGTTTCGAGCGCGGCAACGACTTTCTCTCCCACACATTCGTCAACGAATCGAACCGTTCGAGCGAGAATCCGCTCCGCGTCATCCGCGATATGTCGAACGGAAAACGTATCATCCCGCTTTCCTTCGGGACGCCCAAGATGCGTCACAAGCGCCACTTTTGCCCCCTTTGAAAGGAGGTATTCCACCGTATACCGAGCCGCCTCCACCTTGTATCGCTCCTTCACATCGCGTTTTTCATTGAGTTCAACGTTGCAATCTACCCGCACGAGCACCTTCTTTCCGGATACCTCCGCATCCAACACGCTTCGAAGTTGCATAAGGCAAACAATTGAAAAATTAATTTTTTTCCAAAAAAATCAGGCCATTGAAAAGGAAACTCATACCAAATTACCTTGA
>CAZJZN010000036.1:0-8342 GCA_964550545.1 uncultured Bdellovibrionales bacterium
GCTGTTGACAAAAAAAGAATCATTGGCTAGAATACTCATTGCTCTCAAAAAACTCGGAGAAGGCAGGTAAGTGGATATGCTCGGATCGACGCGGAAGAAAACGCAGGAACGAGGATTGATTTTCCCGGATTCCGTCCCCTCGTTTTTTCGTATTCGTCGTCGGCGGATTTTCCCGCCGATTCTTTGCGTCTATGTTGTTTTGTCTTGATTTCTGTCGAGATGAAACCGAGGAGGGAGCTCCATTCTTCTTCTGCCTCCTTTGGTGAGAATGGAGAGTGGTGGAAAAGGTGGGTATGTGTTGGTTGTTGTTTTGCCTACGGGCACTCTATGGGTTTGAACAAAGACAAAGAAATCATTCGTGTTGAGGGAGAAGTGCTCGAATCACTTCCGAGCGCATCGTTTCGGGTTCGTCTCGAGAATGGACACGAGGTGCTCGCGCATATTTCCGGAAGAATGAGGGTGAACTACATTCGCCTTTTACCCGGAGATCGCGTTATTCTCGAAATGAGTCCGTACGATCTCAATCGCGGGAGAATCGTTCAGCGAATGAAGTAGTGAAGAAAACGTCTTGAAGAGTTTTTCCCGAATATTCTGAGTATATTTTATGAAAGTGAGAGCATCGGTAAAAAAGATTTGTGTCCACTGCAAGGTGGTAAAACGGAGAGGAAAGCTCTACGTTATTTGTTCCGTAAAGAAACACAAGCAGCGACAGGGATAAGAGTGTGTTTTGGTGAGTCGCGTGTGCGTTGTGTAGCTTCGTAATTAAAGAGGATCTATCCCTATCGATCGCTTACCGTTATCTGTTAATTGACTTCTATGGTTCGTATTGCCGGTATCAATATTCCCGATGAGAAGCGCATTGAAGTGGCGCTTACGTATGTCTACGGAATCGGCCTCACAACGAGTCGGAAAATTTTACACGAGCTTTCAATTAGTCCGGATATTCGATCAAAGAACCTCTCTCTTGAAGATGCGAGCCGTCTTCGAGATATGATTGAAAAGAAATATCGTGTCGAGGGGGAACTTCGGCACGCGGTCAAAATGAATATCAAGAGATTGAAAGAAATCGGTTGCTATCGCGGCAGTCGCCATCAGAAGAATCTTCCGGTTCGCGGACAACGAACCAAGACCAACACCCGGACGATTCGCGGCAATGTACGCAAGACGATGGGGAGCGGTCGTCGGAAGGCGGCGGACAAGACCTAGGAAAAGTGTCTTGGTTGCGTATCTGATGGTGTTCGTGAAATTTTATTGAAGAAAATGATTCTCTCATTTGAACTATGGCGAAAGAAACGGAAACAACGGAACAGGAAGTGAAGATCGCGGAGGAAGTAACCGATGCTTTGGATGCGCCCTCATCTTCTGAGGATGCAACTTCTCCTGCAAAGAAGAAAAAGAAATGGAAAAACCAAATTGCTCGCGGTCGCGCCAATGTTCAATGTAGTTACAACAACACTATTGTGACGCTGGCTGATATGAATGGGGCGACGCTTGCATGGTCGAGCTCGGGACATATGGGGTTCAAGGGTGCGAAGAAATCGACACCCTATGCCGCGACACAGGTTGTGAGCGAAGTGGTGGAAAAGGCGAGGAAATACGGTCTTCAGGAGGTGGATGTGCTCGTGAAGGGTGTTGGAAGCGGTCGGGAAGCGGCTGTTCGCGCACTTGCCAACAATGGACTCACTTTGCTTTCGATTCGCGATATTACCCCATTGCCTCACGGAGGGTGTCGCCCTCGAAAGCCCCGACGTGTTTAGTAATACAGAGAATTGAATTGATCCGATCCCTCTATCAATGCTTATGGCGAGAAATCTAGATAAATGCAAATTGTGCCGTCGGGCAGGAGAAAAGCTCTTTTTGAAGGGCGACCGTTGCTTTACTCCCAAATGTGCTCTTACACGGAAGGCATACGCTCCGGGCGCGCACGGAAAAACGGTTTCAAGAGGGCAGAGTGAGTATGGGAAACAGCTCGCTATGAAACAGCGCATCAAGCGTATTTATGGCGTTCTGGAAAAACAGTTCCGCAAGCACTATGAGGATGTGAGTCGTCGAAAAGGTGTCACGGGCGACCTTCTCCTTGCTCGCCTCGAAATGCGTCTTGACAGTGTGGTGTATCGAATGGGGTTTGCCTCGTCTCGATCACTCGCTCGTCAATTAGTTTCGCATCGCGCGTTTCGGGTGAATGGAAAGTTGCTCTCGATTCCTTCGGCAGAGATACGTGTGGGGGATGTGATTTCGGTAGCGAGTGAGAAAACCAAGAAAACCTACTTTGTCAACAAACAAGGCGAGCTTCGAAATAAAAAGAATGTTCCTTCATGGCTTGAGTTGGATGGAGAAAAGTTCGAGGGGAGGGTTGTGGGAACTCCGTCACGAAGCGATATTGGCGTTGCAGTTGATCCTCAGTCGGTTGTTGAATATTATTCAAAGTAATTTTTTTGGTATATTTTTTTAACCCGCTTTCCGACAGGTCTCTCTTGTAAAGAGGAAGAGGCTTGTCTCGGGAGGAATGGAAAACGGTATGCGTACTATCTCTCTTCCGGAGGAGCCGAGATACACCGCTCTTGGCGAAAATTTTGGGAAATTTGAAATCGATGGGTGTTATCCTGGATACGGTTCTACGTTGGGAAACGCGCTCCGTCGAGTTCTTCTGTCATCTCTTGATGGTGCCGCCATTACGTCGGTCAAGATCAAGAATGTTTCTCATGAATTTTCGACGATACCGGGTGTTTTGGAAGATATTGTCCGAATTATCTTGAACCTCAAGAAAGTTCGGTTTCATATGCATGGCGATGAAGCGGTAAAAATCACCCTGAAAGCGAAGGGAGAGGGTGAGGTATGTGCCAACAAGCTTCAGGTACCCTCCTCTCTTGAAGTAGTGAATGGGAATCAGGTGATTGCGACACTCACGGAGAAGAAGTCGGAAATCGAAATGGAATTTACCGTGGAACGCGGTCTCGGATATGTTTCCGTTGAGCATCAGGAGCGCAAGGAAAAAGAAATAGGCGTGATCGCCATCGACGCTGTCTATACACCGATTGAACGAGTCAATTACACGGTTGAGAATATGCGTGTCGGAAAGCGAACCGATTTTGATCGCATTACACTCGAAGTGTTGACTGATGGAAGTATTACACCGGAAGAGGCATTCCGTCGCGCGACAACGATTTTGATCGGACAGTTTTCAGCTATTCTGGGAAAAGAAGCTCCTGCGGAGGAAGAGGCTCATGAATCTGACGGTCTCCATGAATTTTCAACTCGAACGCGGAAGGTTCTCGAGGCATATGAAATCACTTCGGTTTCCAGTCTCGCCGCCTTTACCGAAGAAGAGGTGAAGAATTTTTCCGGAATGGGAGAGAAGGGATTTGAAGAAGTAAAGAAAGTGCTTTCCGATGCCGGAATTTCCTTTCGGGAATAGGGAGAGGGGAGTAAGAATTGATTTTTTTTGATTTCTGTAGAGACGGTATGAATCACGCACACGCTGGAAGAAAACTCGAACGAAACCGAAACGGGCGCCGAGCCTTGGTCAAAAGTCTTTTTGAGGGAGTTGTCCTTCATGGAAGAATCCAGACGACAGAGGCTCGAGCGAAAGAGATCAAGTCTCGCATTGATCGTGTCCTGAACTATGCGAAGGAGGCCGGATCAACTTCTGATCCGTCGCGTCGCGTTGCCGTGCTTCGGCTTTTGAAAAAACGGCTCTCGGAGATAACGCTCGAGCGTCTCTCGAACAGGGAGTTTCTCAAGCGGTTTGATGCTCGAACGAGCGGGTATGCGCGTGTTGTGAAAATGCCGCCGCGGAGGAGTGATGGGGCTCGATTGGCTATTCTTGAATTTGTCGACTGAATTGTATGAATCGGAAATATTTTGTTATTGACGCGCAGGGAAAGATTTTGGGGAGGCTTGCGACGCAGGCGGCCACCGTTCTTTCCGGAAAGCGCAAGGTTGATTTTGCGCCCCATATTGATGGGGGTGATTTTGTTGTCGTTATCAATACGGACGGTATTGTTGCAACCGGGAAGAAGGGAGACCAGAAAATGTATCACCGTTTCAGTGGATATCCGGGTGGCATCACATCGATTAGTCTCAAAGATCAGATGAAGAAAGATTCTCGGAAAGTGATT
The DNA here is from genome assembly GCA_964550545.1 of uncultured Bdellovibrionales bacterium. Classification (GTDB taxonomy): domain Bacteria; phylum Patescibacteriota; class Minisyncoccia; order Moranbacterales; family UBA1568. The sequence goes on from CAZJZN010000036.1 coordinate 4,119, forward strand.
GAGTCGGCAGTCTACGGTATGCTTCCCAAGAACAAGCTCCGCGATCCGATGATGACGCGCCTCCTCCTCTACAAAAACGCCGACCATCCGTATGCGACCCAGGCGGTTACTCTCTAAGCGATTCTAAGCCCGTTGCTTTATTATGACAACAAAGGAAACAACTCAAGAGACAAAGGTTCGTGAAAAGAAGGTGAAGGAAAAAGAAGTGCTTGAAGAGAAAGCTCCTTCAGTGTATTTTGCCGGTGTCGGTCGTCGGAAGACGGCAGTTGCTCGTGTTCGTATTTTTGAAGAATCCGGCGAGGGAGAGCGTGAAATAACGGTAAATGACCGAAAAGTGAAGGTATATTTTCCGACCGCGAGTCTCCAGAGTCTTTTCTTGGAACCGGCTCGAGTTGTCGGTCTTGAGAATCGTTTTCGTATCTCCGTCCATGTAAGAGGGGGCGGACCTGCCGGTCAGGCCGCCGCCGCAGGCTTGGGTCTTGCTCGAGCAATCATTGCTTTTGACGCCGGGCATCGACCACTTCTCAAATCCGGGAAGTTTCTTTCCCGCGATGCTCGAAAGGTGGAGCGCAAAAAACCGGGTCTCAAAAAAGCCCGTCGCGCCCCCCAGTGGAGCAAACGCTAACCCGATTTTCTCCTCAACTCCTGCAAAAATCCCGCTTCTACAGCGGGATTTTTATTATTTTCGAGGTTGGGTTTATCTTCCGAAGCCGAAGAGGCTGGTGGGTTCGGGGAAAGTGATGGAGGAGAGGGTGGGGCGAGCGGCGTCTCCATTTTCATTGAAGAGGGAGAAGATTTTATTTTGATTACCAAAAACCGAAACTCGCTTTGGAACATCGGGAAGCGAAATGACGGTCGCGGTATTTCTTCCTCCGCGGTCGTCGAGTTCGGTGACGCGGATATCGCGATTGACGAGAAAGAGCGCGTGTTCGTAGTCCTTTGCCCATTGTACGGAGGAAATTTTTTCCGAGAATCGTCCGATATCGAGGCGATCACCCTCTTTTCTCATTGGTTGAACTTCCCATTTTCGGGTGAAGACCGTGAATATCTCCCAATCGGTCCAGTAGAGGAGCTTCTTCCCATCATCCGAGAATTGCGTACCACGTACCTCTCCCGGGAGACGGGAAAACCATTCTTTTGATTCGCCCTTGTTGTAGAGGAAGAGATCGCCATTCTTTGCATTCAGAAGAACGATACGTGTTTTGTCATAGGGAACAACTGAAAATGAGGCGGTGGAGTTTCCTACGCTGTCTTCGGGTGCGGCAGTGGTAATTTGTCGTCGATTATCGGGATTCTTGAGGGGAATTTCCGAGAGGATGCCTGTGTCGTGTTCGAGGACGATAGCGGATGATCCGAGCGTGTTGTAGGCGCCCGCCGTGTCGGAAATGGTTCGGATGGCGAAGGGTGGCGCGAGAGCGACCTGGAAGAGTTTTGTTCCGGAGAGAGCAAGGAGGGCGTATTCATTCGGACTCCAATGGATGCTTCGTATCGTTTCTCGCGCTTCTTCCGGAAGGATATCTTTGAGATCGGTTGTCTCCATGGTGTCGATGTCGATGAGGAAGGTGTGAAGTTGACCGGTTTCTCGCGAGAGAAGTGGCATGAGGATGATCGACTCATTTTCGGTTGACCATTCCGGTCGTATATCGGGTGATGATTGATCAATGGTAAACTGGAGGGAAGAGAATATCTGTCGGCTTGTTCCCGTGTCTGAAGAGAAGAGGAGGAGGGTGAATTCGCCATTGTTTTCAATCGGAATCAAAAAGTCGATTCCGTTCGGCGAAGAGAAGAAGTCGAGGCTTCCTTCGGGAAAGGGCGTGTTACTTCGACCGTATTGTTCTCGAGCAAGGAGGACATTCCAGAATTCGGTTGAAAGTCCGCTGTGAACGGAGATATTTTTGCGCCACGAGGTAAATCCGGGAGCCGAAACGGACAGTGTATGTTGTCCCGGCTTGATTCCTTCTATATGGAACGATCGATTCATTTGATTGGCTTTGGCGGAAACGGGTTCCCCGTCAACTCGAATATCAATGCCGCTTGCAGGGTTGGATGATACTGAAATGGATCCGGTGTAGACAAAAACGCCCCGCTCAATACTGTAGCGGTAGCCCATCAGAAAAAAAATGAATACGGGGGATGTAATGAGGAATATGGCTGTAAGAAGCCAAAAGAATGCGGATCGGATCACGGGGCTCATAAGAAAAATCGCTCAAAGGCGAGCGCTATCATACTATCGATTTTTGCGGGTCTTCGCAAGCGTTGACCGCGTGGAGTGGGCGGTGTACCCTTGGGGCGGGAGCTTCCTCTTTTCTTCCTATGAATGTATTTCCAATGATCGCCTCGTTTCTTCCGGCGAAACTTGCCGGCGATCTTTCGTTTCTCCTGATCTTTGTCGGGGGAAGCTTGGCGCTTGCGTTTGCCCTCGGAAGAACGAGGCTTATGAGTGTGGTTGTTTTCTCCTACGTAGCGCTCGCGTTGGTTGACGTGATTCCATCGTCTGTTTCCTCTGCGCTTCCGGAAGGGCGGGCGGTGTTATTTCTGGGGCTTCTCGTTGTCTTGGTCGCGGTCGGTGACTATATTCTCGATATTCACATTTCAAATCCGACGTCGACCTTTTTTTCGCGTGTTTTGGTGATGGGATGTCTTGGCGCGGGACTGGTGATGAGTATCGCGCTCTCGCTCGTCTCAAAGAGTCTCGCGCTTCAGTTTATCTCTCCGGCGGTTTACGGATACTTTACCGATCCGATCGCTCGCATAGTGTGGATGGCGGCGCCACTTGTTTTCCTGCTCTTTCTCAATAAGCGACGATAGCTGAAAAAGCCAGAAATAGAGGGTTTTCCGGGGGATATTTCCACAAGGTGGCTTCGAGTATGCTCGATGCTTGACAAGCGGCGTTCTCTTCCTCTATACTCGGAAAAGCGAAGTAGGAAGGCTTCGGTTTTCTTTTTCGCTCAAAAGCCCTTTAACAATTTGTACACATTGCAATTTTTTGCGGTCAATCCAAATTAGTCTGGAAATCTTCAAGTCTTCTTTTCTTCGCAGGAGGAAAAGAAGCACTCGGGTTGAGGCAATCGGATTTGTGGTTTCTTTGGTAGAAAGGAGTGTGGAAATGAAAGATGCCGATGTGTTTGTGATTATTGCGGTTTTTGCTTTTTTCATGAGCATTATTTGTGCTTTGGCGTTCTTTCTTTTGGGGATATTTGCTGAACCAATGTGTCTTTTTGGTTTATTTCCATGGATTCTGAATGCGGCGATATGGATGTGGGCGCTTGGGTTGGTTGCCCCATCAGTAGTAAAAGGTAGTGTTCAGAGGAATAAGTAAAATATGCCGATAGACTAATCCAGCGTGATAAAAGTCTATCGGAATCACAAATCCGATTGTCTCGCTCAAAATTTTTCGAGAGTTTATCTGTCATCCCAAGATGAGTGACGGAGTTCGGTTTACCGGATGCTCTCGGAATATCATCTTTATTGAGAGTTTGATCCTGGCTCAGGATGAACGCTGGCGGCATGGATAAGGCATGCAAGTCGAGTGGGTTTAGGCCCACGGCAAACGGGTTAGTAATGCGTAGGAATGTCCCTCAAAGTCGTGAATAATCCGTCGAAAGACGGAAGAATACACGATGTGCTCTACGGAGTAAAGATTTATCGCTTTGAGAGCAGCCTGCGTCCTATCAGCTAGTTGGTGGGGTAATGGCCTACCAAGGCTCTGACGGGTAGGGGGTGTGAGAGCATGGCCCCCAACATTGGGACTGAGACACTGCCCAAACTCCTACGGGAGGCTGCAGTCGAGAATATTCGTCAATGCCCGAAAGGGTGAACGAGCGATGCCGCGTGCGGGATGAAGGCCTTCGGGTCGTAAACCGCTTTTTTCAGGGAGCAATTTCGATGAGAGTACCTGGAGAATAAGAGGTTACTAACTCTGTGCCAGCAGTAGCGGTAATACAGAGACCTCAAGCGTTATCCGGATTTATTGGGCGTAAAGAGTGGGTAGGTGGGTATGCTTGTCGGATGTCAAATCCTTCGACTCAATCGAAGAACCGCATTCGAAACGGCATATCTTGAGGCGGCGAGAGACCAGTGGAATTCACGGTGTAGTAGTGAAATGCGTTGATATCGTGAAGAACACCAAAGGCGAAGGCAGCTGGTTGGCGCCGATCTGACACTGAGCCACGAAAGCGTGGGGAGCGAATGGGATTAGATACCCCAGTAGTCCACGCCCTAAAC
>CAZJZN010000037.1:0-8198 GCA_964550545.1 uncultured Bdellovibrionales bacterium
CCATCACGCACCTCCCGCAGCATTTCAAAAGGAATCATCACGCCATCAACGAGCTTCTGAATTCTCGGAAGCATTACTCGCACTCTTTTCCGCGAATAACCGGGAAATAAGAGCTCTTCGGTTATGAGTCGCTGAATAAGTGGCCAGAGAGGAAAATCCCTCCCATCTCTCCCGATACCGGGATATGTTTTCCCGATATCGATCACTATTCCACTAAACGGTTCAAGAGAAACACCGACAACTTTTTTCCTATCGAGAAGTACCGCAAAACACCATCCAAAAGAATCCGCCACATATGAGCAGTCTCGAGTGAGATACAAAAGATGATCAACACCCTCATACAAATAAAAACCGGGTTTAAATTTTCCCAAATTTCCAAACCGCTCAGTCATTCGACGGAAAAAATCTTCGGTTGATTCGTCAACCCAACTACGATCACTCAAAACATCATTAAGAGCATTCACTTTTCACCTCTTCATCTTTCCAAATTGTTAAAGATCAAAAAAAATCGCCCCAGTGGGGCGACTTTCACGCTTTCGAAAAAAATGCATTCTGAATTGTCTTCTTTTTCGGACTCATTGAGGCTGATTGTACTCTTCGAAAAAATATGTGTCAAATCTCCCGCCCACCCCGCATCTTCTCTTTTCCATATACTATCCTCTGAGTTTCCCAAGAAGCATCTCGCGTGCCATTTCCGGATTTGCCTTGCCTTTCGAGAGCTTCATTACCTGTCCGATCAAAAACTGAAGTGCGCTTTCTTTTCCCGCGCGATAGTCCGAAACCGACTTTTCATTCGACATAATCACTCTATCAACAAAATCACTGATCGCGCCTTCATCATTCGTCTGTGAAAGCCCCAGTCGTTCGATAATATGCGAAGGGTCGGAATCCCCACCCTTCATCATTTCGACGAGTACGCTCTGTGCGCCACTCGAATTCACGACACCGTCCGCAACGAGCCCGATAAACTCAGCATAATTCTCGGGCGTCACCGAGATGCTCCGCATATCGCCACCCCGTTCGGCAAGATATTTTTTGATCTCAGTAAGAAAATAATTCGCTGCGAGCTTGAGCAATTTCTTCGCATCGGCATTTGCTTCACCGGACTGTTTCTTTTCAAGGAGTTCACTGGCGACTTGCTCGAACCAGTCCGCCGTATCGCGTTCCGAAACCAATGTCACACTATCAACCAAAGGAAGTCCATACTCTTCCAAAAAACGCGCCTCTTTGGCATCCGGCAATTCGGGAAGGCTCCGGCGAAGTTGTTCGACGTACTCTTCGGTAAAAATGAGTGCCGGAATATCCGGCTCGGGAAAGTATCGGTAATCGTGCGCGGATTCTTTGGCGCGTTGAGATACCGTTCGTCCCGCGGCATCATCCCACCCGCGAGTTTCTTGTTTCACATCCTTACCATTTTCGAGAAGTTCCGTCTGCCTCACGATTTCATAATCCGCCGCCCGTTCAACGGAACGGAATGAGTTCAGGTTTTTGATTTCCACCTTTGTCCCACTCAATCGCTCTTCACCCTTCTTGTAGAGCGAAATATTCACTTCGCATCGCATCTGCCCCTTCTCCATATCGGCATCGGAAATATCGAGGTACCGCAATACTTGCCGAAGTCGCTGGCAAAACGCCCGCGCCTCTTTGCCACTCTCGAAATCCGGCTCGGTAACGAGCTCCATAAGCGGCACGCCCGCGCGATTGAGATCAACAAGTGTCGCGCCGTTTGAGTGCGAAAGCTTCCCCGTGTCTTCTTCAAGATGAATTCGAGTAATACGAAACACTTTCCCACCAATGTTCATCACTCCCCGCTCGCAAAAGGGCTTATCATACTGCGAAATCTGATACCCCTTTGGAAGATCGGGGTAAAAATAGTTCTTGCGATCAAACTTCGACTCGAGGCGAAGCATACACCCCAGAGCGAGTCCCGCCCTCTGCACCGACTCAATCGCTGATCGATTCGGTACCGGGAGCGTCCCCGGTTGCCCCGTACACACGGGACAGATATGCGTATTTGGCTCCTTCTCAAGTCCTCGTCCATTCTCACAGGCGCAAAACATCTTGGACTTCGTCTTGAGCTCGGCATGGATCTCCATACCGATAACGGGGATATATTTCATAGGGAGAAAAAATGGTATCGCAATAAAACAATATCACCTCTTGGTACACTTCAGTATAAACAAAATTCTCAGTAAAAGTAAACTCTCGACAAAAAAATAGGGCGGAAGAAAGTATTACACTTCCTCCGCCCAGAACTCAGAAATAAAACTTGTGACGATTAACTCGTCCCATCCCCAGGATGAACGAAATTATACAGACCACTGGCATCACAGCCCGAAACGTATACATCCGGAACATTGTGTCTGCGAGCAAACATTTCGATGAGCGCCACCAGAGCTGGGTAGTCCTCCTCATTCCGGAGAAGAACCATAAAGTTGGGCGACGGATACCCGCACTGGCTCATTCCTTCCCAGAGCTGAGTATACATCGGGTCCGGATTAATAAGGAGAGCTTCTTGACCGACGATGAGTCGTTGTGCCTCCGGACGAATCTGCTGATACGGAGTGTCATCCCCCTCCAACACCTGGACAATCAGAGCGGCATAGGTATTCCCCTGCCGATCGGGAGTCCACCAGCTACTCAAGGTAGAAACCCAAATTGATTTCCCGGAATCATCCTGGAAAGCATTGATAGCTTTCTTCATGGCCTTATCGGTAACTATAACCAGCCGTTCATCCGGAACATTCTCTGGAGAGAGAAATATCCCCGATTTTTTGAGCTCTCGACAGTCCAAATTGACTGCATCGCCCAATCGAACCTGAGCCAGATTCCCGTTAGTGTCCTTCGCGGCGACGAAACGACACGCCTCGTGTTCCAGCATAACCATTTGCCCAGTAGATCGAGCTGTGAACACTGGGGATTTGACATCTTCATCAGATGTCTCCGTTACCGCCCCAGCGGAGACGCTGAGACCAAAAGCAAGGGGAAACGCAAACAAAGCCAGAACAAACTTTTTCATATGACCTCCTGAGGTCTAATTGCGAACGCCCCTATGACGTTCTGCGTTGCATGAAGAATGTTTCGGAAAAACAAAACCTTCCCACGCAGAACGCCACAGTCGGCGCACACACGAATTGGGAAGGTGCAAATAATATTCTTCTGGACACCTTTTTGTTTTGTATGGTCAGACCATACCGCATACTGCAAGTCTTGTCAATACTCAATGTCAATAAAAATAGACAAATTCTCTGTTTTTTAGTATATTTATAAAATATCGGCGTTCACAATTTTCGATCAACGCCAAGAGAAAGAAGCCGTGTGTCAATTTGAGCGAAGAGATCTTCGCGCGTTCCATTATTCTCAATAACGACATCGGCATATTCCTTGAGATTCCGTACTTCTCGATCGGCGGCATGCTCATGATCGCGAACAAAATCCTCGAATGTTTTCGAAATATCATCCACCTTGGTTCCGCGATTTTTGATCCGTTCATATCGAACACGAAGATCGGTTTCCATAAAAATGAAGTGGAAGTTTGGCAGTTTCCGAAGTTCTTCCAGCTCGCCAAACTTTCGAATACCGTCGATCACAACCAGTGGCTTCGAGATACATGCAATATCTCTTGTCAACACTTTCGCAAGAACATTTTCTCCAAATGATTCACGAATCGCCTCTGCCAACCGCGCATAATTCTCCCGACACAACTCAATCGAAAGGCGGAGTAAAATATCCTTTAATATAAGGGAAAAACCAAGACTTTCCGATCCATACGTGTGTACAAGATATTCCTTTACCGTATCTTTCCCCGCCCCGGGCTCACCCGCGATACCAAACACGATATGAGTATCCTTCATATACTTGAACGCTAAAAATAAATTAAAAACACCGGAATGCTCATTATATGCATCATTACCCTATCTCCAAAGAAACATTGAAGCAACACCAAGACTAGCGACGCATCACGCGTTCGAATGTTCGGAGCGTTTCCTTTGCCGCCTTTTCCCAGGTGAATCGTCGAGCGAGTATCTCCCCTTCCGTCGAAAAGCGAGTGGCAAGTGTCGCATCTCGTACCAGCTCCCGCATCGCCTGAAAGAGTTCATTCGAACGAAAGTGGTCGACAGCAATCGAACCGCCTCCAAGCGTTTCCGGAAACGACGATCCGTGTGAAACGAGAACCGGCACGCCGCACAAAGCCGCTTCCAAAGCCGGGAATCCGAATCCCTCATAAAACGACGGTGAGACAAAAACACTCGACAAGTTATAGAGCGCCGGACGATCTTGGTCCCGGACGAATCCCAAAAATCGGATGGTTGACCGCGAAGAAAGATGTCGGATTTCCCGTCGAATACCCCTCCACTTCCATCCATTTACACCGGCAATGACTAGGGAGTACCCCGTACACTCTCCCGCCGAAACAAGAGCGTCGAACGCTTCGGCAATCGCGATCACGTTTTTGCGCGGCTCGATTGTCCCCACAAAAAGAAAAAACCGATAGGGCAAACGATACCGACGCTTCACATCAAGGAGCGCCGGGTCATTGCGACTCATACGAACGAATCGTTCCGAAATACCGCTCGGAATCACGTTGATCTTCCGGGGATTCGTACCGAGTCGCGATACCAAATCATCCCGTGTCGAGTCCGATACGGCAATGACTCGATGCGCCCGACGGATGAGTGCCCGGAAATTCACCAACGTGTGCCACAACCGTCGCTTCCACGAAAACGTCTCCGGATACCGTTCAAATGAAAGGTCATGTGCCGTCACAACAACACGCGTTTTTCTCGAAAATGCCGAAAAATTGAGATTCGGCATAAAAAAGACATCGACACCCCCCACGAGTCGATCAATTTTTGGAAATCCGAAGTACCACAGAGAGAGATTGAGGAGTTTGTTGGGAATACGAAACGAAACCAGGCGAACATTCGGAAATCGCGTGTCCCAATCTCTCGGGCAGGGCGGCAACTTCCAAGCATTCCAAAAAAGCACATAGTGATTTTCGCGATCAATCGCAAAAAGATGCTCGAGAAGCTCGAGCAAATACTCCTCGACACCGGAATGGTGCCCCCCGATAAGCGGTCGAATATCAATGCCGATCTTCATGCGCGTCCCTCCGACCCCTCCCGATCGAATAAAAAGAGTGTTCCCCTGAAAAATACCAACGAAAGAGAACCCCGAAAAAACCGACCATTACTCCAAGAAATCCGGAGACTCCGAACGCTTCCATCTTCCCAAACCGCGCATCGGAAAGAGACGGCTTTTCTCCCACCAGTGAAAACCAACCGACCACATCCTTACCTGCGTTAAGGGAAACCGTCTCGCGATTCAAAACCGCAAACATCGCCCGCGAGAGAGCTTCGGCATTCCCGGACGTCGGAGACAAAAATCGCACCCGAATAACCTGAGACGAGAGCCTCCCGGCATCAAAAGAGGTTGATCCCGGCTCCACTTTCGCCTCACGCTCGATATCGGCAAGAATACGCGGGGAATCAAGCCATCGAACCACCGTATCTGCAAATCGTTCATCCGCTTGCAATCGATAGAAATCATCGTAGGCGTACTCATTTGTCTCACGAACACCCGTTCGCGCCACATTCATGGTCACTTCCGCCACAAATCGAACCGGTTGGAGCGCCCACACCAAAAAACCCGCCACGAAAAACACCATGATCGTTCCCGCAAAGAGCACCCGGTATTTCCAAAACACACGCACTAATTCTCGAAGATCCATAGACAAATAGCGTTATTCCGCCCCCTCCTTCCCCAGCCTAGCCTATTTCTCCCCCACCATCAAGCTGCCACAAAATTCATAGTTCCCTTCTCGATGCTCCGCAAGAACACGGTTCAAATATGCGCTGATTTTTTGGATAAAAAGAGAGCGATCGAAAGCAAGAGCTTTCTCACGGATATGTTCCGGGTCGTAGTCGTTATCGCGAAATGCGCGAACGGCGGAGATGATATCGTCCGGCGTTTGTCGATCAAAGAAAATACCCATTTTCCCTTCCTCAAGGTGCTCCGGAATATCTCCACCGCGAAAAGCAATCAGGGGTCGTCCCGCCGAAAACGCCTCAAACGCAACAATACCAAAATCCTCTTCTTGGGGAAAAATAAAGGCTCGACATTCACCATAGTAGCGCGGGAGTTCTTCATCCGGAACACGACCGAGGAATTCCACCGTCGGACCGGCAAGCGCGCGCAAACGATCATATTCGGGTCCGCGCCCGATAATTTTTAAGGGAAGTTGCAATTCATTGAAGGCGCGAATCGCGATATCGTGCCGCTTGTAAGCAATGAGGCGCCCTACCATCAGAAAAAAATCTTTTCGTTCGGACGAAGGAAGTATCCGAAAACGCCCGGTATCAACCGGCGGATGAATCACCTCAGTATTGCGACGATAGTATTTCGCGATTCGATTCGCCACAAACCGAGAATTGGCAATAATATGGTCCGGGCGAGAAGCACTCGTCTGATCCCACAAGCGAATCGGGTTCATCAAAAATGGAACGAGTCGCTTCACGAGCCGAGGAAATCCAAAGTCCTCCGTATACTTATGGCAATCGTCCCACGCATACCGCATTGGGGTATGCATATAGGAAACATGAAGTGTCTCGGGACCCGTGATCACTCCCTTTGCATAGCTTGATGAATCAGACAGCACCAGGTCAAAATCGCGAAAGTTGAACTGCTCGATAGCAAGAGGCATAAGTGGCGGGAAAAGCCGGTGATTCCGCCTTGTCCACGGAATTTTTTGCAGAAAGGAAGTTTGAATATCGCGATTCGAAAAAAGCCCGCGCATCGCCTCGGGATCGTGAAGGAGCGTAAAAATCGGCGCCTCCGGAAAAAGTTCCGCAAACGCCTCCAATACCCGTTCGGCCCCTCCACGCTGAACCAGATAATCATGCACCAGTGCCACCCTCATACGCGTTCATTCCGATCATTTCGAGTCTTCCCGTTTCCGAAACGCCAATCCGAGAAACCAGCTTAACACCGAAAAAGTCAGCGCTCCGAAAAACGCCGCCCCAAACGACTCCACCTCAAATCCGTCAACCAGTTTCGCGAGAAGCCAAAAAAGAAACCCATTAACAACAAACGTAAAGAGTCCGAGCGTAAGAAGCGTCACCGGAAGCGCGAGAAGGAGGAGGAGTGGCCGAAGCGTAACACTCACCAATCCCCACAGAAAAGAAACCCAGAGCGCCGTCCCGAAGCCATACACCGAGATACCGGGGACAACGTTTGCAATCGCGATAAAAAGCGCCGCGTTTATCACCCACAAAGCGAGTATTCTCATAAGATCCTATTTTAAAAGCGTCACCAAACTGAAAATCTGAACGTTTTTCTGGGGAAAATTGTTTTTTTGCGGCTTCCCTACCTACCCTACCTACCGGCAGGCAGGCGGCAGGCAAGCAGGCGAACGAAGTGGAAGACAAGCAAAAAAATAATTTTCCCCAGAAAAACAGTCTTTTAAGACAGCCTCCAAGACAACGTGTTAACTTTTTACTTCAGGAAGTTTTTGTTCCCGCTCAATCGAATACAGAAAGAGCGCCTGAGCGGCGAGCGCCTTGAAAATTTCCGGATCTTCGAGATCGCCATTCTTTTTTCGGAGAATGATAAATGCAAAACACCCCTTGAGACGTCGCGGCGAACGGATAATAACATACTCGCCTTCCCGAATCAGCGTTTCGCTTCTCTTGGAAAGAGAAGCGAAGTCAAGAACCGGACACCGTTTCCCTTTGGCATCAAGCTTCTTTTCCACAACTCCCGATCGAATATCCGTAATACAAAGAAAGTACGCGTCCGTTTTTCCAAGAAGCGAGAGCGCCTCCAGAATAGATTCATAGACTTCTTTCATTCGTTCCGGTGTCACAGCGGACGTTTCAGGAAGCCCGAGCGCGATATTTTTGAGAATATCCATCTTTCGATTGATCTCGGCGATATACGAATACGAATCGGCAAGATCGCGTGACACCCGAGACGCCTCTTTCTGTATCTTCACTTTTTCTCGAAGATGAAAACGGAGCTGATTTTCTTTCCAGAGATAGAGGAGAAGCCCGACAGCGCCCACAAAGAAAATAAGAATCGACTCTTGGTCATCTTCCCGAAGAAACAATCGATCGCCATTTATCACCTTTGGAAGAACGACCACGAGAATAAAGAGGGAGAGGTATATCCAATACATGTGACTTCGCGGTTAAGAATCT
>CAZJZN010000038.1:0-7878 GCA_964550545.1 uncultured Bdellovibrionales bacterium
ACGGCGTATCGATTGTTTGATCGGGACATTTCCTCGCGGGAGGGCGCTATTGTTGTTGATGGGAGAGATATTCCGGTTCTCTCGGAACCTGACCCGGTGAAACTTCCCTGGGGGGAGATGAACGTGGACGTGGTCCTGGAATGTACGGGGCGCTTCGTGAAGGGAGAAGCGGCGAAAAAGCATCTCGACGCGGGCGCCAAAAAAGTGCTGCTCTCGGCACCCGGGAAGGGGAGTGATATCCCGATGTTTCTTATGGGCGTGAACGACGATCGGTATCACGGTGAAGCGATTCTTTCCAATGCTTCCTGCACGACCAACTGTTTGGCGCCGGTTGCCATGGTGATGCATGCGTCGTTTGGTATCGCAAAGGCGATGATGACGACGATACATTCGTATACTGCCGACCAAAATCTTCAGGACGCGCCCCATGATGATTTGCGCCGAGCGCGCGCGGCGGCACAGAATATCGTACCGACGACAACGGGCGCCGCGATTTCGATTGGAGAAGTGATGCCGGATATCAAAGGGCGTTTTGACGGACTTGCGATCCGCGTGCCGACGATGGTGGTATCGCTCACGGATTTTACCTTCCTTTTGAATCGCAATGTGACGGCGGAAGAAGTAAACGACGCTCTTGTCGCCGCGTCGAAAACCGATCGACTGAAAGGTATTCTCGATGTAACGAATGAACCGCTTGTTTCCTCGGACTGTATTGGTAATCCCGCGTCGTCCATTGTTGATCTTTCGCTCACCAAGGTTGTTGATGGTAATCTCGTCAAAGTGATTGCTTGGTATGACAATGAATGGGGCTATTCGGAACGTCTTGTTGATATGGCGCTCAAGGTGGTATAACATCGTCATCCCCGCGAAGGCGGGGATCCCGTGCCTTCCGGCAGACAGTCACCATAGTGCTGAATATAATCACCCTACGAACAAAACTTGTAGTGTACTCAATTGAAAGCTAGTAGAACCTGGATTCCCGCCTTCGCGGGAATGACGGGAATAGAAAACAAAAGGAGGACTATGTACGATATCATCATAAAAAACGGAGCGATACTCGATGGGACGGGTGCGCGCGAGTTTGCGGGCGATGTCGGCGTGAAAGAGGGAATGATTGCGACTCTTGGGAACTTGAATGGCGAACGCGCCGAAAAAACGATTGATGCGAAAGGGCGGTATGTTGCTCCCGGATTCGTGGATATCAACAATCATTCCGATACGCACTGGCAAGTGTTCTTGAACCCCGATCTCGAGAGTTTGGTCCGACAGGGCATTACGACGATTGTTGGCGGAAATTGCGGGTCATCGCTTTCGCCACTCACGGATCAGTCAATGCTTCAGTCTATTCAAAAATGGACGGATATTCGGAATTTGAACCTGAACTGGCTTTCAACGCAGGAATTTTTGGAAGAGGTTGAGCGACGCGCGCTTTCGGTGAACTTTGCGACGCTTTTGGGACATGGGACGCTTCGACGCGGCTTTGTACGCGATGAGTCGCGACCGCTTCGTGCAAACGAACTTTCCGGAATGGCGAAGATGGTGAAGCAGTCTCTTCGCGAGGGAGCGATCGGAATGTCCTTGGGACTCGCCTATGTGCATGGGCGACACGCGACGGAACATGAGTTGTCGACATTGGCGAGCGTTGTTGGAAAATATGGCGGCTTTTGTACGACGCATTTGCGGAATGAAGGAAAGGAGTTGCCCGAGGCGGTCGCCGAAGCGATTACGATGGCGCGGAGTTCCGGCGTTCGACTGCATATTTCGCATCTGAAGGCGGTCGGGCGGCGACATTGGGAGCAGATGGAGCGCGCACTCTATCTTTTGGAAGCGTCGGATTCGGAGGGAGTCGATGTGTCGTTTGATGTCTATCCCTATCGATCGACGGCGACGGTGCTCTATACGATACTCCCAACATGGGTGACGGACGGTGGAAAGAAAATGATGATGGAGCGACTTCGCGATCAATCGATTCGCCTCGAGGCGATTCATGATCTCAAAGAAGAGCGAATCGATTATTCGTCGGCGTATCTCTCTATTTCCTCGCTCAACAAGATGATTATGCGGACGAATGTGCTTGATATGGCGCATGCGCAGGGGAAGTTGCCGGAAGAAGTTATTTTTGACGTATTGCTTGCCTCCGATGATCGCGCGATTGTGTCTTTGGACGCCTTGTCCGAAGACAATGTCGAGCGAGCGATTCGGCATCCTTTTTCGATCGTGAGTACCAATGGCACCGGATACCCGATCGCGCACACGAAAACGGGGGAGATGGTGCATCCGCGTTGTTTCGGCGCGTTTCCGCGCGTACTCTTTCGGTATGTGAGAGAAAAAAAGATGCTCAGCTGGGAAGAGGCGATACATAAAATGTCCGGAAAGCCGGCAGCGAAGGCGGGCATCAAGAAGCGCGGCACGATTGCGGTTGGAAATCACGCTGATATTGTCGTGATCGATCCGAATCAAGTTGAGGATCACGCGACATCCGAGAACCCGTTCCTCTATCCGTCCGGCATCCCGTTTGTTCTCGTAAACGGAAGAGTGGCGGTCGATGATGGCGAGTACACCGGTATTCGTGCCGGCGCCGTACTCCGCCGCGAAGGCGGGTTGTTGGAGAAGTTTTGGTAGAACATTCCGTATGACTGATCGATTTTCATTTTCAGGGAAGCGGGTGACGGTATTTGGGCTGGGGATTTCGGGGGGCGGCGTCGGGACCGTGGAGTTTTTGGTGCGCGCAGGGGCGACGGATATTCGGGTGACGGACACAAAGAATGCGCATGAGCTTGCCGAATCGGTTGCCAAGATCGATCACCTTCCGGGGGTGCGGCTCTTTCTGGGTGAACACCGGAAGAGTGACTTCACGGATGTCGATCTTGTTATCAAGAATCCGCGGATTCCTTGGAGGAATGAGTATATCGAATTGGCACAGGGCGCCGGTATTCCGGTTGAGATGGACTCGAGTATTTTTTTTGCGCTCTGCGAGAAGCCAATTATCGGTGTGACGGGGACGAAGGGGAAGACGACAACCGCGAGCGCGATTGCGCATCTTTTAAAAGTCGCCGGGAAACGCGTGCTCGAAGTTGGCATCGGGGAAACGCCGGTACTTTCACTTATTGAGAAGATTCCGGAATGCGATGTGGTTGTTTTCGAACTTTCGAGTTGGCGCCTTTCGGCGCTTACGAATATCCGGAAGAGTCCGTATATTGCGGTTTTTACCAATTTCTATCCGGATCATTTGAATTACTATTCCTCGATGGAGGAATACTTTATCGACAAGGCGAATATTGTTCGGTTTCAGACGCCGGATGATGTCTTTGTTTACAATGCCGAGAGTCCGGAACTCGTGCGCGAGGCGGGGCGTGTGTCGTCTCGAAGTTTTTTTTGCGCGCGTGACGATCGGAGTGGTAACGGCGTTTTTGTTCGCGAGGGCGATCTCGTGTGTCGCGAAGGAAAGATAGATTCGGTCTTTGCTTCGCTTTCGGATATTCGCGTTCCGGGGAAGCATAGTGTTGTAAATATGCTCGCGGCAATTGCCGCGACGCGCGCGTTTGGTATTGATTTTGAAATGATTGCGAAAGGACTCCTCTCCTTTTCCGGGATTCAGCATCGTTTGGAATATGTTGCCGAAAAAAGGAAGGCTCGTTGGTACAATGATAGCGCCGCGACGATTCCCGACGCGGCGATTGCCGGCATACGATCGTTTGAAACACCGATCATTCTTCTTGCGGGCGGAAGCGATAAAAATCTCGACTTCGACGAATTCGGAAAAACGATAGCGGAATCGTGGAATGTGAAAGGTGCCATTCTTTTTTCCGGTGACGCGACCGAGAAGCTCGTTGAATCCGTCCGGAAATATGGTGGCGAGCAAAAGATATTCGGCACGGTTTCCTCGATGAAAGACGCGATAGAAATGGCAATCTCTCATATCGAACCCAAAGACATCGTTCTCCTCTCTCCCGGCGCCACCAGTTTCGGCATCTTCAAAAACGAATTCGATCGCGGGAATCAGTTCCGCGAGATGGTGAGGAAGTTGTAGTCTTTTTTTAAAAATCTCAAAAAAATAAAAAACAAAATTCTATGGATCTGAAACTGTCTGATCCCGGGGTGCATTTTCTTGAGAAGTCGAAATCGCTTCCGTTTCATGAGTTGCCCAAGGATGCGCCTTCGACGCTGGATGCGTTTCAAAGAAAATCCGAGGACATTTCCGAGACGCCGAAGGCTTCTTTGTCGTCTCCAACGGAACAAGAGGTTGAAAAATATGGAACGATCACATTTCGGGATGATTCCGTATCGCTTGCCGAGTTGAAACGGCGGTCGGTGTCGAGTCGATTCGGACTTCTTTGGGAGAATGCGGTGACGTGGTTTCGGGTTCGATTTAGGCATGAGCGCCGAAAAAAGCTCTTCTGGATTCTCGGTATCGTAGTTTTTTGCGCGCTCATTCTGGTGGCGACGTGGGGCGCCACGTGGTATGTCCGTGAGATAAAAACGTATCCATCGCTCGCGGTGCTTCCGGTTGCGCCGGATTTGGTGCTTGAGATGAATATCAATCCCGATTCGAACGAATATGCGCTTCTTGAGAAGCATGCGAGTGCGTTTCCCGGGTATGCACTTCTTAAGAAGTCACTCGATCCGGTCGGTGAAGGAAAAACACTTTCATTGGCAATCCAAGATTCAATGAAGCGATTCAATCTTGATTTTGAAGGGGATATTCGTCCGGTACTCGGCGAATCGGCGTATGTGGTGGTGTCTGATATGCGTCCTCTCGGAGAGAGTCTCTTGAAGAGTGCGGTGGCGCTTGGTTCGGATGCTTCTCGGGCGGTCGCCGATATGACAAGACCTTCTTCTCGAAGTGTCGCGCTTTCCAATGAGGCTCTCGCTTCTTCTCGTCCGCAGGTTTTGGGAGATATGACGGTTCGAGGAGTCGAGGGAAGCTTCGCTCCGGACAAGCCCATTGATTTTCTCGTCGCTTCTTCGGTTCGCGATCGAAAAAAGGCGCTTGAAGCGATCGAAAAAATTCGGAAGAATTCGGAATTTGAAGTGGAACCATTGGAATGGCGGGGGATTCGGTATTTCAAGGTGTCTCTCAAATCGGCGGGTGAGTCTTTGCCGGATGATATGTCACAATTTGTTCAATTTCGCACGCTGTACCACGCGCTTATTGGCGGAAATTGGGTATTCGGTTCCTCGGAAGATGAAGTGAAACGCATTCTATCGGTTCATGCAAACCGTTCCGTATGGCGCGAGCTTGTTTCAATGGAATCAAATCCAACGCTTGCCGATAATGCTTCGTTTCAGTCGGTGCAAAAAGAATTGGGCGTGCCACATCTCTCAGAGCATCTTCTTGTCGGGTATTTTAATGTTGCTTCCGAAGAGTTTTTCAAAAAACCGGAGTGCTCGGGATCGCTCTGTCCGAAATCCGTCGATTTCTTTCGATATCCGGAACGAATTGTGTTGGGATGGTCGATCGGGTGTACGAGTGACGGTATGAATATTCGTTTTACGAACGCATCGGAAAGCGAGTCTCTTCCCGGAAAACCGGAAGCGGAGAGATTTTCAAGTCGCATTCCGGAGCGAGCGGACGGGCGATGGCTTAATATTTTTTCCGAGCATGACGGATTGAAAAATCGTTTCTATGATTTCAAGCGAACGCGACTTACGGATGCGGGTCGAGATGCGTGGGAGAAGTTTCAAAATACGGTGCGAATGGCGACGGCGGTTGATATTGAGCGGGATGTGATTGATCATCTTTCGGAGAGTGTCGCGCTTTCGGTGCTTACTGCGGGGGATGTCGAACCGGAGGCTGTCCTTGTTGCTTATGTTGACGATCCGCAGGCGGTGCGCATAGCGATTGAGAAGGTGGCGATGTTTGTTCGGAATACCGTTCTTTCTCAACGGGCGATGTTTGGTAGCTTAGGCGCTTCTTTGGAAGAAGAATCTCTCGAAGCGCTTCTTGCGAAGCCGGTTTTTTCAGAGACAAGCACTGCTGAAGGAACCATATATTCCTTCAAGCTCTCCGGTGAATTTCCACTTTCGCTTTTGTCGTTCGACTTCGGTTTTCGCGACGATGTGTTGGTTGTCGGAACGCATTTTGCCACGACGACCGCGTTTCTCAAGGAGATGGGGAACAGTGGCTCGGAAAAGAAACTTTCTCAGGGCGATTTTTATCGAGCGGTGCGGAGTATCGCTCCCGAAACTCACTACCGGAATTCTTTTGTGGTGATGCGTGGCGTGTGGGATGTCTGGCAGTACTCTATGAAGACGATGTCCCGGATGGCTCCCGCTTCGGAATCACATATTGTGCCTTCGGAGGAGGTTTCCGGGGATTGGTCGGCGGCTCCTATCGATATGTCGACAATGGAATCGGAAATGGAAGATTTTTCTTTTGCGATGGGTGCCATCCTTCGAACAGTGAAGCTTGTTGGAAACGATTCCGTGTCGCGAGACGGTTTTGAGACATCGTCGTCCCGCATTGTTATCGAATCGCTTCCCTTGGAGGAAAAGCAGAGAGCGGAGCGAATACTGGAAAAGTTTTCTTCCGGAATTTCGAGTATGGACGCGCAATGACGATTGCGGTATACTTTTCGGACAGAAGAACTTCCGATGAAAACGGTATCTCTATGCTTCAATCAAAGCGCGATTTCTCAAAACGGGCGCTTCTTGCGCACAAGAAACTTCGCGGGAAAATCGAGGTGGTTTCAAAGGTGAAGGTGGAGAAGCCTCTTGATTTGAGCATGTACTATTCTCCGGGAGTCGGGGCGGTGTCGTCGTATCTCGCGGAATATCCGGAGAAGGCTCGTGATTATACGATTCGGCGAAATACCGTTGCGGTTGTTTCCGATGGTTCGGCGGTTTTGGGATTGGGGAATATCGGTCCTCTCTCGGCGCTTCCCGTGATGGAGGGGAAAGCGATGCTTTTTAAGCGATTTGCCAATGTTGATGCCTTTCCCATCGTCCTTTCGACGCAGGATACGGAAGAAATTGTCGCGACGGTTGCGCGTATCGCTCCTACGTTTGGCGGTATCAATCTCGAGGATATCGCGGCGCCGCGATGTTTCGATATCGAAGCTCGGCTTCGGCAACTTCTTGATATCCCGGTCTTTCATGATGATCAGCATGGGACGGCAATGGTGGTCTTGGCGGGACTTCTCAATGCGCTCCGCGTTGTAAAGAAGCGCCTCGAATCCGTTCGAATCGTTATTGCCGGATCCGGCGCTGCGGGGCAGGCGATTGCGGATCTGCTTCTTTTGGGCGGCGCGCGCGATATCGTGCTGGTTGATAGTAAGGGAGTTCTTTCAAAGCGCCGAACCGACCTGGATACGTTTAAGTGTCGACTTCTCGAACGGACAAATCCGCGCGATGTCTCCGGTGGTACGGCGGACGCGCTCGTTGGGGCGGATGTCTTTGTGGGGGTCTCCAAGGGAAAAACGGTCACGCCCGCGATGATTTCCGTGATGGCGAAAGACGCGATTGTGTTCGCGCTCGCCAATCCCGTCCCGGAAGTTATGCCCCATGAAGCGAAACGAGCGGGAGCTGTGGTTGTTGCGACAGGACGGTCGGATTTCCCCAATCAGATCAATAATGTATTGGGCTTCCCGGGCATTTTTCGCGGCGCGCTCGATCATAGTGTACAAACTATCACCGACGAAATGCTCCTCAATGCCGCGCTCAATCTCTCCAAGCTTATTTCGAAGCCGACGTCCGATATGATTATTCCGTCGCCCTTTGATAAGAGAGTGGTCAAGGCGGTAGCGAGCGCAATTCGAGAATAGAGAATGGTGAATGGTGAATTTCGCATTTTATTTTTTCTGCCAGTGGCGGAAAATGCTCTTCATTCTTCATTCTTCATTCTTCATTCTTCATTCTTCATTCTTCATTCTTCATTCT
>CAZJZN010000039.1:0-4393 GCA_964550545.1 uncultured Bdellovibrionales bacterium
GGTATTATAATTTTCTGTACGTCTATGATCCGAATCGAACGATCGAGTGAAAATCCTATTTTGGTGGGGGAGAGCGGAAATTTTTGGGAGCGAGAAGCGGCGTTTAACGGGTGTCCGATCGTGCGCGGAAAGCGTATCGATCTTGTGTATCGCGCGCAGTCATCGAGAGTTCTTCATGAAGGAGAAACCTACGAGGTGTCTTCGATCGGACACGCGACCAGTGTGGACGGTATTCACTTTGAAAAGCATCGTCAGCTTATTGTTCCGGAGGCATCGTGGGAGCGATACGGGTGCGAGGATCCGCGCGTCACCTTTCTTGACGGGACGTATTTTATATTTTATACCGCACTTTCAACCTTCCCTTTTTCGGCGGACGGGATCAGGGTGGCGGTCGCGCTTTCTCGGGATCTCAAGACGATTGATGCTCGGCACTTGGTGACACCCTTCAATGCGAAAGCGATGACGATGTTTCCGCAAAAGGTGAGAGGAAAGTACGCGGCGATTTTGACGGCGAATACCGATCGACCGCCATCGACGATCGGGCTCGCGTTTTTCGACACGATCGAAGAGATGTGGTCGGAAACCTATTGGCAAAATTGGTATAGCAATCTTTCTTCTCACGAACTTCATCTTCAGCGAAATGATACCGAACACGTCGAGATTGGTGCGCCGCCGCTTCTTACATCGGCGGGATGGCTTCTTATCTATTCGCATATTCGGAATTATTTCACGGAACGAAAAGTCTTCGGTATCGAGGCGGTGCTTCTTGATCGCGATGATCCCGGAAAGATTCTCGCGCGGACGGAGGCGCCACTTCTCGTTCCGGAAGAAGAATATGAGCTCTATGGAAAGATTCCGAATATCGTATTTCCATCCGGCGCGCTTCTTCGTCGCGGGAAGCTGTTTGTATATTATGGTGCCGCGGATTCCACGTGTGCGGTTGCGCTGTGTGATGCCAAGCAATTGATTCGGAGCCTCTTGGGGAAGAAAAAACAAGTGCTCTTTGAACGTGCGCCGATGAATCCCGTTCTCGAACCTATCCCGGAACACACCTGGGAGGCGAAGGGCACGTTTAATCCCGGAGCGATTCGAGAAGGGGGGAAGACGCATATTTTTTATCGCGCACTGTCGAATAATGATGCGTCGGTTTTGGGGTACGCGTCGAGTCGGGACGGATTCTCGATTGACGAGCGGAGTCCGGAGCCGGCGTATGCGCCGCGTGAGACATTTGAGATGCGGGCGGGAAGCGGCTATTCCGGATGTGAAGATCCTCGTCTCACGCGTATAGGTGACACCGTCTATATGTTTTACACGGCGGTCGACGGTATGAATCCGCCGAGAGTTGCGCTTACTTCGATTGATCGGAAAAAATTTCTTGCACGAGAGTGGAGCGCGTGGGCAAAACCAAAGCTTATTTCTCCTCCGGGTATTGATGATAAGGATGTGTGTGTTTTTCCGGAAAAGATCGGCGGAAAGTATGTCGTGCTTCACCGCATTCAACCGTCTATCGATATAAATTTTTTCGATGATCTGGAGTTTCGAGAGGGCGTTCTTCTTACGCAACGACCGTTCATCCTTCCGCGGAAGGGTATGTGGGACGATCGAAAAATTGGCGTAAATACGGTGCCGATTCGGACGCCTTCCGGGTGGCTTCTCTTTTATCACGGAGTTTCCGATGAGGGATCGGTGTATCGACTTGGAGCGGCACTTCTTGATCTCGATCATCCGGAGAGGGTTGTGGCGCGGAGCGATGCACCGCTTCTTTCACCGGAAATGGAGTATGAGAAGGTTGGTATCGTTCCGAACGTTGTTTTTCCCTGTGGCGCGGTGGTGAAAGGTGGAAAGGTTATCCTCTATTACGGTGGCGCGGATCGTGTTATTGGCATCGCGTCGATTCGATTGAAGGATGTGTTGAGGGGTCTTTCGGGAATGTGATACCATTTCTAAAAAATAAATCCTCTCTTTTTCGCGATCGACGAACCAAGGGAAGGAGTTTCTTGGAAATGGTATGAGGATTAGTGAAGTATGTACGTGAATCGAGTTTTTTTCTGTTCTTTTCAAAGAGAGGGAGCCGTTATGATTGTTCTCTGGGTTGAGCATCAATGCTTTTCTGATACTGTGGCATTTATTTAGGGTTCCCCGACCAAATATGCGACGGGCGAATCTTTTTATGAATCGATTGCTCGGTTCGCAATCTTTTTTTCGGAGGATCTTGGCTTAAATGTTTCACGTCGTGGTCAGAATTGGTATGTGAGTAGAAGACTTGGTATTGCCGGCAAGTGCAAGAGGATATTTTCTTGTAACATCCCGTGCAATACCGGAATTTCCGTTTCGGAAATGTATACGCTACTTGGCAAACTTCTTTTCAAGAATCAGCGACAACTCCTTCTGTCTATTCCAGAGGAGGGGGAGGGTCAGAAAAGTTCAAATGTGATATTGTTTCCCATTCGTTGAGTTCCTTCCGCCGTTCCGGTTTTGGAGCGGCTTTTTCTTTCAAATCGATTTTCTTGGTGCGCGTATTTCACAAAAAGTATTCCATATCTGGTATAATCATCGTATGGAACGGCTTTCAAAGAGTGATATTCGGCTTCGGCGCGTGAAGCGTCTTTTTTGCATACACTCGTGGGTGACGGGAGTGGTGGTTTCCGCGTATGCACTGCTTGGATTTTTGTGGGGACCGACATTTTCTTTTTCGGATTTTCGAGAGACATGGAAAAGTTTTGCCGATGATGTGATAGTGTCGGCGATTGTGCCGCCACCACCTTCCTCGCCGGTTGTTTCTGTCGAAGCGATCTGTCCCGTCGATACGCTCTTTGTTTCGCTTGAGTGGGATGATGATCCTGGCGCGACATCGTTTGACGTCTATCGCGACAGCGTGCTTCTCGTCTCGGGACTCGTCGATTCGGAGTATATTGATGCCGGTGTTTCGGCAAATACGGACTATTCGTATGTGGTCGTCGCCTTTGGCCCAATGGATCCGGGAGTCGCGTCGTCGGCTGCCGTTTCCATAGCGACGCCGTCGGGATGTTTGGAGCTTCTCACGCCGACACTTGATATTGTGACGGTCGCGGGAACGAACGTGATGGGAGCGGGAAGCGTTTCCGTATCCGATACGACACCGGTTATAACCGGAACGAGCAATATGCCGATGGCGAGTGTCGAGATTTCGATCGTAGGAACGACGTCGACCTTCGCGCTTCTTGCGACCAATAGTAACGGCTATTGGGAGTGGACGCCGACCGCAAATATTGTTCCGGGAAACTATGTTCTTACGGTGACGGTGACACATCCGCTGTTTCCGCTTCAAACGGCGAGCGACACTCTGATGCTTACGATACTTTCTCCAGAAGAGGATGGCGGCAGTGGGAGCGGAGATGATGACGATGATGGGAAGAAAAAAAAGAAAAAGCGGCTGGCTCCCGTCTCATTCCTGCCGGGGAGCACATCTCCTCCGGAGGTGGCGGTCCCCGAATCACCCGCGCCACCCCGACTCATCGAGGGGATGCCGCATCCGCCGTTTGCGCGACTCTCGATCGATGTCGTGAATATCGGGAATACCGTGTTTCAGTCTCGGATGCTTGATGTATCGCTTTCAATTCTCGATCTCCAAACGTCTTTTGAAGAGAAAGGCGGAGAGGTGATTTTTACGATTCTCGATCCTGATCATCAGAAGGTGCGGAGCGTTTCGCGTGCGGTGATACTTCGGAAAGGAGCGGAGTTTCGAGAGGCAATTCTTATTCCTCGCGATTGGGATGCGGGCGACTATCTTGTCTCGGCGCGTCTTCTTATGGGAGAAACAAGTGTTGTCGCCGAGGCGCCTTTTCGGATTTTGGAACTCCCACTCTTTGACTTGGGCGGTGGAATGTTTATTACCTGGAACGATGCGACGCGATTTTTTGGGTGGACATCTTTGTGGTCGCTTCTCTTTTTGCTTCTTCTTCTCCTTCTTTTCGCGCGCGAATATCGGCTCTTTCTTTCCGCGAGAGAACGTATCACTGAGCGGGATCTTCCGGGACACGGATTCTTTCGATCCGAAAAGGGGAAGGAGGTGCGACGAGTATGAATATGATGTTTATGGCTCTGGTTGCCGATCTTCTGACGCTGTTCTTTCTCTTCCTCTCGCTCGTTTTTACTGCGGGTATTGTCTGGCGAGTGGAACGGAAGCTCGATGTGTCATACAAGTTCTTCTTGGCGGCGCTCGCTCTCCTTCTCCTTGCGGAGTCTTTCGGGAGTTTCTACGCCGAGAGCGGGATTTTTATGGTGGTTTCCTCGATTCTCAAAGCTCTTTTCGGAGTCCTTCTTCTCCTTGGCGTTTGGACGATGCGCGATATCGTTCGCGATTTGGACGGCGAAAAGCCCAAAAAAGTTTGACTTTTCTGACAAATTGGTGTAC
>CAZJZN010000039.1:4493-7719 GCA_964550545.1 uncultured Bdellovibrionales bacterium
ATTTCCGATAGAGTGGAGATATATGGATGGAATTTTTCGGTGCAGTCGGTACGCGTTTGGGCCCAACCGGCTTCACTATTGCGGGCCGGATGCCAACAAGACGATGAAAGAGTATCTGGATGCTGGCGAGAGTGATCCGCGACTTTCGGCGATCCTTCGGCGGTTTCAGAATCTCTATCCCTATCTCACGCATATCGCGGAGGGGAACGGCATCAGGGATCCGTTCGACGATCGAGTGGTCGAGGCGTACTGGATTGGGAATCGATTACTTGACGCGTTTTCTCCTCAGAAATATTTGGGACTTCTTGATGCGCTCGAGGTCAAGAAAAAGACGGGGCGCGAACGATTTGAAATGATCGGGAAAAGGATAGTACAGGGTGGCTTTCCGCATCATTCGTTTCATGTGTTGAATGTTTGGCGCGAGACGAATCATGAGCTCCTTCGCGATGGCGATTGGAGCGCCGTCGCCGAGTGTATCGTGAGTTGGGGAAAAGTTTCTGCCGTGTCGGGACCATTTATTGACGTCGTGACCGAGCCTTTGCTTCGGGATGAACGAGGAAAGTTCTTTCTCGGCGCACCGATGTCGCGTCGCCTCGTCCGTGATCTCGCCGCCGATATCGACATCGATCTCCTTGCGCCGGAACAATGGATTTCTATCCACTGGGGTGTTCCCTGCGAAGTTTTTCCGGAAGAAGTGGCGCGCCGTCTTCGCGCCTATACGGTAAAGAGTATCGCTTTCGCGAATGCGTATGAAAAAACATAAAACAGTTTCCGTATCGGTGTTTGGGAATCCGGATCTCGCGGGGGATAATGTACCGGTAAAGCTTGTGCCGAAGTTGCGGGAGCGGTTTCCGGATATTCGGTTTTCCATCGAGGATCCCAATGAAATCGACTTGCCAAAAAAAGGGAAGTGGATTATTCTTGACGCGGTTCGAGGACTCGATAGCGTGTCGTGGATCTCGGTCGACGACATCGCCCGATCCCGTAATGCCGGGATGACGGCGCACGACTATGACCTCTCGACGCTCCTTCTCCTTGCGAAGAAGCTCGACCCGTCATTCGAACCACACATTCTCGGTGTACCGGAAGGTATCTCCGAGGAACAGGCGCTTCCGGATGTGATTTGGGAGCTTGCTGAAATTCTTTAAAAATTCGAGGTGCGTGATGACTGTTTCTCTTTTGAAATTTTTTTATCGGATTGGTTTTTGTTATTCAAACCTTATCCTTTGTTTTGTGATGCTCTTTCTGTCTTGGTTTTTTGGATTAACACCTCGAGATGGAACTATCTTTGCAATTTCCTGTGGTTTTTTGTTCTTTTTTGTTTATCGCGCCGAGAAGAGGCATCTAAGGAATGCTCTAATGCTTTTGAATATGTCCAAGGCGGCTTCTCTTGGTATTGCAATGAGCGATGATTTGGCTTTTGCTGAGGCTGAGTATAGAGAAGAGTTAAAATATAGCGCGTTATTCATAGGGTACTGTCTTTTAGTGAGTGCAGGCGTTGCCCTCCTTGTTGCACTTTCTTATTCAGTGCTGATCGGGACAATACTCTATGTGCTGGCAAATGCGACTTCTCTTGCAGCGCTCCTCGGAGGACCAATTGTAGTATTCATTGCTCCGAAAAATGAGTAGATGGTCTTTGCGTTTAAATTGAAAATCAATCAAGTTAAAAGTCGCTCTTTTCGGAAGCGACTTTTTTTTATCTGCAGTGTTTATTTATGGAGGTGATTATGTTCGTGTCTTTTTGTGGAAACTTTTCCGTCGGATTTTTTTGAGGCGATTTTCTTCAAGGATTTTCCATTTTTACTTACTTTGAGTTCGAGGAAGTGGGCGCCGCAGCTCATACAGGGGTCGTAGGCGCGGATGATTTTTTCGCATTCGAGTTTCATATCTGCCTCTTCCATATCGAGGTGATCGTTGATGAATTGGATGAGGTCGAGCTCGATCGCGATTTGGTTTTGACCGGTCGGGACAACGACCTCGCCTTTTTCCACGATGCCTTTGTCGTTTACTTCGAGCTTGTGATAGAGTGCGCCGCGAGGCGCTTCGACGAGACCGACGCCCACGCCGGCTTTCGGGACGATTTTTTGTACCGGTTCGGGGACGAAGGTCTTTTGCTTCAGGAGATCGATTGATTCGTCGACGGAGTGGAGGATTTCGATGGCTTGGGCGAGATTGTTGTGGAAGATATTGTCAGAGGGAAACACCGCGAGCGCGTCCGCGGCGTCATGTTTGGTGCGCGGGTGGAGACCGGAAGCGTTTATATTGAGACGGGCGATCGAGCCGACGCGGTAGGTTTCGCCCTTGAATGTATAGGCGGAGGCTTGGGAATAGGGAAGGACGACATGCTCCAGATGGTCGCGATAGCCCGCTTCGTCGACGACGAAGCCCTTCATATCCCAGAGGTCGCCTTCGAGGTAGGAGAATTTACTGTTTCGGAGTGCGGCGTAGTTACTCTTTCGGATAAGCGTTGAGGGATCGTCCAAAAAGACTTTGATGAGGCGAAGGATGGCCGGGCGGATATTTTCGAGCTCCATAATGACTTCCGCGATTGCTTTCGGATCCGGAATTTTTGCAAAGCCACCGGGCATCGGGAGTGGCGCGTGGACACTTCGCCCCGCAACGGCGATCGCGAGGTGATTGCCGGCGGCCTTCACCGCGAAAGCGTCGTGGAGGAGCTGGTGTTGTACGGGATCATCATCATCAAATCCGAGGAGCGAGTCTTTGCCGAACATATCCGGAAGGCAGAAGAGGTAGAGATGGAGCGCGTGATCGCGGATGATGAGTCCGTGATAGGTGAGGGTGCGGAGGAGCATCGTTTGTTCCGATGGCACGATGCCAAGTGTCTTCTCGACCGCCTCGATACTTGCTACAAGATGCGCGTTGGAGCAGGTGCCGCAAATACGTGCGAGGAGCTGAGGGATCGCCGCGATCGGCTTTCCTTCCATTGCGTGCGTGTAGAAGCGCTTGAATTCCTTGATGGCGAATTCGACTTTTTTCACCTTTCCATTCTCGAGAAACACATTGAGTCCCGCGGCGCCTTCCACCTTGGTGATCTCTTCAATGGAGAATTGACTGAGTTCGGATATTTGATGCATAGGAAGGGAATGGTGAATGGAGAATTAAGAATAGGGAATGGGGCGGAAAACGGGAAAGGATACGAACGAGAAATGAGAGGAAAAGAAAGGCGATGAGGCGGGACAATGTGCTTCATTCTTCATTCTTCATT
>CAZJZN010000040.1:0-7458 GCA_964550545.1 uncultured Bdellovibrionales bacterium
CCGAATACATTTTTTTCTATGCTTTCATTTTCCGCGCTCCCTCTTCGAAAAAAGATTCTCTTTGCGATCCTCTTTGGCGTGGCGATATGTTCGTTTCTTGTTTTTTTCTGGTGGTATGCAAGGCGGAACAGTCTCATAGATGATGTTCCTCTTCCTGTGGAATCGAATGAAAATCTCTCTCAGGGAACGGCGCCGGGTTCTTCGGATCCTTTCGACGAAATACGAAATGCTCAGCTTTCCGATCTTGATAGTCTCCAGTCCGGAGAAGTGGCGGGAGATGCGACTCGGCAGACGGGAGATTTGGATGCGCTTCAGACTCGCCTCGGTTCAACATCGCTTTCGGTCGATGCTCAGTCGAGGGATCTGGATTCAAAAGTTTCTCAATAGAAGTTTAATTGTTTTACTCTTTGTACTTATGAGCAGTATGTCGTCATCAAAAGTGGCTACTTTTTTTCGTCAGTCGATGGTGGTCTTGGCAGTTGCGTTTGTTTCCGGGGGAGCGGTATTTTTGGTTGAGCGGGGGAATGCCGAGTCGGTACCCGGAATTACGGCGTTTCAGGCGGCGGATACCGGTTCGAGAACCGTACTCGAAGAGATGAAGCGTCTGGATGCCGGCGATCCGATCGCTCGTCTCGGAGGGAATTGTTCCGGCGGGACACTCTCCGGAGAAAACGCGTCGGGAAAATACCGGGTGGTGTTCCGCGACGGTTCGGATCGACCGATGGAGTGTTCGGAAACGGTTGGCAAGGTAGCAGCCGTCGAGACGACGGGAATATTCGGAAATGAAAAGAGAATTGTTCGCGTCGCGGTTGCCGAGGCTACTCAAATAGATGATGCAAACAATTATCTTACAACCGGGAGTGAATCGCAGTACAAAAAAGGCGCGCTTGGTATCGGTGGTATATTGAAAACCTATCTCGGTATCAATGCGAATAATCAGCGAATTACCGATCTTGCTTCGCCGGAAAATTCGAGTGACGCGGCGACAAAGGCGTATGTGGATAATGCGATTGCTCGGATTGGCGGCGGTGATGGAGGAGATGGCAGTGGTGATGGCGCGCCATCCGGTTCATGTCGATATGAGGGCATAAGGACGGATGCCGCACCGGGTGGTTTTGGATCGATTACTTTTCGGGAAGGGTCCGGGTGTAAAGAATGTCATCCGGAATATGCTCCCGGAAACAGGGATAATGGTTGCCCGTGGTTCGATAGTTGTGCAAGTATCGCTTCGTCAGGGTATAGCTGTGCCACATCGGAAATAAATACTGGGGAATACAACGGAGAACGAACCTATTCGACGAGTATAAGTTTTATGTGTACCTGCTACAAGAACTGAGTATTCTTTCTGAATGTTGCTCGGAGTGTTGCTCGTGTATTTTGGTCTCCTGAAAAGAAGAGAACGTTGTTTTTCAAGAGAGACTTTGGAGTGTATGGATGAGGAATTTGGACTTTTTGATTTCTTTGGTATACTGGACGAGAGGATTTGACGTATATTCCTCGGGGGATCGAATAAAAAAGATATACAAGCCGGTTTTCGATATGCCCCTTTGCAGGGAGATGCCCTGCTTTTTCTCGGGCGTTTCGGACCGGCTTTTCTTGACACTATTTTTCGTCGCGTGATAGAGTGGGGCATTCTCACGATTGTCCGCTCTTTGCGTGTTGTTTGTTTTGCTTTCGAACTTCTCACTTTTTCCGTATGGCTGAAATAAAACCGGCAATTGAGACCTTTGCAAAAATAAAAGTCGTCGGTGTCGGCGGATCGGGGTGTAACGCCGTCTCTCGTATGATTGAGGCGAAGATTAAAGGTGTCGAGTTTGTCGTGGTGAATACGGATGCGCAAGCGCTCCATCATTCACGTGCGAGCGAGAAAATCCACATCGGGAAAAATCTCACCAAGGGTCTTGGCGCCGGTATGAACCCGGAGATCGGTCGGCAGGCGTCTGAAGAAAATCGTGATGAGATTCAAGAAGTTTTGAAGGGTGCGGATATGGTGTTTGTCACCTGTGGTTTGGGCGGGGGTACCGGATCGGGTGCGGCGCCGATTGTCGCCGAAACCGCCAAAGAGATCGGTGCGCTTACGGTTGGCGTCGTCACAAAGCCGTTTGCCTTTGAGGGCGCCCAACGTCGAGCGATCGCGGAAGAGGCGCTCAAGAATATGCAGGAGCGTGTCGACGCGCTCATTACGATCCCAAATGATAAGCTTCTTTCGATTATTGATCGTAAAACAACGCTCATCAATGCGTTCCGCATTGTAGATGACGTGCTCCGGCAGGGCGTGCAGGGTATTTCGGATCTCATTACGAAGCCGGGTATCGTCAATGTGGACTTTGCCGATGTGCGCGCCATTATGGAGGATAGCGGGAGCGCCCTTATGGGAATCGGAATCGCCTCGGGTGAGAACCGAGCGGTCGAAGCGGCGCGCGCGGCGATCAATAGCCCGCTTCTTGATCTTTCTATCGACGGTGCGCGCGGCGTCCTCTTCAATATTTCCGGCTCGAGTGACGTGACGATGCTCGAGATCAATGAAGCGGCGAATATTATTACCGAGAATATCGACCCCAATGCCAAGGTGATTTTTGGCGCGGTTTCGGATGATCAGGTGCGAAAGGGTGAGGTGCAGATTACGGTGGTGGCGACCGGTTTTGATAGCGGACGGGTTCATGAAGATCCTTTTCGAAAGCTTTCAAGACTTGCTCCCGATGTATCGGCTTCTCCTGCAAATTTGAACGTGAACGATGAACGTGACGTGCGCGAAGTGCGTACCGTACGAGAGACGCCGCCCGTTGTTGCGGCGCGGGAAGAGTATGCGTCGGCACCCGAGACATCATTTCAGCCGATGTCGCGACGGGAGATTTCCAGTGAGACCATTGAGGAAGAGCCTGCCAAGTTACGAGATGAAATTGTCTTTCCGACTCGGAAATTGGAGTCCCCGATGATTCTCGAAGAAAAGATAGCGCCGCGTCCCATTTCGATTCGCGGCGAGGCGAAGGAGGATGTCGCCGAGGAGGATGACTTGGAAATCCCGGCCTTCATTCGTCGAAAGATGAAGAAACCGTAAACGGTCAGCAATCAACAGCAAATAATACACAAAATAGGGAGGATCCCAAACATTTTGAATGAATGTTTTTCTGTTGTCTGTCTGAATATGTTTGCCTCGGGAGTGCTTCGTGCGGGATGCGTGGGTTTCGTTCTTGGGACCGGAGTCGGTCTCTTTTTTTTGTGGTCGACGGGATGGACGTTTGTTTTTCTTTCTCTCACTATTGCCGTGAGCACGATATGGTTTCCGAGATATGCGGGAGTTGCGCTGGTATGCTGTGGGATTTTTTTCGGAGCCTGGTGGCATTCTGCGGAAAGACTTTCTTGGTGGCGATTGCTTCCGGACAGTGAATCGACGCTCTTCCGTGCCGAAGTTGTCCGAGAGCCGATTCGCAAAGAACAGTCAAGACAAGTAACGCTTCGCCCGATTGCGTGTTCGAATGAGTGTCCCGACAATTTGGTTCTCGGGAGCTTCCCAACTTTTTCCGATATTTCATTTGGCGATATCGTGGCGCTTTCTTGTCCGCTTGAGCGACCGAAGTCGTTTACTCCGGATGTCGATTTCCCCTTGATTCTCGCGAAGGACGGTATCGGATATGTGTGCCGATTTCCCCGAGAATGGCGAATTGAGGGAGAATCGGTGCACACGGCTTTTTCGTGGCTCCACGCGGTTCGCGCGCGTTTTGAGCGCGGCATTGAAGTGGCGCTTCCCGAGCCGGAATCGGGGTTGGTGGCGGGTCTCTTGATTGGGGGTGACGATCGATTGCCGGAACGCATTCGTGAACGGTTCTCTCGAGCGGGTATTTCTCATATCGTCGCCGTGTCCGGATACAATGTTTCGATTGTCGCGACACTCCTTATGGCGATCCTTATTTTTTTCGGGCTCTATCGACAGACGGCCTTTTGGGGCGCGCTTCTCGGTATTCTGTGTTTTATGCTTCTCGTTGGTGCGCCGGCATCGGCGGTCCGGGCGTCGATTATGGCGGGAACCGCGCTCCTTGCGATGCGTCTCGGTCGCCTCGGAAATGCCGGCGCCGCCGTTCTTTTTTCCGCAAGCGGTATGCTTCTTGCAAATCCGCTTCTTCTTCGCTACGATATCGGTTTCCAGCTTTCTTTTGCCGCGACCATCGGAATTCTTTTTCTTGCTCCGCTCGCACTCCTGTCACTTCGTATGGGAGATATTATGGCGACAACGATAGCGGCGGAGCTCTTCGTGTTTCCGCTTCTCCTCTTCCATTTTCATACGCTTCCGACATTTTCTCTGGTTGCGAATGTGTTCGTCCTCCCTTTGGTACCGTTCGCGATGCTCTTTGGGTTCGTTGCGGCGATCTTTGGTATGGTGGTGCCGTCCCTTGCTTTCATAGTCGGATTTCCGGCATTCCTTGTTTCACATACGATTCTCGCGCTCGCTGAATTTTTCTCGCGGTGGACATTTTCGGCGATTCCGGTTCCGAATTTTGGAATGGGGGCGCTTCTCTCGTCATACCTGGTGCTTTTTCTTTTCATTGTATATAGTTCTCGGAAACGTCTTTCCCGTATATTTTCCGTATGAATTTTTCACGAAGAATGTGGGTGGTTGCCCTCCTTTTTGTTTTTGGCGCGACGGTTTTTCTCTCTGTGAGCGTTTGGCGTGATGTCTCTTCTCTCCGCGTCATTTTTTTGGATGTCGGTCAGGGGGATGCGA
Organism: uncultured Bdellovibrionales bacterium; assembly: GCA_964550545.1. Classification (GTDB taxonomy): domain Bacteria; phylum Patescibacteriota; class Minisyncoccia; order Moranbacterales; family UBA1568. The sequence continues at coordinate 4,721 of CAZJZN010000040.1, forward strand.
TCCTTCTTTCTTCCGGATCAAATCAGCTTCTCATTGATACGGGGAAGAATGGTCGAGCGCTTCTTTCCGGACTGGGGGAATATGTGCCGTTTTGGGACCGGACGATCGAAATGGTTCTTCTCACGCATCCGGATCAGGATCATATCGGGGCGCTTCCCGATCTTCTCGATCGGTATCGAGTAAGCCTCCTCCTTTCGGCAGATATTCCCGAGGAGACTGCGGTGGGAAGAGCGGTAAGAACGTCGGTGGAATCGCATCGGATTCGTCGCATCGCGCCGTTTCGAGGACTCTCGGTGACGATCGGACCCGGCGTAACGCTCGAGACGATATTTCCGGAAATCGAAATGCCTTTTCGTCCGAAGTATACCAACGAGTCGAGTGTTGTCGCACTTTTGAGTGTAGGTGCGGATTCGTTTCTCTTTACCGGCGATCTTCCAAAGGAAGAAATTGTTCTTCCGGAAAGGGATATTCGCGTCCTCAAGGTGTCGCATCACGGATCGAAGTATTCGACGAGTGACGTGTTTCTCGATCGTATGAAGCCGGAGGAAGCGGTTATTTCCGTCGGAAAAAATTCGTATGGACATCCGGCGCCCGAAGTGCTCGACCGACTGGGACGAAGGGGTATACGCACGTTTCGTACGGATATGTCGGGCGCGATCGTATACGAGTGTCCGCTTGCGGAAAAGACTTCTTGCTCATTGATTCGGCCGCGCCTTTGACGGCACGCGTACTTCTCGCTATGCTCAAGAAAAAGACATACCTTAGAGGGTGTCTTAAAAGACTGTTTTTCCGGAGAAAATTATTTTTTTGCTTGTCTTCCACTGCGTTCGCCTGCCTGCCGCCTGCCTGCCGGTAGGCAGGGTAGGCAGGGTAGGCAGGAAAGCCGCAAAAAAACAATTTTCTCCAGAAAAACATTCAAATTTTCAGTTTGGTGAAGCTTTTAAGACGGTCTCTTATGAAATTTAAAATAAAAAAGAACGCGCGGGAGGAATTTTTTTGGGTGCTGGTTGCCGGAAACGGCGAACCGATCTGTATGAGCGAGGGCTATCAAACCAAAGAAGGCGCGGTCAGATCTATCAATCTGGTAAAGCTTGACGCTTCACGTTCCGAAATCGAAGATACGACCGTTATTTTCCGCCGCTCGTAGATCCTTCCCGTACGGTGTACCGCTTTGCTATTCTCACTTCCAATTCCCACGCTCCTCTTGGAGCGTGTTAAAGGAACTTCAAATTCAAAAGAATCGACAGAGCTTTTTCCGAAAAAGCGGACTTTCTTAACACACGCTTATGTCTACACTGGTATTTGATATTGAAACGATAGGCGAAGATTTTGACGCGCTCGATGAGACCACCAAGAAAGTCTTGACGCGATGGATTCGCGAAGACTCGTATGATGAGGAAGGATACAAGGCGGCGCTTGAGGATATAAAAAATAGCCTCGGATTCTCTCCTCTTACGGGGGAAGTTGTCGCGATTGGTATGCTTGATGTTGAGCGGGAAAAATCTGCGGTATACTTCCAGGCGCCGGGCGCATCTCTGGAGCCGTTTGAAGAAAATGGCGTGAAGTACAAACCAATGGAAGAAGGGGAAATGATTTCGGAATTTTGGCGAGTCGCGGAGCGATATGACACGTTTGTAACTTTCAATGGACGGGGTTTCGATGTGCCGTTTCTTATGATGCGAGGAGCGACGCATCAGATTCGTCCGAGTTGCGATCTCCTCTCGAATCGATACCTCCCGCTTCAGCGCGGTGTGAAACATGTTGATTTGATGGATCAGATGACGTTTTATGGGGCAACGCGACGACGACCGAGTCTTCACCTCGCGTGTCGCGCCTTTGGCATTCCGACTCCAAAGGGCGATGGGATCGATGGCGACAGCGTGTCGAGGTTCTTCCGTGAAGGGAAGTTTGCGGATATCGCTCGATACAATGTGCGAGATATCGAGGCGACCGCCGCACTCTACCAGTATTGGGATCAGTATCTTCGATTCTGAACGAACGTCTTGATCTTTTTGGATTTTTGGCTTAGTATAGCTTCAATAACTTCTTACTCTTTTGTATGGAACAGACGAATTCTCCCAAGAAAGAACGGACACTGGTGATTATGAAGCCCGATGCGATACAGCGATCGCTTGTCGGGGAGATTCTCGGGCGCTATGAACGGAGCGGACTCAAATTGATTGCCATGAAAATGCTCATTCCGACGCCCGATATGGCAACCGCGCACTATATGGTGGGCGGTGAAGAATGGCTCGAAAATGTTGGCAAAAAAGCGGCGGCGGCGTATGAACGGAAAGGTGAGAAGTCTCCGTACGCGACCTTTCGTGAGAATGGTATGGCAATTCTCAAATCCAATGCAACCTATCTCTCTGCGGGACCGGTCGTCGCTATGGTCTGGGAGGGGAATCAGGCGGTCGGGATCGTTCGGAAGTTGACTGGCGGGACGGAACCCCTCTCGAGTGATGTGGGTACCATTCGTGGTGATTTTACTGTTGATTCCTACGGTCTGGCGGATGCCGATAGTCGATCTATCCGAAACCTTATCCACGCCTCGGGCGATCCCAAGGAAGCGGGGCAGGAAGTTCCGATCTGGTTTGCGCCAAATGAGCTACTCTCGTACAGGCATATTCAGGAGGCGATTCTCTATGATGTAAATTTGGACGGGATTTTGGAATAGCGGCTCCGGACTTGTGTTTGGCGAAGCGGCTCGTCTTTGAACGAGCCGTTTTTTCGTGGGT
>CAZJZN010000041.1:0-1844 GCA_964550545.1 uncultured Bdellovibrionales bacterium
CGCGCGCGAGACCGGAATGTCGGCTGGCGACTCGATTATTTTTTTGTCGACAATGCTCTCCGGAAACGCGTTTCGGACGCCTTCATTCTTTCGGATGTCCTTGGCTCTGATCACTGTCCGGTCGGACTCACGCTTTCAGTATGAACGAGACGACTCGAATAGCTCTCTCTGAAGCGGCAACACGTTTGAATCGAGGAGAGATAGGTATCATCCCAACCGATACGATCTACGGCTTTGTCGCGTCCGCGCTCCTTCCTGATGCGGTCGAACGACTCTATGCTTCACGCGGGAGAAATGATCGGAAGCCCTGCATTGCACTCATTGCGGATATGAGTGACATCGAACACTTCGGACGGATGCTTTCTTCAGAAGAAAAGCAGCTCCTCGAGAAGGTGTGGCCCGGGAAGGTAAGTGTGATCCTTTCCGGATTTCCGGATCGGTTTTCGTACCTTCATCGCGGGACGGGGACGCTCGCGTTTCGGGTTCCGGATGTTCCCGCGCTCCGCGATATGCTCCGCGTTTCGGGACCAATCATTGCGCCGTCGGCGAATCCGGAAGGGATGAAGCTGGCGGAAACCGGAGAAGAAGCGGAAGCATATTTTGGTAACCGAGCGGACTTCTTGGTTGATGGAGGAACGCTCTCGGGATCGCCCTCGACTATTGTACGACTTGAAGCCGATCGCTTCACGATAGTCCGCCCCGGAGCGGCGGAAGATGTGCTCCGTATCGAACGCCTTGATGTCGAGTAAACGATCAATTTTAAAATTCATACAATCTCTATGGAAACATACAACTGGTATTCGATGTTGGTGAAGCCGGCGTGGGCGCCGCCGTCGTGGGTGTTTGGACCGGTATGGACAATGCTCTACTTCGTTATTGCGATTTCATTTGGCACGGTGTTTTACCGGGCATTTACGGGGAAAATCCCGCGGATGGTGGCGCTCCCGTTTGCGCTCAACCTCGTCTTTAACTTCGTCTTTACCCCTTTGCAATTCGGACTCCAAAGCAATATTCTCGCCGCGATCGATATTCTCCTCGTCCTCGGGACACTCATCTGGGCGATGGTCGCCGTTTTCCCGCATATAGGATGGGTCGCCTTCGCACAGATTCCGTACCTTCTCTGGGTTTCCTTCGCAACCATCCTCCAACTCACGATCACGGTTCTCAATTGGTAGTGCGGCTATGAATAAAACTTCCCGAGAATTTTCTCCATCTGCGCCTCTGGCGGATCGGATGCGGCCGAGGGGGCTTGTGGAATTTGCGGGGCGGGAGGAGGTGATCCGGGAAGGGTCGCTTCTTGATTCGGCACTGAAGAGTCGTGCGCTTCCGTCGCTTATTCTGTGGGGTCCACCCGGCGTTGGGAAGACGACCTTGGCATTGCTTCTTGCCAAGGAATTCGAGGCGGAGTTCGTCCAGCTTTCGGCGGTGGGGAGCGGGGTCAAGGAGCTTCGCGCGATTTTCTCGTCCGCGGAAGAGCGGAAACTTTCGGGGAGGAAAACGATTCTCTTTGTGGACGAAGTGCATCGCTGGAACAAGTCCCAGCAAGACGCGCTCCTCCCGCATGTCGAGCGCGGGACGATTATCTTGATCGGTGCGACGACGGAGAATCCGAGCTTCGAAGTGAATGCGGCGCTCCTCTCGCGCGTCCAGGTTGTCGTATTGCCGGCGCTTCCGGGGGAGCGTATCGAGGCGCTTCTTCGGGGAGCACTTCAGGATGTCGATCGGGGACTTGGCGCACAAAATGTTTCAATCGGAGATGACGCAATTCGAATGATTGCAGAGGCATCAGGCGGGGACGCGCGCGCGGCGCTCAATATTTTGGAAGCGGCGTCCGCGTCCGGGGG
>CAZJZN010000041.1:1944-7412 GCA_964550545.1 uncultured Bdellovibrionales bacterium
GTTGCCAATTCGCAGGCGCTTCCGCAGGCGGTTGCCGCATTTGAGGCATGTCGGATGACGGGGATGCCGGAATGCGCGGTCAATCTTGCGCAGGCGGTCGCGTATCTCGCACTCTCCAAGAAAAGTAACGCCCTCTACGTGGCGTATGAAAAAGCGCGGGAAGACGCGCGGAATTTTCCTCGGGAACCGGTGCCTCTTCACCTGCGGAATGCGCCAACCAAACTCCTGAAAGACTTGGAATATGGAAAGGACTATAAATATACCCCGGCCTATAAAAGTTCGGAAGACGCGAAGCAAGAATATTTTCCGGAACGGCTCAGGGGAAGGCGGTATCTCGCATTTGACGGGAAGTCTTGACATATTGACGAAAGTGTATGAATATGGTTGGCAGGAGAAGAAGGTGAAGGGATAGAACATTAACAATTTTCGAAGGAGCAAACGAAGTGTGTGTTGCGATTGTTGTTTCAATAGCAGGAGAGATTATAGACGACGTCTTTCAAGTTCCTGCGAATGAAAAAATTGTTTTTGGTTTTGGCAAACTTTTGGATTCGGAGAACGGTTTGGATCTGGAAATTGCTGTTCTTGAGAATGAGGGAAATGGAAATCTCGAGATTATTTCTGAGAGAGTTGTAAAAGGAACTTTTGAGGAAATAGTGCAAGCTTTTCAGGATCTTGGATTCACAATTCTTGAAGAACAGTGCCGAAGAATGTTTGACTTTATCCAGACATTACTTGGCGAGAAAAAGAAGAACTGATCGAAAACGATCATAAATACAGAAGAAGCCCCAGAGCAATCCTCGGGGCTTTTATACTTCTCCTTTTTCTGATATTGTTACCTTTCTGCCCCGACTCTGGGGAAATCCTCATATCTCTCACGTTGTCACGATCGTGAAAAGATGAGTTATTTTTTTGAAAAATATATGAAATATTCATTTTCGAAAGAGGGGAAGGGAGTGAAGGGGGCAGTGAAGGCGCGAGTGAGGTTGGCGAAGGAAGATGAAATAGTGCGGAATGAATTGGGGGAATTTGAAATTTTCCTCGGGGTGCCCGAGTCGGAAAAGATGACGCGTCGGAAGTTTATTCTCCTCGCGCGACGAGTGGTTGTACTTGCAAAGACGAAGCGGACGAAGAAAATTGTCTGTGACGTGAAGGATTTCCAATTTCCGTCGCTCGATATGTCTGATCGTGAACTTGGCGAGGTACTCGCGACCAATTTCGAGATGGCAAATTTTCAGTTTACGGAATTTTTGACGGAGCCTCCGGAAGGATTTCCGTTTGTGGAGGAGGTGTGTGTTTGTGGTGCGTCGAAATCGTTTCGTGAGGGAATCGAGCGTGGGAAAAGTATCGGTGAAGAAGTGAATGCGTGTCGTCGGCTTGCCAATTTGCCCGGAGGCGATGTGACGCCGCAGACGCTTGCTGATGAGGCGCGTCGCGTCGCAAAGGGCAAGAACATTGCCGTTAAAATTCTTGAAGAAAAAGAAATGAGGCGGCTTGGAATGGGGGGTGTTCTCGGTGTCGGGAAGGGGTCGGAGAGTCCGCCCAAGTTTATCATTCTGGAATATTTCGGGGGCGGGAAGAAGGAGTCGCCGATCGTATTTGTGGGGAAGGGTGTCACGTTTGATACGGGCGGGATCAATTTGAAGCCGTCGGACTCGATACTGGGAATGAATATGGATATGTCCGGTGGCGCCGCCGTGATTCATGCGGTTGCGCTTGCCGCGCGACTCGGTGTCACAAAAAATCTCGTCGCACTCGTCCCGGCGGTCGAAAATATGCCATCCGGATCGAGCTATCGGCCGGGCGATGTGCTCCGATCGATGAGTGGGAAGACGATCGAGGTTCTCAATACCGATGCCGAAGGGCGAATCATTCTCGCGGACGCGCTTCACTACGCGAAGCGGTACAAGCCGGCGCTCGTCGTGGATGTGGCAACATTGACCGGTGCCGCAGTGGTTGCCTTGGGGGAGCGGGCGTCGGCGGTTTTTACGCGCGATGAAAGACTTGAAACGAAGCTTCGGGAGCTTGGCGAACGCTCCGGCGATTATGTGTGGCCGCTTCCTCTTTGGGAAGAGTATGACGAGGAAATCAAGGGTACCTTTGGCGATGTCGCGAATATCGGGCGGACCAAGTGGGGCGGCGCCATCACGGCGGCGGCATTTCTCGCGCAATTCGCGACCGACTACGATTGGGCGCATATCGATATGGCGCCCCGGATGACGGCGATCGAGGGAGAATTCCTCGCCAAGGGCGCCGCCGGCGCACCGGTGCGTTTGCTTCTTAAGATTGCGGAAGAGATGTAGAAAGAGAATGAGGAATGAGCAAGGAGTAGGGAGCAAAGAGTAAGGAATGGGGAACAAGGAGCAATTATCAGGGAACAATGAGCAATGAACAGGGAGCAAGGAAAATGAAAAGAAAATAGGAGAAAAAGAGTATCTGGAAGAAATAAAAACGGAACGATTCTAGTCGTTCCGTTTGAGGTTTTTACTCGAAAACCATCTCCTTGAATTTTCCGTCGAAATCTTTCCAGCAAATCCTTTTCTTCCCTCGACGCTTTGCTTCGAGAAGGCAGAGATCGGCGAGTTTCTCCATTTCTTCTACAAGCGTTTTCGAAACATCATCCGAATACGCTTGGATGATTTTCCATATTTTTTCCGATTGCTTGTTGAAGATTGCAAGTCCGAAGGAAAGGCTGATCGGTGTGTTGCCGATATAGCCGGCGCAGTTCTCTCGAAAACGGAAGTTTATTGTTTCCGCGCGAAGTGCGATTCTGTCTGCATCAAAACTGTTTATTTTCAGAATGATGACAAACTCATCTCCTCCTGGGCGCGCTATGGTGACCATATCAGTCGGTCGTGTTGACTGGCGGAGTGTCTTGGCGAGGGCTGTAATCACCTTGTCTCCAACAGGGTGCCCGAGCGTATCATTCACTCGCTTAAAGCCGTCAATGTCAATCACAAAAATTGCAAAGATGGCATCATTTTCACGATCGAGCAAAGATTGAATCTCTCTCTTTCTCTGTTCGAATCCTGAAGGATTGAGAATGCCCATCTCCTTAGTTCGCGGATCGAGCGAGCTCTGTTCTTCCAGGTTGAGATACCGAGTTTCGAGTTCAGCATGTTTTTCTCTCGCGTGCTTGAGCTGAGCATTGAGACGCTCATTTTCTTCACTGAGATCTCGAACACGGCGAAGAGCTGCCGCTAGCTGATTGGGTTCATCAAACATTTCAGCCCCCTCTTTTTGGTGGCAGTGAGTTTTTTCATCGTCTATTCCGCAAGATTTTTCTGCAAACCTTTTATGTCTTTCTCGATTGTTTGGAGAGACCTTTGGACATTGTGAATTTTTCTAGAAGTCGTTTCTAGATTCTCTTCAAGCTTTCTTTTCTCATCCCGCAATCTTTTGATTCGGGCCATTTGTTTGAACAAAGAAAGTAGAAGAATCAGAGAAATGACTGCCGCAACTCCGAGACACGTAATGAGGGCATATATGGTTATCGAAGGATCACTCATGATGGCGAACTCCTTGAGTTTGAATTGTTCAGGTACTGCTCTCTTCCCCAACGTTTCCGGGGAATCTTTTTTGTATACAGGAATATTCTCTTTTTGTCAATGTTGACCGATAGAATTCTCAAAGGGACTCTTCTTGAGAATGTGTTCTTTTCAATTATTTGACACGAGAATGAGAAATGGAATAGAATGGGGGCGAAGTGTAGTGAAGTGGGAGAGAGTGGAACTTTTTGAATGGAAAATCCCGCAAGACATCTGAAAGAGTTTGTCTGTGAGGGAAAGTGAGTTCCTTGTGGTCGCCTGCGGCTTCACATGAATATGAATGGAAGTTTTGCGTGGGATGTCTGCGGGATGCTCATTTTTCCGGCAAAATCAGAGATTTTGAGAAAAATGGCATGTTCATCGGTGAATACACCCACAGCATCGATCCCAAGAAGCGACTCTCTTTGCCGGCAAAGGTGCGGAGCGAGCTTGGAGGGCGCGTTGTGGTGACGCGAGGGCTTGATCAGTGTCTCTTTATCTATCCGATGAAAACGTGGGAGACGCTTGCCGAGAAATTGGGTTCGATGCCGATTGGGGAAGGGGGGACGCGAAGCTTTGTGCGACTGATGCTTGCGGGGGCATTCGATACGGAAGTGGACAGTCAGGGACGGATTCTCATCCCGGAAGCGCTCAAGGAATATGCCGGACTTGAGAAGGATGTGATCGTTGCGGGACTCTGGAACCGACTCGAAGTGTGGGATGAGGCGAAGTGGAAGCAATACAAGGAAGAAGCGGAAGGAAACTCCGGAAAAATCGCCGAAGAGTTGGGGAGATTGGGAGCGTATTAGGAAAATTTCAAATGATAAATTTTAAGTGTTAAAGCAATTCTGGAATTTTGAAATTCAAAAATTATTTTGTCCGCCGGCTGGCGGATTGCAATTTATCATTTGAAACTGGTTTTCCGCATTCTGTTATGTCTGAGACGATTCATATTCCGGTCTTGCCAGTCGAGGTGATGGAATCGCTTCATTTACAATCGGGAGATACGATGGTGGACGCCACTCTGGGGGGAGGCGGACACGCGCTTCTCGCGTTGGAAAGAATTTTTCCGGGTGGAAAGTTTTTTGCGTTTGATGCGGATCGGGAAGCGGTTGATCGCTTTCGGGATCGACTCGAGAAGGAGGATCGGTATCGCGCTGCGCTCCATACCGGTCAGATCATGCTCGCTCAATCGCGAAGCTCGGATATCGGGGAGGCGCTCCGAGCAATGAAGGTTTCGCGAGTATCGGCGATATTTGCAGATCTCGGGCTTTCATCGGATCAGCTTGAGGATGCGAATCGCGGATTTTCTCTCCTTCGTGAGGGACCGCTCGATATGCGATTTGATCGGGAAAGCGGAGAGACGGCGGGCGATATGGTGAATACGTGGAACGAGCGAGAGCTCGCGCGGATATTTCGCGAGTATGGCGATATTCGAGAGGCGAGTCGCCTTGCAAGAGCTCTTGTGGAGCGACGAAAGGAACACCGCTTCGGGACAACGACGGAACTCGCGGATTTTATTCGATCGGTTTCTCGAGATCGTCATTCGTCGATTCATCCGGCAACGACAGTGTTTCAGTCGCTTCGTATGGCGGTGAATCGCGAGCGGGAATCATTGGAAACATTTTTGCGTGAAGCCGTTGGATTTTTGGAAACGAACGGAAGGATAGCGGTGCTTTCGTTCCACTCCGGCGAGGATCGTATCGTAAAAGGGATATTTCGGGAGGACGCCAGGGGATGCGTCTGTCCAAAGGAATTCCCGGTGTGCCGGTGCGGAAAGAAGGCGCGGCTTCGTCTTATTACCAAGAAGCCGATCGTGCCAAATGAAGAGGAGATTCATACAAATCCGCGCGCGCGAAGTGCTCGACTCCGGGTTGCGGAGCGTATTGACTCGGTGTCGTGTATGGAAAAAATATAAGAGGGTGTCTTAAAAGACTGTTTTTC
>CAZJZN010000042.1:0-7391 GCA_964550545.1 uncultured Bdellovibrionales bacterium
CCAGAAAAACGTTCAAATTTTCAGTTTTGTGAAGCTTTTAAGACAGTCTCTTAGCAAGAGGGAACGTGTTTTTTAGAAAGGGTATTAATGGCGTTGAAGCCTTTTGGTATGACAACGCACTCCACTCTTGATATTGGCAAGAAGTCCGCTCGACGTATGGCGGATATTCGTTCGGCGAAGAAACCTTCTTCGGCGAACCCTTCGAGCACTTTTTCTGCGAAGTTCCAAAAGAGCGCAAAAACTGATCATTCAATGTCTCCGGCAAATCTTTCCGTCCGTGTGCCGGAAGATGTCCCTGAACGGAACGTTGCTGAAGTTGCTGAAACTTCTCATGCCCCTCTTGATTCTCGAGTTCTTTTCGAAGGCGCCGCCCCTCCGTCTCTCGTGGATATTCCGGGAGATTGTCCTACGCGGAGCGGACGTATTCGCGATCGATTCGTGTCGATATGGTTTTCATGGGCGTCCGCCATTTCCGGTCCCCTCCGTGTCTTTGGGAGTCGTCGCGTGTTTGGCGCGGGAGTGGTGAGTCTTCTTCTTTTCGCGGGGGCGTGGTTTGGCGCGGGAATATTTCGGAAGGGTGTTGAAATGAAGGGGAAGGTTCTCGGCGTGAGTACCGACGGATACGAATCATTGTCGCGCGCGATCGAAACGGCGAAGTCCCGAGATTTCGTTGCTTCCGGCGCGTCGTTTCGGGACGCGTTTCATTCTTTTTCCGCGGCGTCGGAATGGATTGGCGAATGGAATGGGACATTAGTCGAGGCGACGCGGTTCCTTCCGGTTCTTTCCCAAGTTTCTTCGGGGAAATATCTTGTTGATGCGGCGCGAGACATTGCGGCGGCGGGGGAAAAATTGTCGACAGTGGGTGAGGCGGCGTCCTCTCTGGGGAATCCTCTCGCGGGGTCGGCGAACAGTTCTTTTCTCGAGACGTTCCATTCGATTCGTGGCGACCTTGTTGATGCCGAGCGACTCCTGTCTCGCGCGGTTCTTTCGATTGAGAAGGTGTCGATTGAAGATCTCCCTCCGGAGAAGCGAGAGACATTCCTCCTCCTCGCGACAAAACTTCCGGAGATGACATCGGGACTCCGACTCTTTCTGGATCATGGCGATATCTTCTCGGATATCGTGGGCGGAAACGGTCCGCGAAAATTTTTGTTTCTCTTTCAAAATAATCAAGAGATGCGGGCGACGGGAGGATTTATCGGAAGCTACGCGTTTCTCGATATTGTGAATGGGAAAGTGCGGACGTTCTTTGTGGACGGTATCTTTAACCCCGACGGACAGATTCACGAGGATATCGTGCCCCCCCTGCCTCTTCAAAAGGTGAGTGCCGGGTGGAGTCTTCATGATAGCAATTGGTTCCCGGATTTCCCGCTGTCGGCGGAGAAGGCGATTCATTTCTATGAAAAAACCGGCGGTCCGACGGTGGATGGCGTCGTTGCTTTTACGCCGGAAGTTTTGCGACGACTCCTCTCGATTACGGGACCCGTATTTTTGGAAAAGTACGGAGTGACTCTCAATGAAGAGAATTTCCTTTCCTCGATTCAGTATCAAGTGGAAGTCGCCTATGACAAGAAGGAGAATCGACCGAAACAAATTCTCGCCGATCTTCTGCCGATCTTGCTCGATCGCGTCTTTGGCGAGAACGCTCCGCCTAGGGCATTTGAAAAGGCGCTCTCCTCTATAGAGGCGGAACTTTCCGAAAAGCACATCCTGATATATTCCCGGAATACGGATATGCAGAGACTTATTTCTGAGGCGGGGTGGTCCGGGGAAGTGCTTTCTTCGAGGCGCGATTATGCGAGTGTTATTCATTCGAATATCAATGGATACAAAACGGACGGCGTGATCGATGAACATATTTCTCATCGGGCGGAAATTCGCGAAGACGGAAGCGTTGTCGATACGTTGGTCGTGAGGCGGACGCATCGCGGCGGGACGACCGGATACGAGTGGTGGGACAAGGTGAATGCCGACTATCTTCGCGTGTATGTGCCGCATGGAGCGACGCTTCTCTCGGTGGAAGGGCAGACGCGTGAAACCGTGGAGCCGCCGCTCAAATACGACGCGCTTCAATTCTCGCGTGATCCGGATATTCTTCGGGAAGAGCGAGGGACGAAGATTGATCCCGGGAGCGGGACGCGCGTTTCGGAAGACGCCGGGAAAACGGTCTTTGGCAACTGGGTCTATGTGAGTCCGGGAGAGTCGGTTGAGGTGCGGTATACCTATCTTCTTCCGTTTCGCGTTGATTGCGTCGACGAATCGGGGATATGCGATCCCTATTCGATCGTGTTTCAGAAACAGTCCGGATCAAGGGGAAGCCGTCTCTCGTCGGAAATAGTTTTTCCGAAAGCGCGACGACCCATTTGGCAATCGGCGGAAAATCTGATACCGTTTGACGGCGGTTTTCGGTTGGAGACCGATCTGGTGTATGATCGATTTGTCGGAGTGCTTCTCTCGAAATAGCGTTTTCTTGAGTTTCCTTTTCTTGAATTTTTGTTATGGGGGGATTGTTTCGATTGATCGCTCGATCGGCGCAGACGATGTTTCACGGACGAGAAAACAGAACGGTCGGGGGAGCGGCGCTCGTTATCGCTCTCTTTGGCATAGCGAGCCGAATCCTCGGGTTTGTCAGGGACCGGATACTCGCGGGTACGTTTGGTGCGGGCGACGTGCTCGACGCCTATTACGCCGCGTTCCGTATTCCGGATTTTCTCTACGGGCTTCTTGTTGCCGGCGCGCTCTCGGCGGCGTTCGTTCCGGTTTTTACGGAATTTCGCGAGAAAAAAGGCGCGGATTCGGCATGGGCGCTGTCAAATGGCGTTCTTCTTGTTGTCGTATGTTCGTTGGGCGCCGCCGCTTTTGTCGCGTTTCTTTTCGCGGATCCGATTACGCGACTCATTGTTCCGGGATTTTCTCCGGAGAAGCAAATGCTCTCGGCGGAACTCACGCGCATTATGTTGATTGGCCCTCTCTTTCTCGGAGTGAGCGCGGTTTTTGGAAGCATCCTCGTGTCATTTCGCAACTTTATCGTTTTTTCTCTCGCGCCCCTTTTCTACAATCTCGGTATTATCCTCGGTGCGACGGTGTTTTCAAGATGGTTCGGTCCGTCGGGACTTGCGATGGGGGTCGTTCTCGGGACGGGGCTTCACGCGCTTATTCAGTACCCAAGTGTCCGAAAGGCGGGATTTCGTATCTCTTTTCGCGCGTTTCCCGAAGTGAGAGCGGACGTATGGCGCGTGATTCGCCTTATGATTCCGCGCTCCCTGAGTATCGCGATCGGACAGGTGAGTTTCCTCGTGGTGACGCTCTTTGCATCGCTACTCCTTTCAGGGACACTCGCCGCTTTTACGCTTGCCAATAATATTCAGAGTGTTCCTTTGGGACTTTTCGGTGTCGCATTTTCACTGGCCGCTTTTCCGGTACTTTCCGCGTTTGCCGCGCGAGACGAGCGGAAACGATTTTCCGCGATGTTGATGAAAACGTCTCGACAAGTGCTCTTCTTCGTGCTCCCCGCGAGTCTTATGATGATCGCGCTTCGCGCGCAGATTGTCCGAGTGATCCTTGGAACGGGTGCGTTCGACTGGGAAGATACGACGCTCACGTTTGAAATTTTGGGCGCGCTTTCGGTGAGTCTTTTTGCGCAGAGTCTTATCCCGCTTTTCGCGCGCGCGTTCTTTTCTCTCCAGGATACCAAGACACCGCTCCTTATCGCGCTTTTTTCGGAAGTCGTCCATATTGTCATTCTCGTGTTTGGAGTCGGAATATGGGGACCGATCGCGCTTGCCGTGTCGTTTTCGATAGCGAGTATCGTGAACGCGTTTCTTCTCTATCTCTTTTTGCGGCGACGCATCGAAGGCTGGGATGATCGCGGTTTTTCTCTCGCGGTTTTCAAGATGACGATCGCCTCGCTTATCGCGCTTCTTGCCGTGCAGTCGGGGAAGGGATTTTTTGAACTCGGCGATGTTGAGTTGGACACCTTCTTCGAAGTCTTTTTGGAGCTCGTCCTCTCTGGGCTTCTCGGTATCGGCGCTTTCATTGTTTCCGCCTGGGCGCTCAGGATCGAGGAGCTCGAAAGCGTCCGATGCTTCATTCTTTCCCGCCTCCTGGGACAGCCCCAGGTCTTCAAAGAATCGGAAGAGGAATCCAACCGAAGCGCGGTGTGAAGTGTTTCGAAGTTGGGTGTATGGTTAGAAGATTTGCGTTTTCTCAAAGATGGAGCGTATGGGCTCTCGATTATAGGAAGGAATGAAAATATACAGAAACTCTTTTCAAGTCATATTAAACAATCTTTTGACCTCGTACTTCTTGTACTCCTTTACTTCCAAGATTTCGTACAACACTGACCGTATTTCTGTTCCATTTAGTTTTGGGGTTTCTTTTATGATAACTTTAAGGAAGTCCTTTGTGTAAGGGCGTACTTCACCATCTTTAATTCTATGGAGAAATGTTTCATCTCGGATGACAGCGACAATGACTTGGTCGCCCTTCCTAAATGACCATTGATTTGGTTCGCCTTCAAAACTTCCTCGTTTGAAGTTGAGGGACGTCTCGTACACAGATTCTTCGCCAAGATCTTCTATTGTTGAAGAAAGCTCTGATTCCGCATATCTCTTTATTGGTTGTACGTCCTCGGGGGTTAACGTTGTTTTATTTGACTCTTCTCCCTTTATATATGATTCAAATGTATCAATCCCATTTTTTTCAAGTTGTTTTAACGCAGGATAGAAATGCTGGTGGATAACAGGATTGTTGTATATATTCTCAACATTTCCATTCACAGTGATGCTTTGATCATTTTCTGTATATTTTATTTTGTCTGACTCTATCTCTTCTCTCTTTGCATTTCTGTTCTTATCCCTCCATTTTACAAATTGAATAAAAGAAACAGTGCCCCCACCAATCAATCCTATCCATTCGAGCACCTCTTTTATATTTTTTACATCGTTGTCTTGAGTAAATTTGAACAATTCGTTCAGACTCAAACTATTATTTGTAAAGAATGCGAGCTCTATCAGGAATGAACCCTTTTCAATGGGTTTTATGTTAATTCCAATTTCTTTTTTTATCCCTAATACTTTTGATGACTCCTTGACTACTGTTCCGAGGGATAAAAGACTCGGGGCAAACTCAAAAAGATCCAGACCTTTTTCTATACCCGACCCATCCATTCTGATGATGAAGTCAACATGGTTCATAGCTCCTTCTTGAAAATAAGTTTCCTCTTTCATAAAATAGTATACCACAGCAGAAAAGCAAAAAGTTGTCCCTTTAGACAGCTTTTTTTACCATTTGGAGGCGAAGGGTGTCAAATTTTTCTTAATGTATCCCCTGGTATTCAAGTCAGAGTCTTCTAAAATAAAAAGTATATTAATATTGACTAAAATTAATATTTATGTAAATATATCTGGTACGTTAAAATTGACGTATAGGTAGAATTGTCCTTTTAAAATTCGGAGGCATTGATATGAAAGTGGCATTTGTCTATCCGGAAGTATACGACATCGCACGGTTTGGAAAGAAAAGAAAGGAATTTCCTCCGTTTGGTGTGTTGTACTTGGCGACAATCGCCAGTGCTCAAAATGGCGTTGAGGTAAAGGTTTTCAGCGTGGACTCTACTCAAGATGTTTTGGATTTGACGGAGTTTGATGTTGTGGCGTTCAGCATTCCATCGTCGGTTACCTACGAGATTATCAGGAGCGTACGACTGAATAGTGTGTATGCAAACGAGGCGCTCATGATAGCCGGAGGCGTGCATGCGAATATCTTTCCCAAGCAAACACTGCTTGGGCTCGATGTACACGCGGTTTGCGTTGGTCATGGAGAGGAAACGATACTGGAATTGCTTCATGAAAAAACAACGAAACAATTCGCTCGTATCAAAGGGATTTGCTACATGGATGGAGGTATCCCTGTTTTGACAGAGCCACGGGCATTGCGAGATACACTGGATCACTTACCGATTATTCCAGCACGACACTTGTTGCCGGATCCGGATTTCATAGTGACGAACAGGCTGTCCAATACGAACCTGCGGATGACGCATGTTATGACGAGTCAAGGATGTCCCTTCTCATGCAATTTCTGTGCGGCACAACAAAAGCGGATGCAGTATCGATCCGGGTGGCACATTCGTCAGGAACTGGAGCATTTGAAATCTGCCTACGGGATAGAGGGCTTTGCCATTGTTGGCGATAATTTTCTCGTCAACAAAAAGAAGGTTCGCGATATATGCGACGCTATCGGTAACCTTGGTCTCAAATGGTCTACCCTGTCACGGGTTGATACGGTAGATTATGAGAGTCTCGAGATCATGCGTGATGCCGGTTGTATTGAGATCAAGTACGGAGTCGAATCAGGAAGTGAAGTGATTCTCAAGGCGATGGGCAAGAGAATCTCCGTTGATCAAATTTACAACGCGATCAAAATGACGCACTCGGTGGGCATTAAGGTGAAAGTTTTCATCATACATGGGTACCCTGGTGAAAACATGGAAACAACAGGGGATACGATAACGCTCTTGGACGAGCTCTCTTCGATGATTGAGAGGGTTTCATTGTTCCGATTCGTTCCATTGCCGGGAAGTCGTGTCTACTGCGAGGCGGAGAAGAATCAGTTGATTCTTTCGGGCGATGATTGGAGCCAATGCCATATCCACCACAATCCGCATCACTGGTGGGGGAGTGATGAAGACTTTTCAATTGTGGAGGCATCCTACAAGAAACTCGATGAATTCATCGTGAAGAGGTGGGGATGAAAAAGAAAAGACCGTTCAAAATATGGACGGTCTTTACTCTATATTCCAAGGCATTATTTCCAAAACTTTAGCCACCCCAAATCAACCCAGTGCTGGAGTTCTTCCGAATACGGCAAAGAATCAGGAAAAGAATTGAGACAATAGACATTTATTTCTTTTTCAGAATGAGACGTTCTATTGAGTCCGACAGCAAAAGCAATTTCTGCGAATACAGCGGCACCAATGTACCCATCAATACCTTTCTTCTGCATGTTCAAAGCAAGAACAATATCAGACTCGGCTATTTTCTGGTAGTGCTCGGTGAATTCCCTCTTGTAGTTTGGCAAAAACTCCCCAGTAAACTGTTTTGGGTACTGGATGACGGTATAATTATTTTTCTCTAAGCTCTGTTTCCAGAGATTTATATCGTCCCAAAAGGACATACTTGCACAGATCGTAACTTTTTTTTGTTGGGACATACCTATGAGTATATGGGTTATGATGCTTGTCCAGTATACACAAATGATTCGTTTTGAGAAGGAAAGATTTTCGCATAGAATGCTTTACGGTATTTTAGGTTGAGTTCACTTTTTTGCCGTTACACGTCAGGTCTTCAAAGAATCGGAAGAAGAATCCAACCGAAGCGCGGTGTGAGCAT
>CAZJZN010000043.1:0-6897 GCA_964550545.1 uncultured Bdellovibrionales bacterium
CTAGTATACGTGAAAACTCGGGAAATGTTTGCAATCGGACCGGTGTTTGTTACACTGGGGCGGCGTTTGCATTCTTTTCTTTTCTATGTCCACTCCTCTCCATATTTTGAAAAGCGTCTTCGGGTACGAGACGTTTCGGGAGCATCAGGAGGCAGTGATCGCTGCGGCGCTTGCGGGGCGAGACGCGTTTGTGCTGATGCCGACCGGAGGCGGGAAGTCCTTGTGCTACCAAATTCCGGCGCTTCTTTTGCCAAAAGTGACCGTCGTTATTTCGCCGCTCATTGCCCTGATGAAGGATCAGGTCGATGCGCTTCGGATGGCGGGGGTCAAGGCGGACGCTCTCAACTCATCGCTGTCGAGCGAGGAACAGTCGCGCGTTCTCTCGGCGATTCGGCGCGGAGAAACACGCCTTCTCTACATCGCGCCCGAGCGACTCTTTGGCGCGTCGTCACTGGTTCAGTTTTTGCAACAAGTTGGCGTGTCGCTCTTCGCGATCGATGAGGCGCACTGCATTTCCGCCTGGGGACACGATTTTCGTCCCGAGTATCGGCTTCTCGCGGAGCTGAAAAAGGATTTCCCCGAAACACCGACTCTGGCGCTTACGGCGACAGCGGATGATCTCACGAGTCGAGACATCGTGGAGCGACTCGATCTTCGGAACCCGACACTCTTTCGGTCGAGTTTCAATCGCCCGAATATTCACTACCGTATCGAATCGAAACAAGAAAGTTTTGATCGACTCGTCCGGTATCTTTCGAGAAAGAAAAATGATGCCGGCATCATCTACACACTCTCGCGCAAATCCGCGGATCGATTGTCGGAACGATTAAACGAAGAGGGATTTTCGGCAAAACCCTATCATGCCGGACTCGACGCGGCGGTGCGAAGCGAACACCAGAATCTTTTTGTGCGCGACGAAGTGAGAATTATCGTTGCGACGATCGCTTTTGGGATGGGGATCAACAAATCCAATGTGCGATTTGTCGTCCATATGGATTTGCCAAAAAATATTGAGAGCTATTACCAAGAGACGGGGCGTGCCGGTCGGGATGGATTGCCGAGCGAGGCGCTCCTTTTCTATTCTCCGGCGGATGTGCGGAAACTTTCGCGCTTTGCAACGGTTGAAGGAAATGAGGAGCAAACAAACGTGATGTTACGCAAATTGAAACAACTCGCCGACCTTTGCGAGGCGAATGTGTGTCGAAGACACGCGCTCCTCCGCTATTTCGGCGAAACCTTTCCCGAAGAATGCGGGAATTGCGATGTGTGTCTCTCGGAGCGGAAAACATTTGATGGTACGATCATCGCGCAAAAACTTCTCTCGGCGGTCTATCGTTTGGGCGGGAGATTCGGACTTGGATATACGATCGATTTTCTTCGCGGATCGAAATCGGAAAAAATTCGCCCCGAACATCGCCTGTTGAAAACGTTTGGCGCCGGCGCGGATATTTCTCGGGACGCGTGGTTTCGATACGCGAAGGATATGCTCGCGCTCGGTTTCTTGAAGCAAGCGGGAGATCCCTACCCGACGCTTTCACTTACCGAGAAAAGCGCGGCGGTGCTTCAGGGAGGGCTTCGCGTTTTCCTCACTGAATCGGTTGAGACGAAAGAGATTGAGTCGGAAGCGCCTCCATACGAAGAGGCACTCTTTGAAATACTGAAACAACTCCGCTCCGAGTTTGCGAAGACGGCGAGTGTGCCCGCCTATATGGTTTTTTCAGATGCGACGCTTCTCGAACTCGCGACGTTTCTTCCGATCAGTCTCTCGGAGCTTCGAAACATTTCCGGATTTGGCGAGGTGAAGATCTCGCGATACGGCGACGCGTTTCTCGGTGCGATTGTCGAGTATTGTCGGGAACGAAAACTTTCGTCGAGAATGTCGGAACGCGTTTCCGTTCATATGCCCCGTCGCGCCAAGAAAGAATACGCAAATGACACTAAGCGCGAGACGCTCGCGCTTTTCCGAAAGGGAACATCGATTTCTCGTATCGCCGCGGTTCGCGGACTTGCCGTTTCCACTGTAGAGAGCCATCTCGCTTTCTTTGTTCCGACCGGCGACGTGTCAGTTGAAGATCTGGTCTCTCCCGAAAAGATCGCTCGTATCCGCGAGGCGATCCGAAAAAGCAAAGCGTCGTTTCCCGGTGCGCTTAAGTCCGAACTTGGCGATACGGTGAGCTATGGCGAAATTCGCGCCGTTCTTGCGAGCGAAAGACATACCGGTTGATTTTTGGGAACGGCTTGTTTCGGGGGCATTTCAATGGTAGAGTACGTATGAAATTTCGAAGGGGGCTCTCGCCGCGGGGGCGACTTTTTCTTTTTGATAGGTATCTCTTTATGAGTATGGAAACGCAGGATGTTCGAAAGACACTTTCGGAGATCAAGACGCGTATTGATCAGGAGCTTGGTCTCTATCTCGATCGCGTGATCAAGGAAACGGGGAAGCACGACGCCTTTATGATGGAAGCGCTTCGGTATGTGCGAACGCTTGCCCTTTCCGGCGGGAAGCGACTTCGAGCGGCGTTTATGTGTTCCGGCTATCTTGCGGGCGGTGGAACGGATCGCGAACGGATGCTCAAAACGGCGATCTCGATCGAACTCGTGCATCTCTTCCTTCTTATTCATGACGACATCATCGATCGGGACGAGAAGCGACATGGTATCGTGACGGCGCACGAACATTTCCGCGCGCTTGGCGATCGCTTTGGATTTCGTCGGGATACGGCGCACTTTGGAAATTCCGTGGCGATTATCGTGGGGGATATGGTGGGCGCTTTGGGAAATCAGGTGATTTTTGAGTCCGGATTTCCCGCCGAACGCGTTCTGTGCGCACTTTCAAAATTGCAGGAAATCGTGTCCTTTACGGTCGTCGGAGAGGCGGAAGACATTATGATCGAGTATCGCGGAACGGCGACGGAGCAGGAGATTCTTTCGATGTATGAACACAAAACGGCGCGGTATACGGTTGATGGTCCGATTCAACTCGGGCTCCTTCTCGCGGGGGAGTCAAATGCCTTGTCGGAGCCGCTTGGAAAGTTCTCGATTCCGGTTGGTATTGCATTTCAGATTCAGGATGATATTTTGGGAGTATTCGGCACGGAAGAAAAACTCGGAAAACCGGTCGGGTCCGATATCGAGGAGGGAAAGGTGACGATTCTTGTTTCGCGCGCGCTTGAGCTCGCTTCAAAGTCGGAGCAGAAAGAGCTTCTCGCGATTCTCCGGCGCGGCGCGGCGCTTTCCGTTTCCGATATCGAACGATTTCGCGATATCGTCCGGACGTCCGGCGCGCTCTCTTCGGCACGGGAACTCGCCGCGAGATATATCAACGAGGGTCGGAACGCGATTCTTGATGTCGATATGCCGGATGAACCGAAACGATTTCTTCTCGGCATCGCGGACTATATGGCGAACCGAGAATGTTAATATCGAGTAAGATTCCACTACGTTCGCCTGCCTGCCGGTAGGTAGGAAAGCCGCAAAAAACAATTTTCTCCAGAAAAACAGTCTTTTAAGACACGCTCTAAGCAATAACCGATTCCAATTTTCGAACACGTTTCGACGTATACTTTTGTATCTTGGAATGTGCGCTTTGGAACTTTATCGTCTATGTCTCAGCCGACGACGCTTCTTCCGTATCATGTAGCTCTTATCCCGGATGGCAATCGCCGATGGGCGACCGCGCGAGGGCTCCATCCGTGGGATGGACACGAGGCGGGCGCCAAGAATACCGAAAACATCATTGAGAAGGCGCGAGAACTTGGAATCCGAGTGTTTTCGTTTTGGGGATCGTCGATAGAGAATCTTACGAAACGTCCCTTCGAGGAAAAACGTGCGCTCCTTCGCCTCTATGAAGAATATTTCACTCGGATGATTGAAAATGAATCCGTGCACCGGGATCGAGCGAGGATCCGGATGATCGGACACTGGCGCGAGCAGTTTCCGGAAACGCTCAAGAAGGTGCTCATTCGATGCGAAGAGGAAACGAAAAATTATGACGCCTACGCGCTGAATTTTTTTCTCGCGTATAGCGGAAATGACGATATGCTCGAAGCGGTGCGAACCCTTCTTGTGTCCGGTGTCTCTCCGAATGATATATCGCCGGAAACCTTGAAACGCGTGCTGATGACGCGAGACCTTCCGCCGGTTGACTATCTCATTCGAACAGGCGGTGAACCGCATCTCTCCGCCGGCTTTATGATGTGGGATGTTGCCGATGCCCAACTCTACTTTTCGGACACACTCTATCCCGACTTCGATGCGAACGCTTTCGCCGAATCAATCGAAGAATACACCCGAAGAGCGCGCCGGTTCGGAAAGTAGTATACTGACACTATGTTTCGACGGGTGATGTCATCGGTGCGGATGGCGGTCAAGAATCTGCTTTCGACCAAGGTGCGGACGTTTTTGACGGTGCTCGGTATGGTGATTGGGATCGCCGCCGTGTTTTTGGTAATGTCAATCGGCGCCTCCGCTCAAGATTTTATCGTGGGGCAAATTCGGAGTGTCGGGTCGAATTTGGTTGCGGTATTGCCGGGAGCGTCGGATCCAAAGGGTCCGCCCGCGAGTGTTTTCGGTATTGTGACGACGACGTTTACGAACGACGATCTCGATGCCATCGTTTCAGGCAATCGTGTCTCGCATATCGTCGCGGGAACGGGGTATGTGAGCGGCTCGGCAATCGCGTCGTATGAGAGTGAATCGATCGAGGTTTCGTATCAGGGTGTTTCCGCGAGTCTTCCCGCCGTTGAAAATATCCCGATCGCATCGGGACGATTTTTCTCGACCGAAGAGGCATCGAGTCTTGATCGTGTCGCGGTCTTGGGGTCGTCTCGCGCCGCAGATCTTTTTTTGTCGGAAGATCCGATCGGGAAACGATTTTCTTTGGGGGATGTGAGCTTTACGGTAGTGGGCGTTCTTGAAGAGAAGGGGAGTTCGGGGTTCTCGAGCGTCGATTCGAATTTGTATGTGCCGCTTCTTACGGCGCAGAAAATCCTTCTCGGCATCGACTATTTGAGTTTCGCGCGATTTGCGGTTGATGAAGAGCAGAATATTCCCGGGACGGTTCTGGAGATAGAACAGCTCCTTCGTGAACGTCATGATATCAAGCCGTCGGAGCCGAATGATTTTTCGGTTCGAAACACTGCCGATGCCATCTCGACGCTCGGCAATATTACCAATATCCTCAAGTATTTTCTCGTGTTTGTCGCGGGTATCTCACTCTTTGTTGGTGGTATCGGTATTATGAATGTTATGCTGATCGCGCTCAAGCAGAGGGTGCGGGAAGTCGGACTTCGGAAGGCGGTCGGCGCGCGTGACCTGGATATCCTCGCTCAATTTCTGATCGAGTCGGTACTACTCTCACTGCTGGGCGGATTCTTCGGATTTATTCTCGGTATGGTTCTCACGTATCTCTCGGCGGTCGGCATTCGTTCTTTCGGGTATGATTGGGAGTTTTTCTTGACGCCCCTCGCCGCCGTGGTCGCCTTTTTGGTTTCGCTCGTGGTCGGCATTTTTTTTGGTCTTTATCCGGCGCGCCGCGCCGCTCGGGTTTCTCCGATGGAAGCGCTTCGATACGAATGATTTTTGTATGCATGAAATTTTTCTTTCGTTCAAATTCGCGTTGAAGAGTCTCTTTGGCAATGCCGGACGGACGACGCTTACGCTTTCCGGCGTTGTTATCGGAACGGTTGCTATTTTGACAGTCGCGTCTTCGGGAGATGCGGTTGAACGGTACGTACTTGATCAAGTGGAGAGCTTTGGTAACAATACGATTCAGATTGAAGTGAAGGTTCCATCGGCGGACCGAAATTCTTCGGGGAATGCGCAGGGAATCGCTCAGGGGATACAGGTGACGACACTGACGAAAGATGATGCCGAGGCGATCAAGAGGCTTCCCGGTGTCTCCGGGTACTACGCGGGCATTATCGGGCAAGCGCTGGCAAGTTATCGGGAAACCAATAAGCAAGTGTTTCTTCTCGGCGCGACGGCGGAGGCGCCGCGAATTGATCGGAACATTCGATTTTCCGAGGGGTCGTTCTATACCGAAGCGGAAGATCGAGGCGCTTCACAGGTGATTGTTTTGGGATCCGGTGTCAAGGAGGCGTTCTTCGGGTCGAGTCCGGCAGTCGGAAAGTCTATTCGGGTGAAGGGGGGAAGTTACCGGGTGATTGGCGTTCTCGAGGAGCGGGGATCGACCGGATTTGTGACCTTTGATGATTTTGCGTATGTGCCGCTCGGGACGCTTCAGAGAGAAGTGCTCGGTGTCGATTATGTGAGTTTTATTACCGTGTCCGCACGGGACGAGTCTCGCGTCGAGGAAACCGCTCTCGAAATTGATCAATTGCTTCGTGATCGACACGATATTCGGAAGGCGGGTGCCGAAGATTATTCCGTTACGACGATCAAGGAAGCGCAGGAGTTGGTGAGTTCGGTTTTTTCGGCGGTGCGCATACTGCTTATTGCGCTCGCGTCGATTTCACTCGTTGTGGGCGGGGTCGGGATTATGAATGTGATGTATGTATCGGTCGCCGAGCGGACGTCTGAAATCGGACTTCGGAAAGCGGTTGGCGCGCGCCCCAAGGATATTCTCCGACAGTTTTTGGTTGAAGCGATCCTCGTGTCTTTCTTGGGAGGTGCCATTGGTATGGTGCTGTCATTCGGTATACTGGTTGTCGTGAGTGAGGTGGCGCGAGCATTCGGTTTCGCTCTTTCATTTGGGATTTCTTCCAACAATGCGATGCTTGCGCTCGGATTTTCCTTTTTGACGGGCATTGTGTTCGGGACGTCTCCCGCGTGGAAGGCATCGCGAATCGATCCGATTCGCGCGATACGGGAAGGGTAAGAGTATAGTAAGAATGTCCGCTTTTTCGGAAAAAATTATTTTTTGCTTGTCTTCCACTT
>CAZJZN010000044.1:0-6656 GCA_964550545.1 uncultured Bdellovibrionales bacterium
CGCCATCCTCGCACTTTCTTTCGAAGCAATCTTCGCGCTCGGTGACATATGCGCTCAATTCATCGATAACGGCATGTTCATCTTCCGATGCAGTGTCCCGATATTCTTTCAGGATTTTTAGGAACGACTGGAGAAACATAGCGCGACAACAGAAAACGGTTTATTCTTCCACAATAAACCGGACACGCTCATACAACTCATCATAGGTAATGATATCGATACCACTTACCTGTTGCCTATAGATCTCGAACGATGAAAGTTTCTCGGAATTAATTCCAGCATCAGTTTTGAAATCGTCGAGCATGCCAATAACGACAATTCCCCTTGGCTTCACAAAGAGAATTTCTTCACCCGTTGGATTACCTTCTTGATCGCTCGGTCTAATAAAATTTTGACTGATCTTTAAATTAACCTTATGAATTGTTTTTTGTATTTGGGCAACAGCTCCCCTTAGCTCCTTTGCCGGAACATACACTCCCGGTCTATCATAAGGCTCCACAAGTAAATCAGGAGAATGCATCTTAATTTCGCAGAAAAGCAACTTGGCTATGTTTCCTTTTGTTTTCAATAAGGCATCTATCCGCTTTCCGCTTCCGTCAATCAGATCATTTCCGACAACGGTTTGCTCTAACCTTCTTTCATCTAGCCCCTCACACGAAACAAGTTGCAGACCATACCCAAAAATCCACTGATTATTTTCGAAAAAGTTTTGCCAAACATCTTCATTCCTTTTTACACCAAGAGATTTCTTCTCGCCTTCAAAGAAACTCTCGTCCTTGAGTAACCTTCTGAAATACTCAAGCTTTGATTTTCTATTTAATAGGAGAGTTGCATCTTTTTCTGATAATTCGGACCCAAACTTTTTCTGTACAGCACTAATGATTGCAAGCCTACCATAAGTGCTGAGAGCCTCCATAACTTCTTTCTTTTCTCTACCGACAACAACATAAGAGTTGGCAGAAAAATCAATTTCTTTGATACCCCGAATAAAATCCAAAAGGGTTAGAAAATTTTCATGACAACTATCAAGGTTTACCCTTGCCTTAATCAAATTCTGGTCAACAGTCTTTTTTGAAGAAGTTTCTATCGCTTTTTTTGAAGTATCCCATATTTGGAACTCAAACCTAGAAGTAAATAACCCGTTTGGTTTTTGTATCAAAGTAACTATACATATTTTTTGAGTTCGAGGTGCACGCTGGAGTATAAACCTCTTTATAAGACCTCTCTTGGAATGTTTAAAGTAAAAGAAGCCATCGATATCTTGGACATAATTTATCTCAACATCTTTAAATGAATCTTCTCCAACAATAAAATCGCTAGAATAAGAATAAATCATAAGACTCCTACAGGTCATTTCTGGTTCCAAAAACTGGTTTTTCCCGTAAGGAATATCGTATACGAAGAATGAAAGATTTGGAACCGCCCGTTTGGGGCTCATCTTTGAGATAAACGAGACTTTTGTCGGAAAAAAAATCCCCCGTGGTAGCCTCAAGGGGAATCGAACCCCTCTTTTCAGGATGAGAACCTGATGTCCTAACCGATAGACGATGAGGCCAAAAACACATCACCGGCAAATCACTGTCGGCAACTCTTTGCAGGAGCGGAAGGAATCGAACCTTCGCCGCTGGTTTTGGAGACCAGCATTCTACCATTAAACTACGCTCCCATACTTCAGGGAACAAGGAACAATAAGCAACGAATAGGAAACCGAAATCATTTTTCGTTCCCAGACTGACCGCGCCCCTGAACACTCGAATCTACACCGCAAGCACGCGACATCGCAATGAAACCGCGGTATTTATTTGCTCTCCGTCTGCAGAGTATGTTTTCGACACACTTTGCAGTACTTCTTAAGCGAGAGCTTCTCCTTCACCTTTTTCTTGTTGCGCTTCGTATTGCCTGCGATTTTCTTGCATTCACTGCAACGCAACTTCACCAGCATTTCCTTTATGACACCCATAACTTATGTAAAAAAATAATCAAAAAATATCTTCTTACCCACTACCCCATCCATTTCCCACTGAGCCGTTGACCGGAATCGGACCGGTGACCTCGTCCTTACCAAGGACGTGCTCTACCAACTGAGCTACAACGGCCTGCTTCGCAGGCAAATTCCAATCATCAAGCTCTACCCTCCGTATCATTTGGAAATTGATTTTTAACTATTGGAAATTGCTACAAAGCCGCTTTGTGGGCATATGCTCGCCCCCGCATCACTGCGCGAGCTTGCAAAACCACTGTGGGCAGGGAGGGATTCGAACCCCCGTAGACCGAAGTCGCCTGATTTCATATAATCCGGAGATTTCTCTCCGGTATGGACTATATCTTCACCCGTTCCGGGTGTTCTGGTATCTAGTCTCTACGGCGCTCCCCTATTCTTTTTCGCACTATGAAAAAACATAGAAGTTCCCACGGTATTCGCATATCTTCAACACTGATATCAAAACCGATATCAAAGACGTAGCCTCCACCGTTATCCCAGAAAGTTCACCTCAATATCCCTATTGAGGGCTGCAATTTTCTTACAGTCAGGTGCGATTGACCACTCCGCCACCTACCCAGCAGATTTTACAAGGTACTCATTAACTCCTGACCAATCGACAATACCTTTTCAAGCAAACGCTTGTCACTATAGCGAATATGCAAGACACCGTTTGCAAGTGTTCGATTGCCCCTATTAAGCGTTGAACGAACATAAGGCTTGGTAAATTGCCTCGGTTCCACGCTTAATTGAGAGCACCAAAAACGAATAAGTTGTTCGCTATTTTTACTTGAAAAACAATAGAGATAGAAGCGCAACCTCTCTGCGTCCACCCGACAAATTTCCCTAAGAAACTTAAGAAATACTTTCAAGAGACGAACATCACCGTTCGCAAAGTCCACGGTATGTCCGGTTTTTGCCCCCTCTCCATAGTAGAGCATAATTCCAGCGACCAATAATTCCTTTTCCGTTGGTAAAAGATCTTCCTTGAAGTTAAAAGAGAGCGGCTTCTTCTGAAAACGAACTCGATTTTGTTCAGAACAGCTTCTCATTGACACCCTCATGCGGTGAAGCGCGCTATAAATTTGCTTTAAGGAAAGTCCCGTTTTTGAGGAAATTTCCGAGCCGCTAAAGCCGCCCGCATAGTACTCCCGAACTAAGTGTTCCTGCTCCGAAGTTGTTTTCTTCCCTGGCATAACGGAAGTATCATAAGGTCACATCCACTGTACCATAAAATTTAAATGTACCGCAAACTGAACAGACTCTCGAGTACACTCATGTGAGCCGAAGGCCGGACTCGAACCGGCGACCGACGGTTTACAAAACCGTTGCTCTACCAGCTGAGCTACTTCGGCGAACAAAAAGAAAAAGCTGGTTCTCAACTCCCCCGCACTCTATCACGATCATCGTTCTTTTTCAAGGAGGCGCTCCAGACGTCGAATTTTTATCTTGACCAGGCGATACGCGGGGCTCAGTTTCAACACCTGTCGATAGCACTCTTTGGCATCCGTGAGATTTTTCTGCTCGAGATAATAATCCCCAAGACGTTCGTATGCTTCGATATCGCGAGGGTTCATAGAAATCCGCTCCACGAGTATATCCTCGAGTTGACTCTTTTTGGTAATTTCGGGGACATCCTCTCGTTCGGATATTTTTGGCTTTCGTTCGACTTGGAATTTTTGCAGAGCATCGCCAAATCTTCGACTGATATCCGCCGCTCTTCGGCGGATCATCGACTCATCGCGCATCATATTGGCCGGTGGAATCGGTTCCGAGACAAGAGGAGCATCATCAGCGGACACCTCGTCCTTCCACTCTTTCCCTCTTTCGGAATCAAACGGCTCTTCCGAGGACGAAACCGCGGATGGTGTCGAACCCGAGTTCATCTTTTCCGCTGTTCCCTTCGCTCCAAACCACCGACGAAGCGGCGATGGCGACTCGGATTCGCGCTTTTCCGGAAACGACGACACGGAATGAAAAGCGGTCGTTCTTTCTTTATCCCACCTTCTTTTCTCTGATACGGATTCTTTCACGTCTTCGGAGTGCAGAGGAGAGGAAACGCTCGACGGAGAATCCCCTCGACTCGAAAAATCCGGAAGCGCTGTCGAAAGTCGACGCTCTCGCCTCTCAGCCATACGAGCGGCGGCACGAAGACGAGCCTCTCGTGCGTGAGCCGCCACAACATTCAGCTGGTTGTGAACTTTGAGAGAGAAGAGTTTGAACGATCGAGCAAGTCGCTCAATCACTCCAAGAAAAAAACGCTTCATCCAATCGCCAATAGAAAGAAACGGTGCCGGTCTATCTCCCGAAAGAGCATGCAGTCGCGTCTCCACCTCCGGAAGTCGACGAAAAAAAAGGTAGAGCAAAACAGAAAGCGCTACAATAACGAGGAGAGGGAAGAGTATGAGAGAAAGCATAAGAAGCCGGAAAATGCGCACATTGTCCTTTCAGAATAGCAGAAAAACAGGCAATCCGACAAAAAACGGCAACAAATACCACTACAGATCAAACCGAGTAAACCCTCCGACGCGAATATTTTCCCCAATCTTCGCAATCGATTCAGTTATGAGGTCGCCGACGGTTTTCGACGAATCCTTCACAAACGGCTGCGTAAGCAATGCGGATTCTTCCCGAAACTTTTTCTCTTTTCCCCGAAGGATATTCTCCCGAATTGATTCGGGCTTCTTCTCGGAAACAAGTTGTTCTTGCCATATCGTCCGCTCTCGTTCCACATCCGCCTCCGAAATCTCATCAGGAGAAATAACCCGCGGATTCATCGCCGCGACGTGCATGGCGATATCTTTTCCCAGCGTATGGAACGACTCGTTCCGTGCCACAAAGTCAGTTTCACACAAGAGCTTCACCAAAACGCCAATCCGACCATTTGAGTGGACATAAGAAACAATCATTCCCTCATTTGCGTCGCGATCGGATTTCTTGAGCGCTTTCACCACGCCTCGTTTTTTGAGAATATCGATCGCTTGCGACTCGTCACCCTTCCCCTCTTCGAGCGCCTTCTTCACATCAACGATACCGGCTCCCGTCATTTCCCGGAGCCGTTTTACGGTTTCAAGAGAAATTATACCCATACAATAAATATAATGTGGATAAGGAGTTACGTATTTATGAGACGTTCACACCTCAATCAAAGACCGGGATCCCTCATCGAAAAACGTCGAAAAGCTCAGGTACGACACAAGAAATCGAACCATCGAAAGAAACTATGCCGATCGCTTCTCTTCCAAAGGAGACAATTCAACCGGCACGGAAGATTCGAGTGCTTTTCCCAGAGCGGTAAAAAGGAACCGGAGCGATGACACGGCATCGTCGTTTCCCGGAATGGGATAATCAATAGAGGAGGGGTCGGTGTTGGTATCGACAACGCCGACAAGAGGGATTCCGGCACGCTTCGCTTCACGAACGACAATGCCGCTTTCTTTCACATCCGCAAGGAGTACCGCGCCCGGCAATTCCCCCATATATTTAATTCCGCCCATTCGTCGCTCAAGCTTTTCCAGCTCCTCGGCAATCTTCATACGCTCAAATTTGGTGTATTTTTTGAAATCACCCTGAGCAAGCTTCTCCGAAGTCTCACGGAGATACTTCGCTCGCGCCCGTATCACGGGGAAATTGGTAAACGTCCCCCCGAGCCATCGGTCAACCACAAACGGGAGTCCAAACCGGCGCGCAAACGAGCGAACCAAGTCGTGTGTTTGTTTCTTGGTGCCAACGCAGAGAATCGCCTTTCCACTCTTCTTAACTGACGACAGGAATGCCGATGCCTCTTCAAGCTTCTCGGATGTTTTCTTGAGATCGACAATATTCAAACCGTTTCGGGTCGTATAGGTGTACGGCGCCATTTTTGGGTGACGACGTGACTTCATATGCCCAAAGTGAACGCCCGCCTTCAGCAAAGCCTCGAGTGTTATTTCGACCGCCTTAAAATCAACGGTCGCAAAGTAATCACTTCCGAAATCCGCGGCCTTTTCCGACTCTGAAGATGCCGCTACTTCCACCACCTCTTCTCCCTCCTCCGCTTTTCGTGTCTCTGCCATAAATATATGTCTGCTACGAATTATCCTTATACTTTCCACTTCTGCCACATCCTTGCGGGATATACAATCCCGCACAACACCCCGGAACCCAAAACGGGTCAGGAAAGAGGCTACAAAACATGGCATGAATGATGAAGTCCCCACAAACTCAAGGGGACAGTACCAAGGGGGAGTCTATCGGAAATATCCCCTCTTGTCAATTTCAAAAGGACATGATACACTCGCCCAGAACTCATTTGAAAGATATTACCCTATGAAGACAGGCATCCATCCGAACTATCTCGAAAAGACCACCATCACCTGCGGGTGTGGCGCCAGCATCTCCGTCGGATCAACCCGAAGCGAGATGAATATCGACGTGTGCGCCAATTGCCACCCATTTTATACGGGAAAAAAGAAACGCATTGACTCGACCGGCCGCGTTGATCGATTTGAAAAACTCTCAAAGAAAGCCGAGACACTCCGCACCGGTACACGTTCAAAGCGTGAGAAGCTCGCCGAGAAATCCCGGAAGAAAGCGGAAAAAACCGCAACTCCCTCCCCCGAGAAACGCTAGCAAAATTTCTCTTAGAGCGTGTTAAAAAAGCTTCAAATTCAAAAGAATCGGCAGAGCTTTTTCG
>CAZJZN010000045.1:0-4690 GCA_964550545.1 uncultured Bdellovibrionales bacterium
GTGTTAAAAAAGTTTCAAATTCAAAAGAATCGGCAGAGCTTTTTCGGGAAAAATTGTTTTTTGCGGCTTTCCTACCTACCCTGCCTACCGGCAGGCAGGCGGCAGGCAGGCGAACGCAGTGGAAGACAAGCAAAAAATAATTTTTTCCGAAAAAGCGGACTTTCTCAACACACTCTTAGTGTTACGCATTTTCTATTATATCGACCGGTATGTCAATGCTCTCCGCGCAGGGGCTTTCGAAAACCTATGATACGGGAGTTCGCGCACTCGACGACGTATCGATAGACATTCACAAGGGCGAAGTATTTGCGCTCCTTGGGCCAAACGGCGCCGGAAAAACCACCTTCATCGGCATCATCTCCGGACTGGTACAAAAAACGTCCGGCACGGCAACAATCGATGGACACGATATCGGAACCTCTTGGCGATTGGCACGTCAAGCAATCGGTCTCGTCCCCCAGGAAATCCATCTCGATATTTTCCTCTCAGCTGAAGCTATCATCAAAAATCAACGAGGCTTTCACGGAAAGTCTCCCCGCCCCGCCCTTGTTACTGAAATTCTAAAACGTCTCTCGCTGTGGGACAAACGACATGAGCAGGTACGATTCTTATCAGGAGGAATGAAACGTCGAGTCCTCATTGCCAAAGCATTGGTCACTGAACCAAAAGTGCTTTTCCTTGACGAACCGACTGCGGGCGTTGACGTCGAACTTCGAAAGGATATGTGGAACATCATTCGAGACCTCAAAGAAAAAGGAACGACGATTGTTCTTACAACGCACTACATTGAAGAAGCCGAACTTCTCGCCGACCGTATTGGCATTATACATAACGGAAAACTCATCCTTGTCGAAGAAAAAACAACCCTCATGAAACGAATGGGGGAGAAAACACTGAATATTCTTCTCAGAAAACCGGTTCGGAATCTTCCGGAAACGCTGAAGACATTCCCGGTTACTCTCTCAGAGGACGGTCTCACACTCACCATTCGATATTCCGTAGAAAATTCCCCTGTTTTCCCCATTCTCTCCATCCTTGAACAAGAGGGTGTTTTCCCTTTTGATCTCGTGACTCGAGAGACTTCACTTGAAGAAATATTTGTCAACCTCACCGCGGCGCAACATTCACTATGAACATGTACATAAACTGGATCGGAGTCAAGACAATTTTTCTCAAAGAAATCGGGCGATCAAAGGATGTTGTCATCCAAGCATTTCTCTCACCGGTTATTTCAACCGCACTCTACTTCGTCGTCTTCGGAAGCGCCATTGGAAGCCGTATGGAAGCGCATCAAAGCGTCCCCTATGCCGCATTCATCGTTCCGGGACTCATTCTCATGGCGCTTCTCATGAACGCTTTGATGGCGGCGTCGAGCGGCATTTATTTTCCGAGATTCATTGGAACCATCGGAGACCTTCTTTCCGCTCCACTCTCATCGTTCGAAATCGCTATCGGATTCGCACTCTCCGCAGTGGCCCGCTCCCTCGCTATTGGATGTACTATTTATATCGTTGCCGCACTCCTCACTCCGATTCCAATTGTTCATCCGATCGCCGTTATCTTCCTCTCCCTCCTCGTCACACTGACATTCTCACTCCTCGGACTCGCCCTCGGTATCTGGGCAAAAGATTTCGAACAACTAAGTATTGTTCCGACACTCGTACTCACCCCACTTTCATTCTTGGGGGGTATTTTCTATTCAATTGAAATGCTTCCTGCCACCTGGCAAGCCATAACGCGCGTCAATCCCATTTTCTATATGATCGACGGGCTTCGGTGGAGCTTCTTTGGAGTTTCAGACACCGATCCAATCATATGCTTCGCGCTTGTTTTTGCGTTCTTCGTTCTTTCCGTTGTTATTCTCGCTCGCCTCTTCCAAGCGCACTCCGGATTGAGACAATAAAAGAAAAAATGGAGAAACGTGTATGTAAAGAGTTTCTTAGAAATGGTATTACTTCACCAACTCTCGCTCACGCGCGGCAAAGACACGATTCGTGATAGGAGTGTCCCCGACCAAAACGCCATCAAGCAAAGAGAGCATACGTTTTGCATGACGCGCCGTCGTAGCCTCATGAGTCACCAGTATGACGGTTTTCCCTTCATCATTCAGTTTCTGCAGAATCGACATCACGGCAAGTCCCGATTTCGAATCGAGATTTCCCGTCGGTTCATCGGCAAAGATAATGTCGGGATGATTCACGAGCGCACGTGCAATGGCAACCCGTTGCATCTCGCCACCTGAGAGTTGGTTGGTAAAATACTCCGCACGATGCTCCATACCGACGGAGCGAAGCGCGTTCATCACCTCATCTCGGTGTCGATCCGTTCCCATCCCCTCCCAAACAATGCCCAGTGATTTCAAGAACCCCCGCAACCCTCCGATCTTCCACGTTCCACGAAAGCTCCGCCGGTGAAGACCGTAGATGTCATAGAGGAGCGGAAGCTCAACATTTTCAAAAACACTTGTCCTTGGCAAAAGATTGAACGATTGAAACACAAACCCGAGATTCTTATTGCGTATTTCAGCAAGTCGGTCCGAAGAAAACACACTCGTGTCTTCACCCGAAAGGACATAGTGACCGGACGTCGGTCGATCAAGGAGTCCCAAGAGGTGCATCAGAGTCGACTTCCCCGATCCGGAGGGTCCCATAAGCGCGACAAATTCTCCGGGAAGAACCGAAAATGTCGCCCCCTGAAGCGCAACCGTCCTCACTCCCTCTTCCGAGACATACGTTTTTTCCAATCGATCGCAAACAATGAGCGGGGACATACTATTTTTTCGTTTCTGAAATCACCCGATCGCCTTCCGAAAGACCGGAAAGAATTTCGACAATGCCGTCATCGCCACGAAGTCCAACGGAAATCTCTCGCGTCTCCACTACTCCGGTAGAGAGGAGGACGCGCGCCGTCCACTTTTCCGATTCTTCCACGAGAAGGCGCCCGGGAAGCGTGAGTGCCCCGCGTTTTTCGGCAATATGAATATCGGCATCGCCGCTCATTCCGGGCTTGAGCTTCGCATCAAGACCGGAGAGACGAAGTTTCACTACGTAGTACACCACATCCTGAATCACGGTCGAATCCGGTTCAATCTCGACAACTTCAGCGGGAAGCGTCGTGTTTACATCAAAGGCATCGAAAGAAATATCCGCCTTCTGCCCAAGTCGCACGGATACGATATCCGATTCCGGTACTTTCGCTTCGAGCAGGAGGTCGTACGAAAGCAGCTTACCAAACGCGCCGGAAACCGACGTACCGATCACTTCGCCCGCCCGATAATTCACTTTGGTTACCATACCATTGACCGGCGCCTTGATATTCGCGTTTTCCACAGTATCAAGCGCGATTCGATAGTTTGCTTCCGCAATTTCGATAGCACTCGTTTCAACCGTTCGTTCCGCCGACGATTCAAGCGAATCGGTTCGTTCCTGCGCCGAATTCCAACTATTTTGAGCATACCGAACCGCACTCTCTCGACTCTTCCTGGCGGTTTCCTTCGCCTCATCCGCCGCCTTTCGATTATTCACCGCCGTCGTAAACGTAAGGCGTGCCGTTTTTGCTTCAACGCTTCCCACTCCTTCGTCCGCGACAATTTGGTTGTAATATGCCTCGGCATCATCCTCATAGTCATCGGCATTTTCGTATGCTTTGTCGGCGGCATCCACTTTTTGATTCTCAAGATCCTTCACCGTTTCATAGTAGGCTTTGGCATCCTTTTCACTTTCTCTTGCCTCACGAAGCGTATTATCGTTATTCTGCGCATCCGCCTTCGCCTTCTCCAAGGCCGCCTGTGTCTTCAGAACTTCCTCCCGGAGCGCGACTGACTCAAGGGCGGCAATCGTCTCGCCCGCCTCCACCTTTTGCCCTTCCCGAACCGAGATACTCTTGATACGTCCCGCTGTTTCAAAGTTAAGATTGATATCATCGGACGCAGTCAAAACAGCGCTCACTGAAACGGTTTCTTCAACCGTCCCGCGCGAAACCGAAACCGTCTCATATTCCGGCATTCCCGATCGACTCCGCCATTGCCAAAAACCTCCTCCCGCAAGAAGTACCGTTCCAAGAATAAAAATCCACTTTTTTTTCATAGAATGAACGATTCCCGAGAGACGCAAAATCTTGCGTCTCTACCGACTCAACGCTGCTTTGTCCAGTGCTTCATTCACCATTCTGTCCGCTTCCTTGTTTTTTTCACGGAGAACATGATGGAAACTCACTCCGACAAAACTCGCTTTTTGCGCCTGTATCAAATCAAACCAGTGTTTCATTCGCGGATGTTTCACCCGATAGCGCCCCGTGAGCTGTCGCATCGCGAGTTCACTATCCATCCGGCACTCGAGATGCGCCTCTCTTGCTCGCGCTTCGCCGATTTCCAGAACCACCCGCCGCATCCCCGAAAGGATCGCGGCGTACTCCGCCTCATTGTTGGTTCCATTTCCCAAAAATTCTCCGTATCGAACACCGAGCGTCTCAATAAACACCCCCAATGCCGACGGCCCCGGATTCCCCCGCGACCCCCCATCCGTATACATCACGATTCGTTCCATATCGTTCACAATACCGCAAACATTCTGCAAAGACACAAAGACACTCTGTATTTCCCGTCTCAGAGTACCCCGTATAAAAATCCCAACAAACCACTCATTCCAATAAGAAAAGTATACACTTTTTCACTCCAAAAGAAAAACGCCAC
>CAZJZN010000045.1:4790-6611 GCA_964550545.1 uncultured Bdellovibrionales bacterium
GGGGGCATGTGCAAAACAAATGCGGACATGTCTCTCATTGGCGGTACCGTGAATTGTGAAGGAACCGGGAACCGAACCCCTCCACAGCTTGCCTCTGGTTTACTCCTTTTTTCGAGCAATGTCAAGTACCCGAAATTCAAGCTTTGTTGAGCCATTCCAACGGTTCTCTTCGAGGTGAAACACGACATCAACGATCTCATCTTTTGCAAGACTTCCCCACTCCTCCCCCATACCGAATCCGATACCGCCGAAAAGCTTCGTTCCCGAACGAAAGCGAAACTTCACATGCTTCTCGCCATTTCCTACCAACCGAGCCTCTTCAACGACAAGATTCCGCAAAAGGAACGTCGGTTCGGGATTGCCGATACCAAAGGGTGCAAGTCGACGAAGATTTTTCGAAAAGTCCGGGGTAATATCACCCGGAAAGATTTCCCTATCGATATCAAGCGTGAGCGTCATATCCGTTTCGGCGAGCTTCCGATTGACAATGCCCTCAAGTTTTTCATAAAACGCTTCCAGGTTTTCGTTTCGAATCGTAGCGCCCGCCGCCTGAGCATGTCCGCCAAATTTTTCCAAAAGTTCCGCACATTCACCAATTGCTTCAATAATGCTGAGCGCGGGGATACTCCGAAACGATCCGGTACTCTCCGTCTCTCCCTTCGCAAACACCGCTGTCGGCTTTCCCAGTTCGTGTGCAATCTTCCCGGCGACGAGTCCGGCAACGCCGAGAGGATAATGCTCGCCAACCGCAAACACAAGTTTTTTGTCGCGATAGAGTTGCCCGGCAACAGTTCGCACCTCATGCGCGAGCGCCTCACTCACCTTTTGTCGAGAACGATTCTGCGCCTCGAGATCAAGCGCGAGGAGTCGCGCCTCATCGCGTTTTTCCGTCATAAGAAGCTCATGCGCCACTCGAGCATGCGCCATCCGACTCGCCGCGTTGATGCGGGGACCGATCTGGAAACTGATCGTCTGCGCGTCCGGAAGATGATCCTCGTCAATCGCTATATTTCCAACCTGAAACAATTCTCGCAGTCCAACCGATTTCGTCTTTGAAAGGACGACGAGTCCATATTTCACGATCACGCGATTCTCACCGACAAGCGGCATACAATCCGCGACCGTTCCGATCGCCGCAAGATCGAGAAGCCACTTGAGTTCGTCGCGCTTTTCCGGAAGAAACGATTGATACAAGGCGTCCGCCACCCTGAAGGTCGTGCCGGCGCCACACAACTCTCGAAAAGGATATGCCGAATCCGGAAGCTTCGGATTAATAATCGCGAATGCCGAAGGAAGCACCTCTGGCACATGGTGATGATCAATGACGGCGACTTCCATACCGCGGGAAACAGCATCGGCAATCTCCGTATGATTCATCATACCGCAATCCACCGTGAAAACGAGTCGAACACCTTCCTTTTCGAAAGCATCGAGCGCATTCGGATGCAGTCCATGTCCTTCCGTCGTCTTGTCGGGAATGTAGGCGGTAACGGAAAAGCCCAGGCGTTCCAAAGTGCGACGAAGAATCACGGACGACGTCACGCCATCCGCGTCATAGTCGCCAAAAACGCCAATCTTCTCCTTGTTTGCTCGCGCCACGCGAAGACGCTCGACAATCCTTTCCATATCGGAAAAGAGAAACGGGTCATGAAGATCCGCATCATAATTCGGAGCAAGAAATTGCTTTTGGTTGTCCCCTCTTTCAATGCCACGAATCGCCAAAAGTTCTTCCACCATCGAAGCGGGATCATACCGCCCCTCAAGAGAATCCGACAAAAGCTTCCAACGGCGTTTCATAGAGTTTCAAAATATATTTTTCGG
>CAZJZN010000046.1:0-3791 GCA_964550545.1 uncultured Bdellovibrionales bacterium
GACGGTGGCTGGCTCACGTCACTCGCGAGTGACGGTGGTGAATTCGTTGCTCACTGTCTTCAGATTCCCACGCTAGCATTTTTTTTGAGAACGGGCAAGTATGATGAGGCTATTTTTGTCTCGATTCTTTGACTTTTCCGACGAGGAATATCACGACAAACGACGAGAGGAGAAGGGCATTGCTCACGAGCTCTGAAACGATAATGGAGTCGATGCTCCGAGGAAGAAAAAAAACACTCCCGATAAATCCCGCCGTGACGAGCGCGAAGGGAATCACAAAGAATCGATCGAGCCGCGCAAGAAAATGCGAGATAAAAACAGCAGAGAGCGATCCCAAGAACATCGCGATGCCAAACGTAAAGAGAAACGGTGTTGCGGCAAGGTAGCGCTCGCCAAAGAGAATCGACACGATTTCGGTGTCAAAAAATCGAAACAGGAAGAGGCAAGCGACGCCGGAACTTCCCACAATAGCGAGCGCCAAGGCAAGGAAACGGTCGGAGGAGGCGCCTCGTTTCTGCGGAAGAACGGTTTCGTCTCCCGAGGAATTCATCGCGAGGGAAGCGGCGGAAAGCGGGAGAAGGACGGTGACGACGGCGCCGCTCCCATAGGTGATAACGCGTCCCAAAACGGCGATCGCACTCAAGATGCCCGCACTCTCGGCGTCGAGGAGACGTTTGCCGATGACCACATCGATCATCCCAAAGAGGGCGGTGAGGAGGGTTGCGGAGAGCGCGATCGGGAAATAGGGGGGGATGTTTTTTGCAACAGTCGAAAGTCTATAAAGTCGAAAGTTAAAAGTCCGTAAAGTCGAAAGAAGGCGAGGGAGTCGAAAGGCAAAAGGCGAAAGTCGAAAGTAGGGAACGATTCCTTGTTCCTTGAAGAACCGTTTGACCTGGGGGAAAGCGAGGAGAAAGGCGTGAGCGGCGAGAGCGCTTCCGATGAGAGCGAGAACGATACCTCCCGATCCCATACCAATCGCGATGAGCGCGACGCTCCCCACGAGTTTGACGAGGGTGGCGATGATGCTCGAGAGGGAAAGAGGGACAAATGTCTGCCGACCCTGCGCGATGCTCGACGTGATCGAAAACGCGAGAGAGGCGGGAATAATGAGGGAGAGGAGCGCCATAGGCACGGTTTCAACGCGGAAGAAGGCGGCGCTCCACGGGGAAAGCGCGAGAAGAAACATAGTCGCGCCGACACCAAAAAAGAGGACGACTCGTCGAGTAAGAGAGACGAGACGAACAATACTGTCGGTGTCGCCCCTACCGGAGAGGGTCGCGATGCGTTGCGTGAGGAGGACGCGAATCGACCCAAAAGGCGCCGTTATAAGCATGGAGAGGGTGACCAGAAGCGCCGCTTCGCCATATTCGGCCGGCGTGAGCATCCGTCCCACAATGAGATTGAAGGCATAGTTCAAAATATTGGTAAGGAGGCTCCCGGCGAGCACAATAGCGCTTCCCGAGAGGAAGGGATTTTTTGCGAGAGATGTCAGGAGTGACCGTTTCATTTTTCAAGCATAGCAGAGAGAGGCAATCGCCGTCTACCGCCCCCCTCTCAAAAACCGAAGCGTCCTCTCGACAAAACTTTCTTCTTGTGCTATACCGAGTTGGTTCGAGCAGTACCTTTTTTCTCCCAACACCCTCACAGAGGGAAGGAGTGATGCATGAATCTGAAGAGAGTAGTCTCCTTTATTGGTACGGGCATCTGCTGTGTCGTATTTCTGTCGGGGTATACTTCGTGCACACTGGCGGATCCTGAGAATGGTAGACCGCTCTATCGCTCTTACAGAAGCGCTCCGCCACCGCCGTGCTACGGCCTTCGGGGTCCTGCGCGGACAGATTGCCGGTGTAGATACTTTGGCGAGTGCCGGGTAGCTCCGAGATACCAATAGCAGGAACCTCGATACTCACCGCGAAGCTTGCCGCCACCACCACCGCCACCAACTTGCACCGCATGGGACAGGCACGGGAGATGTGCCCACTGGATCCGGTAGGAACAAGAGAGAAACCAAAGTAAGTCGGACATGGAAGTCCGCTGAAAAGTTCATCGCCCCCCTCGAGCATTTGCTTGGGCGGGGGTTTCTTTTTGAATTGAAGGTCGGAAAAAGTTTTGAGTGTCAAACCTTGCCTTCTCTTGGACTTTGTGATAGAGTGTTTCCGCCGAATGTTCGGTATGGTTCTTGAAAAAGGAGTATGAAATGAAGTCAAACCAGCTTTTTCTTCACCAATTTCCATCGTTTCATCAAGGAAAGGTTCGGGATACGTATACGATTCCAGACCATAAAGGTTGTTACCTCGTTGTCGCAACCGATCGCGTAAGTACGCACAACATTGTACACGAGAGCCTGATCCCCGGGAAAGGGATATGCCTCACAATGCTCACCGCTTTTTTTGCCGAAATTTTTGCGAGAGAGGGGATTGAGTCGCATGTGCTTGCCTATGGGAAAGATATCTACGACTATGTTCCCGAACTGAAGAAAATTGATCAAGGGGGTGGTGACTACTTCGCTCGTTCCCTCGTGGTGGAACGGCTTTCTATGCTTCCCATCGAGTTTGTTTTTCGTTCATTTCTCACGGGAAGTCTCTGGAAACTCTACGAAAGTGGAGGGAGTAATCCGTACGGACTCGACCTTGTCTCGGGACTTCAACCATCGTGAGGGATTTCCCGGGGGCGGTGAGTCTCGCTCTGCGCGCGTACCAGAAAATTCAAGAACGGTACCTGGGGTGCGGGATAACCGTTGTCGATGGGAAATCTGAAATAGGATATCTTCCCGGTGTGGGATTTGTTGTCGCTGACGAATTCGGCACCGGGGATTGTTGTCGACTTGTTCCGACCGAAGCGATTCGTCTCGGAGAAGAACCTCCGTGGGCTGATAAGCAAATAGTGCGACGGGCGGCGGAAGAAATGTGGGGAGCGGGACCGCGAGTGCCGCTTACTTTCTCGGAAACGATCGTGCAACACACGATCGAATCATATCGGCACATTGCTGAACGAGTAACAGGACTCAGTACTGAAAAGTGGGGGCGGGGACACACCTCTTTTCCACTGCTGTAAAGTTTTGAAGTAAAGGAGGTATCGCTCGTCTTCCCGCCGGGAAGACGAGCTTTTTTTCAAGCTTCGCATTTTTCAAAAAATGTACCCTCACCAATCGCCTTGGAGGATTTTTCCGCACGTGTGGTATACTGGAGCCATAAATCGTATTTCTTTTTCATATGAACGCAATCAATGCAACGGAGTTTTCCTGGACGAAGAGCATTTCCGTCGGAAACGAAACGCTCGATGAACAGCACCGTAGCATTTTCGCGGCAACCAATAGGCTTCTCGATATCGTGATGGGGAATCGACGGCTCGAAGAAACCTATGGCGCGCTCGTCGAAATCGAGCGGTACATTCGCGATCATTTTTCGAGCGAAGAAACCTATATGCAGGATCACGGGTATCCGGATCTCGACCGGCACCAAAAGATTCATGCCGCCTTCGCCGAAAATTTCCGCGAGCGAAAGGAAGAAGTAAAAACAAAGGGCGTCTCGGAAACAATAGTTCTCCAACTGGAGAACTATCTCGGAACATGGCTTCTTCATCATATCGGCGAGGAAGATCAAAAGTATGCTCGCTTTGTCCGTGAGAAAGTCGCCGCCTAGTACCGTCTTACAAAAGTTTTGAAACTATGAAAACTTTGAATTGTTCTCAATGAAGCCAAAAAACTTGATACAATAGTTCAGAACTAAAGTAAGACAGTACTAGACATTCCCGATTATTATGCACTTCGATATTCTCACGATATTTCCACC
>CAZJZN010000046.1:3891-5487 GCA_964550545.1 uncultured Bdellovibrionales bacterium
TACTTCCACCGCCCGCGCTTCGCGCTCCAGAACGATCCTCTTCTCGGCAAAAGGGAAGACGTGTACCCAAGAAGATATGCGGCGACTTGCGGAGTACGACCGACTTATCCTTATTTGCGGACGTTACGAGGGAGTTGATGAGCGTGTCGCGGAGCATCTCGCCGACGAAGAGCTCTCGATCGGCGACTATGTGCTTACCGGCGGAGAACTGCCGGCGCTCGTCGTCCTCGACGCGGTGTCGCGACTCATTCCGGGCGTCCTCGGAAACGAAGACAGCGCCCAAACCGAATCGCACAGCGAGACGGGATCTCTCGAGTATCCGCAGTACACCAAACCGGAAGTCTTCCACGAGTGGGCTGTGCCGGATGTCCTCCTCTCCGGAGACCATGCCAAAATAGCCGCGTGGCGATCCGCACAGACGGGTACGCGATAACACACTCGCTTCCATGTTTCATACCAAGAGCCTTTTCGTTGCGACGCTTTCCTTGGTGGTCATCGGACTCGTGACCATAGCGAGCGCCGGTGTCTTCTATGCCGAGACGCGATTTGGCGATGAATATTTTTTCCTCAAGAGACAATTGATCGGCGTCGGCGTCGGACTCGTCGCCTTTTTTGCGTTTCAGCGTATCGACTACGCGCTCTGGCGAAAACTCGCGCTCCCGT
Organism: uncultured Bdellovibrionales bacterium; assembly: GCA_964550545.1. GTDB lineage: Bacteria > Patescibacteriota > Minisyncoccia > Moranbacterales > UBA1568. The sequence goes on from CAZJZN010000046.1 coordinate 4,555, forward strand.
TTTTTCTCGCAACGCTCGTCGCACTCGTCGCCGTGCTCCTTCCGGGAGTGGGGGAGCGCGTCTACGGCGCGAGCCGGTGGCTCTCGATCGGACCCTTTTCGTTTCAGCCGTCGGAAATGGCAAAGCTCTCGTTTATCATTTACCTTTCCGCCTGGTTTTCTCGGAGAAATCGTACGCTCGTCGGAGACTTTATCGAAGATCTTGTCCCGTTTCTCATCGTGCTTGGCTTCCTGGGTTTCCTTATCTTGAAACAGCCTGACACGGGAACATTCGGACTCATTTTCCTGATTTCGGTTTCGATTTACTTTGCCGCCGGCGCCAAAATTTCCCATCTCTTCGGACTTTTTTTCGCGGGACTCGCGATGCTCGCCATCCTCATCAAAACAGCGCCCTACCGGCTTCAACGATTCCTCGTCTTTCTGAATCCGGACTTCGATCCCAAGGGAGCGGGATACCAAATCAACCAGGCGCTCATCGCGATCGGAAGCGGCGGTCTCTTCGGTATGGGACTCGGATACAGCCGGCAAAAATTCAATTACCTCCCCGAACCGGTCACCGATTCGATTTTCGCCGTCTTTGCCGAAGAGTGGGGGCTCTTTGTCTCATCGGCGCTCATTCTCCTCTTTGTCTTTGTCGCATGGCAGGGGCTTCGCGTTGCGAAGTACGCGCCCGATGATTTCGGTCGATACGTCGCCGTCGGTATCGTCGCCTGGGTATTTTTCCAAGCCTTCATCAATATCGCGGCGGCAACGGCACTCATCCCGCTCACCGGCATCCCGCTTCCCTTTGTGAGCTATGGCGGCACCTCTATCGTCTTCCTTATGGCGGCAATGGGCATCTTGATACGAATCGGGAAAGATTCTACACTGAAGTCACCGAAACACGATGTTTCCTGAGAGTGTGTTAAGAAAGCTTCAAATTCAAAAAAATCGG
>CAZJZN010000047.1:0-5367 GCA_964550545.1 uncultured Bdellovibrionales bacterium
AGAAGGATGAGGATACTTGCGCTTGCGCATCCGATGAGTATCTTCCGAGTTTTTCCCGAGAGCGCGTTCCATCGGGAATGGGATGATCGGAGGAGTTCCTGATATTTGAGAAGGATGGTTTTTCCGAAATTTCTATTTTCGGATTCCTCGTGAACCGGGAGGTGTATTGCGGGTTTCTCGGAGAATCGGGGAAGGGGAATGGCGCGAATCAATCGAACGGTATTTCGGGTAATGATGAGGAAGGCGTTTTCTTTTTGTGAAGGGAGAGGGGCGGGTGGCGAAATGGCGGACGATTTCGAAAATTCGTCCACGTTGATTTCTCGCGTCTCTCTTGAGGCTCTTCGCGCTTTCCAATTTTTGAAGAGTGACGAGATTTTTGCGCTCATTTCATGGCATTCGTGTTCAAGTTTTCGCCATGCCGTAACCCTGTTCTTTGAAAAAAACGTGTGACATCGTGCGAAGAGTTCTCTTGTCTGCATCCATGCTTCATTGGCTCCTTCGATCGGCGTGTCGCCCGTCACATAAATATGCCCCGTCTTTTCATCGATACGCTCTTTTTCTTTTTCAGATTCTTTTCGTTCGCGGAGTTCGGCTTCAATGCTTGTGCCTTTCCGTTTGGATGTTTCGAAGGAGGAGAGGCTCCATGCGTTGGGAATGGATGAAGAGGTGGGGGCGGATTTTTTCGGTGCGAGCGGACGGCGATATTCTTCGACAGTACGGATATCGACGAGAATGGTTGCCGAGAGGTCAAGTCGATTTACGATGACGGTTTGCAAGAAGCGCTCGAACTCTTCGCGGGAGAGACGCGCGGCGGAACGCTCGAGTTCCGCTTCTGAAACGGCGGAGAAGAGTTCCGGTGTCGTAAGAAGAATGGTATCGCCGGAGCAAATTTTTCCACTCGCCACGTCCGTAAATGTTTTCATGGGGTGGCACTCTCCTTCTTCGGCAAGTCCATCGCTTACGACCGAAAGTCGATGCTCGCGAAGGAGGAGGACGCTTGATTTTCCGGCGACGGAAAAATGAAGATTGTTTCTTTCGATAGCGAGAAGGGCGGCATCGAGCGTGCCGATCCATTTGGTGTTTCCTTCTTTGGCGAGTTCCGAGAGGCCGAGGTTTATTTTGTGAAGACAGGACTCAAAGCTCTCGATAGCGCTTCGGCGAGGATTGCTGTAGTATTCTTTCTTCGCGAGAGAGGCGAGGAAATTGACGATATAGGCGGAGTCTTCACTCCGGTCTCCAATCAGGAAAACACCCGCGAGCATTCCAAGCGGTTCACGAGCGATATTGTCTGGCAGTGCATTGAAACACGCCATATACGGCTTCAAAAAGCCGCTTTTCGCAACGGATATTTCGACCGCCGCCGGTGCGATTTTTTCGGACACCGTTTGCGGAATGGATCTTTTCGCCATAGATGTCTTCCAGTATATCACAGAGTTTCTTTTTGGAGGATGTTTCCGTTCGCTCCGCTTTTTTCTTCAGGCGGGTCATCCTTATTTGATTGCGCGCACGTTTTTTTTGGCTTCTCGTTTTCCTCTCCGCCTGGAACGGAACGCGTCTTTTTTTGACTTTCCCTTTTGCGGTCCGTATAATCCACACCAGAGCCTCTTCTTTTTGACTACGGAATATGTCTGACGTATTTGAAACAATCTTCGGATCCAAAACGCGGGCGCGTCTACTTCGTCTCTTTATCTTGAATCCGGAGAAGAACTATACGACGGAGGAACTTGCCGAGAAAGCGATTCTCTTACGGAGCCCGCTCTTGCGGGAAGCGCGTGCCTTGGTTCGCATCAAGTTTCTCGTTGAACGCACCAAGAACGGGAAGCCGATCTTTTCGATGAATCCGACCTTTCCATTCTTCGCAGAGTTGCGAACACTCTTTGTTCGTCCGGACTCCAGTGTGTACGAAGGAATGTTCAAACGGATTCAGGCGGTCGGCGACGTGCGACTCCTTCTGGTTAGCGGTATTTTTCTGAATCACCAGAAGAGCAAGGCGGATATGATTCTCGTCGTCAACAATCCGAGTCGTGCGAAGCTCAAGGCGGCGATCGGCTTTGTCGAAGCGGAAGTGGGGCGTGAAATTCGATTTGTTCTCATGAACGGGGAAGAGCTCCAGTATCGGCTCAATATGATGGATCGATTCCTGTTGGAGTTTCTGGAAAATCCGGTCCGGGAGATTGTGAACAAAGTTCCCGAACTCAAGCGTTTCGTCGCGGGACTGCGCCGATAAATATATGGAATCTCCTTTGAAGCTGTTTGGATGCCTTCTGAAAAGAAAAAGCGATCCAAGATGTCCGTATCTTGAATCACTATAATTGTTTTTGTTAATGCTTTGCTTGTTTTATTTTGTGTAGGGGAGTATACACGCTAGGAATAATGAAATAACCATGCATACTACTGCCATCTTCCAGTTCTTTCGAGTATCGAAGAGAAAAATGGCTGTTACGGCAATAATCAAAAGAATGGAAATGACTATTGTAAAGGTGCTCATGGGTGGCTTTACCTCTCTGTTGTATCCCAGGTTTAGGACTTTTCATTGAAGTATGCGGGGGTGAAAATGTCAATACCCTTGAGGTCTTTTGCTTTCAATATTGAGTTCATGATTCATATGGATATTTTTTTTCTCATTATTGCCATTGGTCTCGTATGCGGAGGTGGATTTTTGTTGTTTGAAAAGTTTCGAAACGGAAAGGCGACGGGAAAGAGCGATGCGGAGGCGCTTCGGGATGATCTCGCGCGGCGGATGGAAGAGATGCATCGGGGAGTGGCGGAAGAGATGCATCATTTTTCGTCGTCGTTTCTGCAACAAATCGGAAACTTTCAGGCGAATATGAATCATCGCCTCGAGGACAATACGCGGACACTGAACGAGCGACTCGATCGCGCGGCGCACTCATTTGGGGAAGTCGGGAAAGAAATGGGGAAAGTCCGTACGGAAGTCGGGGTGGCGCTTGAAGAGGTGAAGCACTCGAGCAGTCGTATTCTCGAAGTCGGGAAAGATGTGCGTTCCCTCCAGGATATTTTGCGCTCCCCAAAGCTTCGTGGCGGCTTTGGCGAGCTCCTCCTTGGCGATATGTTGTCGCAGATGCTTCCGCGCGAATACTACACGCTTCAGTACTCGTTCAAAAGTGGCGAGGTTGTCGACGCGGCGGTGCACTTGAAGGGAGGCATTATCAGTGTGGATTCCAAGTTCCCGCTCGAAAATTTCAAGAAACTCGTCGAGGCGGACTCGGACGAGAGTCGGAAGCAATTTCGAAAACTTTTTTCCGGAGACGTCCGCAAACATGTCGACGCGATCGCTCGGAAATACATTGTGCCGGAAGAGGGAACCCTCGATTTCGCGTTGATGTACATTCCGGCGGAAAGCGTCTACTACGAAATCGTTGTGAAGGATAACGAAGGTGACGGTCTTGCGGACTACCTGTTCCGGAAGAAAATTATCCCGGTCTCGCCCAATTCGTTCTACGCCTATATGCGCACGCTCCTTCTTGGGCTCCAGGGAATGCAGATAGAGAAGCGAGCCAAGGAAATTATGGGGAATCTCGATCGACTCGAGCGGGAATATGAACGCTTTTCTCGAGAGTTTGATACGCTTGGGAGTCATCTTACCAATGCTGCCAAGAAGTACGAGGAGGCGGACAAGCGTCTCGGAAAGGTGGAAGATCAGCTTGCAAGAACTCGTATCAAGGAAGGGAGTGAGGAGGAGCAACTTTCCAGTGGAGAGGAGTTGGCGGGGCAATAATATGGTATGAGCTGAGTTTTCCGAGATGATCACTATGGTTATGGCTCTCTCTGTGCGAAACGATGCGCAACACGGATCGCCTATTGTTCCTGGTTTTCGAGAGTTTTTTGGCGAGAGTTCTCGGGCGTTCTTCGCGATTTCGGCAACCGTTCTCAATGGAGCGCTCTGGGCGCTGGTGTATTTTTTTATTGGAACGGGCGAAGAGACGGTTGTGCTTCGCTATAATGTCTACTTTGGCATTGATCTTACCGGACGCGCCTCGCAAGCGTTTCTTGTTCCGTTTTTGGCAAGTGCTCTCCTGTTGACTCACGGGCTTCTTGCATTCATTTTTTTTCGAAACCATGAGTCGTTTTTGTCACTCCTTCTCCTTCTCTCGGCTTTTTTGGTGCAAATTGCCGCGGCAATTGCCGTTCTCGCTCTCATTTTGGTGAACTAATACCAACTTACCCTCATCTCTGCTCCCTTGTGAGTTGCCGAGACCGAAAAAATAATTTTTCTCACACACTCCTCTCGGGTCGGAGCGAGGTTTCGAAAAATTATTTTTTCGGTCTCGGCGTGCATGAGAGAAGGCTTCAAGGTAATTTGGTATAAGAGATGGTTATGAACGTCCCTCTGTTTCTTCCGTCGTTTTTTGTGGCGTTTGCGGTATCGGTTGCGGGACTCTTTGTGCTTGATTGGGCGTGTCGCCACTTCGAATCGAGACGTTTGGTGATCTGTCGTTTCGGTGGCGCCCTGACTCTTTTGGCGTTTTCGATTGCTCTCGTGACTGACCGGAATTTGGTTGTTTCGATGCCGATTGCCGGTCTTTTGACCGGAGCGGGACTCATTCTTTTTTTTGGCATAGGGGATGATATTGTGCGTTTTGGATGGAAAGTGCAAATTTTTTTTCAGTCCTTGCTCCCGGTTGTTCTCTTTGCTTTTGGCGTGCGTATTTTTTCGGCGCCACTCCCCTGGGGAGGCACGATTGTTTTTGACGAGATTCCCGGCGGCGTTGGTATAGGGTTTCTGGTGCTCTTTGCGTGGACGCTTCTCCTTGTGAATGCGATGAACTGGGCGGATGGCATTGATGGGCTTCTTCCGAGTATCGTTCTTGTGTCTTCCGCCGTGCTCTTTGCGCTTTCGTTGTTTCCGGATGTGAATCAGCCCCCTCTTGCTATTATCTCGCTCGCGCTTTTTGGTTCGGCGCTCGGACTGTTTCTCTTTAACGCGCCGAAAGCAAGACTTCTTTCCGGGACATCCGGATCGTTTTTCTTCGGGTTTACGCTCGCGTCTCTTTCGGTTCTTTCCGGAACCAAGATTGCGACGGCGCTTCTGGTACTCGCCATTCCGATACTGGACGCTTTGTGGGTTATTGTCGCGCGGGTTCGTGCCGGCACCTCGCCATTTTGCGGCGATACGGTTCGTCATCTCCACTATCGGCTTCGGGAAATCGGCTGGTCTGATCGGCGTATCGTTTTTTGGTACGCTACTATAACGGCAATGATTGGATTCATCGCGCTTTCGACGCGTGCATGGGGAAAATTCGTTTCGCTCGTCTTGGTGTCGGCGGCGGTTATCTGTACGCTCTTTCTCCTTCGCCGAAAAACGGAATGAGGAGTGAGAGACTATCTTAAAGAATTTTTTTAGAG
>CAZJZN010000048.1:0-4065 GCA_964550545.1 uncultured Bdellovibrionales bacterium
CCCGATGTGTTAAAACGCATCGGGGCTTTTCTTTTATCGCCAATACAAAATTTCTGTTTTCACTAAAAAAGAAAGCCCGCCGAAGCGGGTTTTTCTCTGAAAATCAAGAGCTTTTTCCTCTTACCGCTCAACTATTTCGCCGAGGGAGGTGAGGACGACATCACGGTCGAGGACGAATTGCTTGACGGTCTTCGAGCCGTCTTTTTTGATAATAGTGACGGACACGGGGATATGGTGGAGTCCGGGTTGCTTCTCGATGAGAAGCTCGTGAAAGGTTGGGCGAATCGTTTCGGGAAGCGCGTAGGTAAAGGAAACGGTTTTTTCTCCACCGAGCGGGACGTGAACGAGCGCGCCAAAACTTCTCCGGTCGAGTTCATCGCCAAAGACCGGATCAGTCGAAAATCCTTCGGAGAGTTCGAGCCAACTTCCCTTCGGAACAAAGAGTCGGAGGAATGATTGGTAGTCATTGGTGCGCCAATCTTTGTGTTCCGCCGTGTGCTTATAGGTCACGGCAAAGCGCGCGGACGGTGTTTCTTTGGAGAAATCAACCGTGTACGCGTAGGAGCGCTTCACGAAATAATCGCTCTTCCAGGCGCCCAAATTGGCATCCACCGCGAGGAGCACGTCGTTCTTCCAGCCTCGGTCGACGGCACCGTCCCACTGCGCCTCTCGTATTTTTTCCATTGCGTCCGCGTTGTCAAAGAACAGTTGAATGTCCTTTGCATGAAGATCCGAGAGCACCGTTTCAAAAAGTCGATAGCGATCAGCGAGACTCATCATCTTCACCTTGTCGAGCACTTGCCATCCCAAGAGATTCATCATAGACTTTCGCTCGCCCCGATCGATACCTTGTTTGAGGAATCCCTGCTCTACCTGGTACTCCAAATCCCATACAGCCGTTTCGCCGCCATAGGTTCCGGGATATCCCGGAACTTCGACGGGACCGGTTACTTCGAGAAATGAGACGAGTACGTCGGTCGTGATGCCGATGATGCCGTCGAACGATTCACCTCCCTCTCCCATCTTGTAAAACGTTTCCGCTTGTCGGGCATTGGTTGGAAAGTCCGGAGAGTAGTTGGAATCGCGCAGTTTCCATGAGCCGATTTTCAGAGTCTCTCGCATCGGATAGGGCGGCTCGACGGTTCCGGGAATACGTCCGTCGAAATTACCGGTATCGTGCACGTTGAATTCAAGCAGTTCTCCGTCTTTTATTTTCAAGATACCGAAGGATCCGATGAATCCCCCGCCCGGTCGGAGTTCATAATTATTCTGAAAGAGCACGAGGTAGGTGCGTGTTTCGCCGTCTTCCTTCAGGACGAAGTCCGCGATGGAAAGGAGTGCTCGCATATCCGCTCGTCGCTCTTCCCCGACGGGAAGGAGTTGTACGGGCGTATCAAAAAGTTTCCAGTGACCGTTTCGAATTTCCCAAAACAGAAACCAGCCCGCGAGAAAAATCCCCGAAACCGTCCAGAAAAAAATCCAAAATTTCCACGAGTATCGCTTGAGCATATGAAAAAAATCAACAAGATGAAAGCAATTGGTAATCAGTAGTTCGAAAAATTTTGCATTTTGAATTTTGAATTTTGCATTTTTATTATCACATCTCTCCTCGAAGAAGTTGATTGAGGCGCGCCTTGAGCTCTTCCGGAGTCGGCTCGGATGCTTCTTCTTGTTTCACGTTGGTTGGCGCCGGAATCGGATCGGAAGTGACTGTTGGCACTTCGGGAGTCGACTCAGTCGTTTCTCCGGACGTTTGAAATAAATATTTTTCCCAAGAGAAATCTCGCGCCGGGATACTCTCGAGTCTTCCGGGGGTTTCCGTACGAGTTTCTTCCCGATTTCTTCGAGGAGATTCCGAGAGCGTTTCGAGCGGTGTTGCGGACGTTCGTTGAATGCGAAGATTTCCTCGTGAAAGCGAGCGGGATCGTTCCCAGATATCGGCCGGTTCATTGGGAAATGACATTGGTGCGTCTTCTTCCCGGGGAAGAGGCGTGTTCTCTGAGAGAGGTGTAGCTTCAAGTGACGCTTCCGACGCGGGAGAAACGATCGATTCGGAACGAGACGCGATCACCTCGGTCGCTTCATCTCTCGAATCGGTTGACGGCGTCGTATGAAACTCGGTATGATTTTCTTTCACTTCCTCTTTTGGAACGGTGGGTTGTGAAGCGAGAGCATCTTCCTTAGAAGGAGCTCGGGTTTCGGGTGGCTGAGGAAGATCCGGAAATGAACCGACCGGACGAATAAGATCGGACATTTTTTTGGAGAGAATCTTTTTCCGAATCGCCGACATCGGAAATGACGGAATCGATATGCGGAAGAGTGGCAGAAGAAGAATAGCCAGCACTGTCGCAAGTATCGCACTCAACAGCGTGAGAGCGACCGGACCGGTGATCACCGGACGAATGGATACGGGATCGATCAGTCGGATGTCAACTTCCTGATCGCGATCATAGAGGCGGCTCAAAAATCCATAGAGCGTTTCAATCGAAGCGTCGAGAAGCGCTTCCGATTGTGAATCGTCTCGACTCGAAATGGAGAGGCGGACGACACTGGTTTCGGGAACCGTTTCCGCATCAATGACGGCGCTCCACATTTCGCGACGATACGAAGTTGACTCTTCAGTCCACGGATCGGAGATGGCTCGGTGATCCGCGAGAAGTCGGTCGTAAAAAGAGACGGAATTGACGATTTCCGAAATATTTCCCGCGACGAGAGAAGAAGAAACGGCCGGAGACTTGGAAAATACGACGAGTGTCGCTTCCGCTCGGTAGAGGCGAAATGATTCCACGAGCGAAAACCACGCCGCCATAAAAAAGATGGCGAACGCAATGAGGAAAAATTTCGGAATTTTCTGAGAGATAGCCGGTATCATAGATGATTATCGGAGAGCAAGTGAAGAAGCTCGACGAGGAACTCTTGAAATCGATTTTCGCGGGAAGACAACGCTCTCATAGAGACGGAGTGTTTTTTCGGCGATCGCGTCCCAGGAATATTCATCCGCGACACGTTTCTTGGCGCGAGCGCCGAGAGACGCCGCTTCCTCCGGAGCATTCAAAAGGAATGCCATTTTTTCTCGGAGATCGGAAACGTTTTTGTTTTGGAAGAGAATTCCCGCACTTGAAATCGTCTCGCGATTGATACGGATATCGCTCGCGATCGTGGGGAGTCCGTGCGCCATCGCCTCAAGGAGCGCGATCGACATACCTTCCGATTCGGATGGTTGCACAAACAGTGCGGCGTACGAAAAGAGTTCTTCGAGTTCGCGACCGAACCGTTCGCCAAGAAAGAGAATATTTTCTCGACCCTTTGCCATAAGGCGAAGATACGATTCGTATTCTTTGGTATTGGCGTGAGTTCCCACGATGACAAGCTTGGTATTGTTTGGAACCTTGTTGGTATCTTCAAGTTCCATAAACGCTTTCACGAGATAGTGCACACCCTTGTGTCCGACGAGTCTCCCCACGGAAAGAATGTAGCGGTTTTCCCGCAATCCAAAACCGGAAAGCGATTCGGCGATCGGCTTTTCCCGAAGGACATTCGCGCCGTTTGGAATCAAATCCGCATGACGACGATACATACGCATCACGTACTCGCGGAGTTCGCGGGAGACAACAATGGTTCGCCTCGGAATGCGACACGCAACACGCTCTCCCAACCGGAGAGTCTTTCGCGCGATCCATCCCCACTTTTTGTGAAAGTAGTCACGACAATGAAACGTCGAGATTACTTTTGCGTGCCGCAAGAGCCACGCGGGAATGAAGGAGAGAAGCGACGGTCCGACCGCCTGGTAGTGAATGATGTCGTAACGACCGAAGAGTGCGTGCACCGTTGCAAAGAACGTATGCGAAATAGCGTCCAAATGCTTGGTTGGAATGCTCGGGAGGTGGATCAGATGAACCCCTTTCCACGCGAGGAGCGAGGGGTCGGTGTACTGCGGGCGAACGTATACAAACACGTCATGTCCCTTTTCGGCAAGGCGAATGGCGATCTGCTCGACGTATTTTTCGACGCCGCCGGACCGTGCCGGTATGCCTTTTTGCCCGATAAACGCGATACGCATAGAGA
>CAZJZN010000048.1:4165-5307 GCA_964550545.1 uncultured Bdellovibrionales bacterium
TGACCGGTAAAGACATTGTCCGACTGAACGACGAGTCCGTTCCAACGCGATGCCGGAATGTTCGCGACTCTTGAAATACGCGCGACACCATAGCGCCCGTTCTCGAAGAATCGGGACTTCTTCACGATGATTGAACCCGCCGCGCCGTATGACGAGACTTCGATACCTTCCTTGCCGTTCTTGCGGAAGGTGTTTTTGCTTGCGACCGTAATATCGGCGCCGTCCAGATTCGCCATCATTCCCGACTCCTTGTTCTCGCTCACGGAGTTGTCATCGATCCACGCGCGGACGCCGGACTCGAGTACGATACCGTTTCGCTTGTTGTTCTTGATATCGGATTCAATAATCACGAGTTTTCGCTTTTTGGAGTAGATGCCCGACCAACCGTTTTCTTTGATGTCGGACTTCACGATACTCACCTTTTCCTTGTCGGTACGCTCACCCTTCTCAATAAGGATTCCTTCCCGACGATTGTCGCGAACTTCCACCTCATTGATTTCCACGTTGGCGTTCTCGCGGACATAAATACCGATTCGTCCTTCTTTTACCGTAACGCCCCAAATTTTGGTGTCATCTTTCATATTGATAACCGGATCATCATGTCGATCGCTCGATTTGATGATAGTCTTCCCTTTTCCGGCGCCTGAAAGCTCCACCCCCTTCGGAATGGTGATGCGCTCCTTGTAGGTTCCCTTCGCGACAATAACCTTGTCGCCTTTATCCGCTTTGTCGAGTCCCTGCCAAATGGTTTTGTATGGATGCTTGGAAGATCCGTCTTGCGTGCCGGAGGCATCTTCGTTTACATAAATTTTGTCACCACTCTTTGTGAAACCCAAAAACGGCACGATGATAATCGCCGCGATGAGTACCGACATACCGACTTCGAAAAGTCGTGATTTTCCGCTCTTTTGCATAGAAATAGCCCCTTCCGGGCGTTTATGGATTAACGCTCAAGGCTAGCAAATTAGAGCCATTTTGTCAAGGATACAAAAAATACCTTGGCTCAAGAGAGCCAAGGCACTGCAGTGGATTTTCAATCAACGCCCAATCAGACAATTCCTTGATACAGCGTATCCAGATGCTTTACAAATAGTTCTTCGCGAAGATCCTCAACAGACTCACGAGCGGCTTTTCGAATATTC
>CAZJZN010000049.1:0-5117 GCA_964550545.1 uncultured Bdellovibrionales bacterium
TTTTACTTCCCTTTTTTCGAAGGATGCGCTAGAGTGAGGGGGTTATTTTTTTGTTGAAATCTTTATGATTCCAGGGTTTGAATTGTCGGAATTTTTGTTGACGGCGGGGTACATTGGAATTTTTTCCGTGATATTCGCGGAGACGGGACTTTTCCTGGGGTTTTTCTTGCCGGGGGACAGTCTGTTGTTTGTCGCAGGGCTTCTTGCGAGCGATCGGCTTCTTTCACTCCCCCTTCTTCTTTTCCTTGTCTTTTCGGCGGCGGTTCTCGGGAATACCGTGGGGTATTTTTTTGGAAGGCGTGTTGGTCCGTCGCTTTTCAGTCGTGAAGATTCGTTTCTTTTTAAAAAATCCCATGTTCGAAAGGCGGAAGCGTACTTCAATGAGTATGGCGCTAAAACTATTGTCATCGCTCGCTTTATGCCGATCGTCCGCACCTTCGCGCCGATTCTTGCCGGAGTCGGAAAAATGGGATTCCGGGAGTTTTTTGTATACAATATTTTCGGGGCGTTTTTGTGGTCGTTTGGGCTCATTCTGGGTGGGTACTTCTTGGGTCGGGTCGTGCCGGATATTGATCGATATATTTTGCCCATTGTTTTGCTTATCGTGGTTGTCTCCATTCTTCCCGGCGCCATAAAACTCTATCAAGAAAAGAAGCGCTCCGATCGGGAGACGGTGGTCGATGAAGTGGCGAGCTAGGTCTTGCGCTCTTCCCGGTTCTCGACTATACTTTCCCCGGTTTGTCGGAAACTCCCGACGTTTAACAATTTTAATCAGGAGTATATCTTATGATTGGAGTAGAACGGTACATGGGTATCTTTTCGGAACATTTCAGTCGAGTGAGAACTTCTTCGGAGATGAGGTACTTTGAGGCACTTCTAAAAGGATTTGTCGAAACCAGGAACAAGAGGGTTATCGATCTTCACTCCGAAGAAATGAGTGAAGCTCGATCGTTTATGGATCGAGTGTTTTCTTTTTCATCCGGAAAGATTCTTCCGTGTCTCTGTATAGATGGTCGAGTTCTTTCTGAAACGGTTTTTTGTCTTCCAAATGCGGCTTTTCGTACGCCGGCGGCGGATATTTCCGATGCGCTTCCGCTTCAGGGTGATGGGCTTTTTTTGGCGGAAGGGGATTTTACTCGGAGTATCCGTGATCGGGTGAATCGTTTCGGAAGCGTGATTGTACTTCTCGATAGTCACAGTCACTGCGCCGCAAAGGGGCGAGAGAAAGAGGTTTCACTTGGTGTTGCCGTTCCCGATGGTGGTCTTTCGGATGATGTCAAGCGGAAAAGGCATATCGCCAAAGCGATAGTGGATTTTTCGGAACGGGAATATGGTCCCGAAGGGAGGGAGAAGGTTTCCGTGTTTCAGACGGCTTTCGATGTGCATTCAGGTTTCTTGTTTATGGGATTGGAGCGCGATGAAGTGCTTTCCGATCCGCGAGTGGTTCGAGATGGATTTACCGAGGGTGTTTTGGAAGAGCTGGCGCGTGAAGGCAAGATTCTCTCAACGGCGCTTCTTGTTCATGAGGGCGGTATTCTTTTCGAATCGTTTCGAACCTTGAAGGATCAGGTTGGCACGGTTCATTTCGAGCAAGACTATGCCGGAAGCATGCTTCGATTCTGGCGGAGCCTTTCGACTGTTTTGGAACCGTCGCTCACTGAAATTCGGGATGTGATGGCGAAGCTTTTTCCTAAAGAGGGGTCAGAGGATGTTTGCGTTCGGGAAAAACTCCTTCTTTCGAATGCGCTTCTGGGGCTTCTTCTCGAGGATGGTGGATCATATCGATATGCGAAGCACCGGGAGAGTGTTGTCGTGGAAACGGATAAGGCGCGGGGTCCCTATGGAAAGTCGTCTCCTTTCTCGGTGAGCCCGTTTGGAAATGGAGATATGGCGATAACTTCATCCGTGCTTGCTTTTGCGGCTTCCATTGTTCGCGGGAATCGAAGTAAAGGGAATTTCCCTCAAAAAGAAGAACCTGTAATCAAATCCAGCTTTGGAGGAGATTCTGATGCGCTCGTGAAAAGTCCGGTTCCAATTTTTATTTCCGAGCGAGTCAATGTTCAGGTCTCCGATTCAGAACTCGAAGGAATTTCTCGACTGGAGTGGGAAGGGTCTTTGTGGGCGGATATGTCTTCTGAAGAATGGAACACTTTTCTCTGTCGGAATATTCCGAATATTTCCAATGATACGGTTCTTGCTATTGGGCGACTTCGCGAGCGGGCTCTCAAGAGATACTATCCGGGACTTCCCGCAACGAATGATCTTCTTTCGGGTCAGCTCGCTCTGGTTTCTGCGCTTCGAACTCCGGATGGAGAAATAATCGCAATCTTTCCATTCCTTCTCTCGGGCTATTCCGAGAAGTACCTGAAGAGCATTGGAAAAATTTTGTAACGAAGCTCACTCATAAAAAATCCCCCAGCCATATGGTTTGGGGGATTCTTTTTTGGAAACTTTATGGGTGTATCTATGCGCTCGGAGTTTCGGTTGAGATGGATGGTCGTGTGCGATGGATACTGCTCGCGAGTTTCAGTGCGAAGTTTAGGACGAGGAGTCCCATAAGGAATACGTTTGCGCCGATAAAGATGTTTCGGTACAGAGGATTCGCGAGGTCGGTGCCGAGGAGGAGGGCATGCCCGATGACGGCGGCGTAGACGAAGATATTGAGGAAGTGCGTGATGCGCCACACTCGGTGTGGAATCATGGGCTTCAGCCAACTCCTGATGACGAGCGCGATAAATCCATAGAGTGCGAGGATACCGAGCGCAAGCGAGAGGGGATCGAGCTTATCGGTCCAGAAGGGAATGAAGGCGTCGGCAAGGGTGGGTTTGAGATAAGGATCAAAGAGGAAACTCCCTCCGTGAAGAAGGGAGAAAAAGAGCGTTTGAAAGGCGAGAGAATGGTGCGCGGAGAGGGAATAGGCTGGCTTAAGGAGTGTGCTCAAGATGGGAAGGCGAATGGCGATGCCGAGAAAGATAACGACCCAGGCGAACGCGAACGCAATGAGTCCCGAGGCGCGCGTGATGTACCAGATCCAGGGCGTTTCGGCTGTTTTGGGAAGGGAAGTAATGGTGGTTGTCGCGGATGGCACGGTTTTGTCGAGCGGATCGGTTTTCCCGAGTATTTCCGTGCCGTCATACCAGCCGTCGGAGTCGGTGTCGACTTTTGAAGGATCGGTGCCAAAAAGAGTGTTTTCGCCGGTGTCCGTGAGTCCGTCGAGATCGGAGTCGAGAACAAGCTCCGTTTCAGGAGATGAAGTTGTTTGTGTCGGACTTTCCGCCGCAGTCGCTTCCGAGAAGGAAATGAATGTAAGAAAAACGGCGGCGATGATGATAAAAATAGTGCGCATAGTTGTTGCTCTGAATAGTTATTGGTTTTTTGCGAGAAGGTACTTTCTCATTGTTGGACTTATATGCGGACGCATGGTTTTGTTTTCCACGAAGAGAGCGGGGACGGAGTGTTTCTTGGCATAGGCGTAGCCGTCTTTGATACCCATAAGGAAGAGTGTTTTGGCAATGAAATCGGCGCGCTCGGCCGTTTCCGCGAGAGTGGTGACGGAGAGGATGTCGAAGGAAAACGTGTCCGGATGCTTCGGGTTGATAAGATGGTGGTAGCGCTTGCCGGCGGGAGATGTCCATTGTCGACGGGTGACGCCGGATGTCGCGAGGGATGTGTTTGAGAGAGTGAGAAGAACTTCCATCAAAGGAACGTTTTCGATATCAATGCGCCAGGGGAGGTTTTCTCGGTTCGTGCCTCGAACGACCATATCGCCGCCCGCGTCAACCAGGAAGTTTTTCCAGCCATCCTCCGTGATGCTTTCCGCCATTTTATCCAGTATATATCCCTTGGCGATTCCGGAAAAATCCATCGAGGTATCGAATCGGAGTGATTCACCCCAAATCTTGAGATCGTGCTTGAGGGAGAGAGTATGAAGGGGGAAGAACCTTTTTGATATTGAAGCAAAGGTGAACTTCGAAGAAAAATCGGAAGCATAGCCGATATGTTCCAATGTGGAAAGAATACGGGGATCGAAAAGTCCCCTGCTTTCTTTGTTGAATTCTATGGAATGGAGAGCGACGGCAATCATATCGGGAGAGGCGTCTTTGAATGTCCCGATATTCCGATTGAGTTTTGAGAGTTCGCTTTCCGGATCGAATCGACTAAATATCTTTATTTTTTCAAAGCAGAGGTCTACCGCTTTTGTGATTGATGCTCTCGCTCTTCTTGTCTCTCCCTTTGCGTGGACAATTTCTATGTAGGCTTCTGTTCCCATGGCTCGAAAGAGGCGCGTCGTGCTTATTGTTTTCCCTCGTTCGAGTTGTGGGCGGGTGTGATTCATGAGGCTTCATTCGGAAGAGTTCTCTTCAAACGTGTCCACGATGCCGTTGTTGTTGTCATCACGGACAATGAACCATTCGGGGATGGTTGGATGCGGATCATCCGGATCGTAGAGACCATCTCCGTCAGTATCTTTGATGACCGTGGTGATTTTTTGTTCGGAAACGGTAGTGACGGTTGTGTTCCCGACGGGTGCCGGCGTCTTCTTTTTTTGATTCGTTTCTTGTTGGGAGTCGTCTTCATCCTCATCTTCGTCTTCATCTTCCTCCTCGTCATCTTCGCGTTCCTCTTCGTCATCCGCGAAAGAGATAGTGCTCTCTGAGAGAAAGAAAGCTGTCCCAAAAACAAGGGAGAAGAACGAGAGAAGAATGAGGAATTTTCTTTTCATAAGGAAAGAGACGTTATGATGTCCTTGTCGTTCGATCGGATTTTTTCTCGGTTGGCGCGGGAGTGGAAGCTTTTGGAGCGGGGACGACGGTGGTGGTTTTGATTGGTCGTGTTTCAGTCACGGTTTTTTCCGGTGCGGGAGCGTTTCCTTGCAGAGCTTGCTCTCGATTGGCGTGGATGTGTTGCTGAATATCGGAGAGGGTCGGATCGACGGGAAGTGTCTCCGTTTTTGTTTCAGTGGATTCGGAGAGGCGATTGTTGTCGCCTACGCGGAGAGAAAGTACGATGGCTCCAACGGTGACAAGTCCCAAAAGGAGGGAGAGTGACGCCGCCGCCGGATTTTTTATGGGAGACTGATAGAATCGCATAGAGAGTAAGATTAGTAGGACTTCCTA
>CAZJZN010000050.1:0-1758 GCA_964550545.1 uncultured Bdellovibrionales bacterium
GAGGAAAGAAAAACCTGTCATTATAAAGTGCGGCAAAAAAGACATTGTCCGCGTGATTTTCTAGTTCTTTTACTTCTTGTGTGTTTGCAGAGGTGTTCCATGGAATCAAATTTTTTTGCAGATGAAAATTCTTCTGAAGGTGTTAGGCTGACACGTCACTGTATTGATAAGTTGTTGTTCTACCTTAAGGTCTTGAATATTCTTCCCTTTGGAGAATTTCAAACATTTTCTTGTCAGACGGAGGAAGAGAAACGAGTATATGCCGAAAAGCTTTTGCGAGAAGGGTTGTCCGGGACGAAAAGATGTGTAGACGAGGATGGCAGATTCTCGATTTATATCGGAAACGAACAATTCGTTGTCGCTCCTGATATAAATGGGATATACAAAGATGGCGGTATCATTACGGTATATCCTCTCGAAAACACAATAATTCGTTGTCGGCACAGATGCCGAAAAACCGGAAGGTGATTCTTCATTGATTCTACTAACCGTTCGCCCCAAAGGGAACTTGTTCTCTCCGGGGCGATTTTTTTTGACATCAGTGGAGGGTGCCTTTACAATGAGGCGTATGAATACGGATACCCTCGAATCTTTGAAGGAGATGGCGCTCTCGGCGTTTGCCGAGGCAAAATCGATTGAAGCGCTTCGTGTCGAGGAAGTGAAATTTTTGGGGAGGAAGAGCGAGTTCAACCAGTTTCTGAAGTCGCTTGCTTCGTTTTCACCCGAAGAACGACGCCTTGTCGGGGGGCGAGCAAATGAGGTGAAGCGCGAGATACTTGATGCCTTTGAGGCGGCAAGAATACGGCTTGAGAGTGTCGGTTTCGATGCGGAGAAAGAGTGGGTTGATGTGACTGATCCGGGGGAGAAACTTCCCGTAGGGCACCTTCACATTTTGACGCGCGTTGAGCGTGAGATTTGCGATATCTTTCGATCGCTCGGCTTTGCCATTGCCGATGGTCCCGAAGTCGAGACCGAGTTTTATAATTTTGACGCGCTCAATATTCCAGCGGATCATCCGGCGCGGGATATGCAAGATACGTTCTGGCTTCACCAAAAATCAGGGAGCAAAGAGCGGTCAGTAGTCAACAAAAAGAGCCCAAGGCTTTTGTTGCGAACACATACGTCGCCGGTACAGGTGCGCTATATGGAGACGCATACGCCGCCGTTCCGGATTATTGTGCCGGGACGAATTTTCAGATCCGAGGCAACGGATGCGTCACACGAACATACGTTTTATCAATTCGAGTCACTTTTTGTCGATGCTGATGTTTCTGTCGGGAACTTCAAGTATGTTGCAGAGCTGTTCTTCAGCCGTTTCTTTGGAAAGCACATCAGTATTAGGCTTCGCCCGAGTTATTTTCCTTTCGTCGAGCCGGGATTCGAATTCGATATTGCTTGCACGATGTGTGATGGTGCGGGATGTTCGTCGTGTCATGGAACAGGCTGGCTCGAAGTGGGCGGCGCGGGAATGGTGAACCAAAAAGTTTTTGAGGCGGCCGGATATGAGCGAGATCGGTGGAAAGGATTTGCCTGGGGCTTTGGCACGAATCGTCTTGCGATGATGAAGTATAAAATTCCCGATATCCGGCTTTTTCAAGGCGGTGACCTCCGGTTCCTCAATCAGTTTTGATTTACGGGTCACTCCCGACTTCTTGGGAATGACAAAGTGAGAGAGTTGCCTTAAATAATGCGTGTTTTCTTGATATGAAATTTTCCTATACCTGGCTCAAGGAGCTTTCTGGTACCGAGAAAAGTCCG
>CAZJZN010000050.1:1858-4867 GCA_964550545.1 uncultured Bdellovibrionales bacterium
TATGAAATTTTCCTATACCTGGCTCAAGGAGCTTTCTGGTACCGAGAAAAGTCCGCAAGAGCTTTCGGAGTTTTTGACGTTGCGGGCGTTTGAGGTGGAAGAGGTGATGCCGGTCGGGTTTTCTATTCCGAATGTGTTTGTCGGGTCGGTCCTTTCGATTGATCGACATCCGGATGCGGACCGACTCCGCGTGGCAAGAGTTTCACTTGGCGACCAAGGGGAACGAACCATCGTGTGCGGTGCGCCAAATCTCGACGTGAAGCAGAGAGTAGCGGTCGCGGTCCCAGGTGCGAAACTTCCGGGCGGCGTTGAGATTTCCGAGGCGGAGATTCGCGGGGTTCATTCGGAGGGAATGATCTGTTCGGAGAAGGAGTTGGGGCTTGGGGATGGTCACGAAGGAATTCTCGTCTTTCCGGAAGGGGTGGAAGTTGGAATTGCCCTTTCTGATTTCTTGCGCTCTTCCGATTGGCTTCTTGATGTAAAGATTCTTCCCGATCGGGCGCATGATTGTTTGTCGCATGTCGGACTTGCACGGGAGATTGTGTCACTCGAGCGACGCGAGTTTGATTATGACTATGATGGACTCGCGCTTCCCGAAATGAAAGAGAATGCTTCATTCTCAGTCTCCCTCGATGCTGGCGACAAAAGTCTCCGATATGTTGGCGTTCTGTTGCGGAATGTTTCGGTTGGCACGTCACCCAAGTGGCTTATTGATCGTTTGAGTGTCTTTGGTATGCGTTCTATCAATACCGTGGTTGATGCGACTAATCTCATTATGCTCGAATTGGGTCAGCCCTTGCATGCATTTGACTGGGACGCGCTTTCAGGCGGTGAGATGAAAACAATCGGACCGCGCTTTGCAAAACAAGGAGAATCGATAGCGCTTCTTGACGGGAGAACATATGAACTTGGAAGTGATGATATTGTTATTGCGGATGGAGAAAAATCGGTCGCCTTGGGGGGCATTATGGGGGGTGCGAATTCCGCGGTCACACACGAGACAAAAAACGTATTGCTTGAGGCGGCACACTTCGATCCGATGGCCATTCGGCGGACACGAACGCGGCTTGGTATCGAGAGTGATGCGTCGTATCGGTTCGAGAAGGGGATTTCTCCGGATATGCCGGGGCGCGCGATGGCGCGGATTCTTGATGTGATTTCTCATATTGCGGGCGGGGAAGTTGCGGGGATCATTGATGAACGCAAAGTGTTTTCGCTTCCGGAATCGGTCACATTTTCTCCGGAAGATATTCGATCGCTCTTGGGGAGAGATATTTCGATCGGAGATATGCAAGAGATACTCCGTCTTCGCGGATGTTCTGTTTCGCTTGAAGGGAAACGGTTTTCGGTAACGCCGCCTCCGTACCGCTTGGATATTGTGTCAATTGCCGATGTTGCCGAAGAGATTGGGAAGGGTATCGGATATGACCGGATTGATTCGCAGGCACCAATATTTTCTTTGGAATCGGTGTCGGAAGACCCTGTCCGAGCGACCGAAGCAACTCTGCGGGATATATTTTCAACAAACGGATTTACGGAAATATACAACTATTCGTTTTATAGCGAAAAGAATGCGGGACGCGCTCGGCTGAATATCTCGAAGCACTTCATACTGGAAAATCCGCTGAATCCCGATCAAGCGCTGGTTCGAATGACGCTCCTTCCGGGACTTCTCGGTAATGTGGCTTCAAATCAGCGTCGTTTCCCGAATCTCCGTTTGTTTGAGTGCGGAAAGACCTATGAGAAAACCGATGCGGGCGATTCGATTGAAATTCGATTTTGCTCGGGTGTTGCTACGGTTTCTCCCGAAAATAATGAAGCATCGGCGTTTCGACTTCTCCAATCAATGCTTGTATGCCTTTTTGAGTTACCAGGCGCGTCCCTCTCGTTTCGTCCGTGCATTGAGACGCATTCTTTTTGGCACCCGACTCGTGTTGCGGATATGATTTCCGCGAGCGGTACTGTGATTGGGAGTGTGGGAGAGATCCATCCCGGAGTCGCAAAGTCCTTTGGAATCTCCGGGAGAGTCGCTTTTTTTGAATGTGACGTTCGAAAGTTTCTTGCCGCTCTTCCTCTCGACCGTTCATATATTCCCATTCGAAAATATCCGGAAACGCTTCGCGATCTCTCCTTTTTTGTTCCAAGAAAAACACTTGTGTTGGATGTGGTTCGTACGATCCGCTCTTCTGGTGAGGGACTTGTTCTTGGAGTGGAGGTGTTTGATCGGTATGTGGATTCGGAACGAGGGAAGAGTCTTGCCGTTCATATTCGACTTGGGAAGGAAGAGGGAACAGTCTCGGGAGAAGAGGCTGATCGTGTGCTTCTCGGAGTAGCGCGTCGTATCGAAGAAGAAATTGGGGGGAGTATCCGGAGAGAATAACGGATGTTGTCCGTAGAGCAGATGGGGAGATCCTGATTTTCCGGGTATTTACGCAAAAATCCGCCCCTTTCTTTGACTGGATATGATTGACATTCGGTCTGTTTTGTAGTATTATTGAGCGGATCCTTTACAATAATGGAACACATCGGGGCGGACAGGCAATCGCCTCGCCTCGCGTATGTGAGGCGGAGAGGAAAGTCCGGACACGCTTTTTTGTCGGAACCTTTGGTTCTGACGGAAAAAAGAGGGTAGCGGGTAATACCCGTCGCTTGGTGTCAAACGCCAAGAAGAGGTGCGAACAGAGACGCTTAATCGGGAAACCGCTTGAGACGGTTCGAGTGGAAACATTCGAAGCGGAGCCCTTGAGTGATCAAGGGAGATGAAACGGCTAAATCCTTACCGGCGTGCAAGGTCGCGCCCCGCACTTTTTTTGGGAAGATTTTAGACAGAGATGATTTTCCTGGAAAAAGTGCGGGGAGTACCGCAAAGATCCCGCGAGCAATCGTCGGGACAAGAGAAATGATTGCCGCCTCGTTTTTTACGAGGAACAGAATCCGGCTTATCGTCCGTCCCGATGTGTTTCGTTATGAGGCTTGTTATCATCGCTTTACCTGAGACCTTTTCTGAGA
>CAZJZN010000051.1:0-4611 GCA_964550545.1 uncultured Bdellovibrionales bacterium
GCGGGGACGACCGGGCTCGAACCGGCGACCTTCTGCGTGACAGGCAGACGCTCTAACCAACTGAGCTACGCCCCCAATTTCTTCCAAAGAAAACGACGACCAGCTGCGGTTTTTAAGTACCGCTCCCGCCGCATTGCTTCTTCTCTTGTTTGAAACTGCTCGGTATAGACGACACGTACGTTCGGCATGTGCCGAGTAGTCCGCGTTTTACCTCGTCTATGTTCTGCAAGCCGACGGACGAGATCATTTGTCATACCCTTGTAGAAATGACCTTCTTCGTCTTGAAGAACATAGACGGTGTACACACTCTCCATCCTTCTGCGTGACAGGCAGACGCTCCCCGCCCGTACCGAACGGTACGTTCGGGCGGGTAACCAACTGAGCTACGCCCCCATAAAAATGCACAATTCAAAATGAAAAATGCAAAACGTATTTCCCAAAATCCACACCTCACTACATTCCCGAGTACCAGGGGAGAGATTCGAACTCTCGATCCGCCCCAGGCGGACGTATGAGTCCCGTGCTCCCCGCCCGTACCGAACGGTACGTTCGGGCAGGTAACCAACTGCCTCTTATCCTTTCAAAACAGGAAGCTACACCCCAATGCTATTTATTATTTTGTCTCCCTCGTACCAGGGGAGAGATTCGAACTCTCGACCCCGGGCTTATGAGTCCCGTGCTCTAACCAACTGAGCTACCCTGGCATATTACATTTCTCAACTCTCGACCCCCCGACTATTTCATCGGGGTGCTACCTGCTGGCAGGCGGGTAACCAACTGTTTCTTGTCCCGCACGGCGGGAAACTCCCCCGCCAAAAAGTATCACACACCCCAAAAGAAAACAAGAGCGAAGACCTCATCGCTCATCCCAAAGAAATCCTATCAGAAAGCCCCGGTTCTTTCAAGAGCAAAAAAACCGGCGCAAAAGCACCGGCGAGGCAATATTTTTATGACAAAGTCAGAAGCCAAAGAGCCTCTTTTAAATCAGAAAATGCCCTGTCAAACATCGGGGAAGAGAGGTCCGCTTCGCGCCTTCGCAATTCATTTTCCCTCTGACTATCCGAAATTCCCAACATATCCAGGGTTATATGTGAAACAAAATCAAGAAAGAACTCTTCTTCCAAGCCTGAAAGGTGATGCTTTCTCGCAACCTCACGAGCTTTTTGTTCCAACGCCCCAGGCACACCACAAACATATTCGTTCATCGCGCGTTCTCCTCTGTGAAGACTCAAAGAACTCAACAATAATCACTCCGACTTCTCTCTATCGGAGAGGTTCCCCCTCAAGGCTTCCATCATCATTCTTCGTTGCCCCTCAACGAATCTGCCTACCGTACTCTTCCATATTTCCCCCTTATCACTCTCGACGGAAGAAAACGTATCTCCTGACTGAAGTTCATCATCAACGCAAATCGCCAAAATCGGAAGGGAGAACTTCTTCGGAAACCGTTCCGCCTCCTCCACAATCATAGAGAGCGCCTCCATCGTCGACCGTCCGCTTGGGTTGTACTGCCGCTTTGCCGTCATCGCTTCGAGCATATCGCAGAACTGTATCACCGTAAAGAGAGCGCTCTCCTCGGGCGAGGCCTCTTTTGTATCAAGTGAATGGTGATGTGCGGCAATAAAAGCCGGGATATGCAACCCATACAGCTCCAAAATCCGTTTTGAATATTCCTCATGAAGCGGAAGGATACTCCCAAGCGTCTCACTCCCATCCTGCACAAGACCCCTTTCGGAAAGTCGACTCATATCCACCTCATCCTCAGGATACGGCATCCCGACCAGATCATCGGAGAATTTCTTTCCCTGAGTATCGCTTTCGCTCTTTCGGCGCTTCCAATGTTCGATATGGATAAGATAGCGAATGGGCATACGCTTGTTGATTCGGTCTTTACCAAGCAGTCCCTTGATAATTTTTTTTCTGACCGAAGGCTCAAGGGCTTCAAAATCAACAGCATCCTTCCCCTCTTCCCGCAAGGGAAAACTTGGAAACATCCTTCGCAATTCTTGAAGAGGAAGATGCGAAACAAAATCAAGACTCTCTTCATCGCTTACCGAATTATCGATAACCGAAGCGGGTATATCGAGTTTCCCAACATCATGAAGAAGAAGCGACTCCAGAAAAAGCACTCTCGAACTCCGTGAACCGTCTTTGATTACTCTCGATACGATATGGTCGAAAAATCGAAACGACTCCCCCTGAAAAGAAAAGGAACGATGAAACTTCCGGGAGCCAATTCGAAACACATTGACCGAATGTGGAAAAAGAACATCCTTATCATAAAGCCAGATAAGCGTAAGCATCTTTTCAACATTCTCATCAGAAAGACACTCTTCAGCCTCCTTGCGCTCCCCTTCCGAACCGTGAATATCGAGAAGCTGAAACATATCCACACGCATCTCCCGGCATTCCTCGTTGAATTCCTCCGGGGACGTGGAAAGACGATGATACAGATCGTTGAAGCTTCCCTTTCCGGCATACTCATGCAAGTCTTTGTAGCTATGAATCGGATGTATACCATCCTCCCCTTCAGTTTTTGGAATATCCCCGCCGCCCGCAATCTCTACACCTTCTTGCAACTGAAGTGGCCACTCGTTATGGTTTGACATACTAAAAAGTAAACAGCGATACACCTCCAGTGTACCGCCGTTTTCCTCCAACTTCAAGCATTGTCGGGAGCGCAATCCTACTCCTCCCCACCCTCATCAAGAAAGCTCCCGGTCTGGCGATTCCAGAGACTCGCATAGAGTCCACTCCTCGCGAGAAGATCGTCGTGTTTTCCTTCTTCTTCGATACCGCCGTCGCGATTGAGGACAACAATGCGATCAAGCTTCCGGATCGTACTCAAGCGGTGCGCAATAACAACCGCGGTCTTACCACTCATTAAATCATCAAGCGCCTCTTGTATCGCATGCTCACTCTCCGAGTCGAGCGAGCTGGTCGCTTCATCCAAAACAAGAATTTCCGCGTCCTTCAATAGAGCTCGCGCAATCGCGACGCGCTGACGCTCCCCGCCCGAGAGCTTGACCCCTCGCTCGCCCACCAGCGTGTCATATCCCTTCGGGAGGCGCGTGATAAACTCATGCGCCTCAGCTTTCCGCGCCGCATCAATCACTGCTTCGTCAGAGGCGTCGGGCTTCCCATAGGCGATATTCTCGCGAATTGAACGATGGAAGAGGAGTGGCTCCTGCGGCACATAGGCGATATGTTTCCGGAGATCATCCTGCCTGATATGGCGAATATCTTGCCCATCAATGCAAATCTCCCCACTCTGCGGATCCGCAAACCGGAGAAGGAGTTTCGTCACCGTCGTCTTCCCGGCACCCGAGGGACCGACGAGCCCTACCTTCTCCCCATCCCCGATCGCGAGCGAAAAATTCGAAAACACATTCTCGCCATCGGAATACTTGAACGACACATCGCGAAACTCGATCCGTCCTTCTCGTATCCGATCCGTTTCCGGAGTCTCGGGATCGAGGATATCAATCGGCGTTTCGAAGATTTCTATCATCTCGGAAGCACGCGCGGATGAACGAAGAACTTCAGATATTGATCGAATCAATTGATTCATGAGACCAAAAATTCCCGTGAGATACACCTGAACCAAAACGATTGTTCCAACCGTAATCTTTCCCTGTGACCAGAGCCATACCGAAAAGGCAATTCCGACAAATTGAAACAGCAGGATAAGTCCATTTTGGACCATAACCATAAAAGCAAACGCCCACACACCCTTTTTTCGCGCGCACTCTTGCTGATCCGCATACTCACGAAATGAAACTTGTTCCCGACTTCCGGCAGAAAAAACTTTTACAGCAAGAATATTTGTAATCACATCCGCCAGACGACCTGTCACTTTCGAATCCTCTTTCGACTCAAGCGTGTCAAAAAAACGACGACGCTGAAGAAACGGAAGCGTTGCGAAAAAAATCACTGCTATCCCAACAATAAAAACCACTGCCAAAAGAGGAGAGAAAAAGGCAATACTTACAAAACTTCCCAAAAGAATAATCCCTGATGCCCAAATATGAAACACGAACGTATCTTGAAGCGTCCAAAATGCATCCACATATCGACGCGACTGCGACACCAAGCTTCCAGAAAAACGATCGGAGAAAAATCGGTACGAAAAAAATTGGAGCCGATCAAATGCAAAACACACAACGTCTCGAATAGCGCGACTTTGAGAGAAAAAATAGAGAAAATCACCAGCACGATACGAAATATATGTAATCAAAAAATTTCCGCCAAGTACCATAACCCACAGCCACACATCGCCCCCACTTGAAATAGCATCGACAATATGTTTATAGATAATGGGAGGAATAACTCCTCCCGATATAAAACCAACACTATACAGAAAAAGCCCGCCCAAAAACCGCCATCGGTATTTCCCGACGACTTTCCAGTACCATGACACGATCTTCCCGATCGGCATCAGTTGTTTCTTCTCTTGTTCAGACATAGACAAAATTCCCAGATGAAATATCCCCATCAGAAGACGGGGATATTCCAAAACATTCGCTTTTCGTGGTTGCGGGGGTGGGATTTGCCCGGTCATCCGACTGGGCATCCGGTCGGATGACCGGATGAACCCTTTCGCTCCCCTTC
>CAZJZN010000052.1:0-4607 GCA_964550545.1 uncultured Bdellovibrionales bacterium
GAAACTTCGGGAAGAAATAGAGCGGCATCAGCGGCTCTATCATTCTTTGGATGCGCCGGAAATTTCCGACGCGGCATATGATTCATTGATAGAGGAGCTTCTCAGTCTTGAACGGGAGTTTCCGGAATTGGACTCGCCGACATCACCTTCTCGGCGTGTCGGTAGTACGCCGCTCTCGTCCTTTGAAAAGGTTCGTCACGAAGTGGAACAGCGATCGTTTGACGATGCCTTTGACGTGAATGAGATGCGAAAGTGGCAAGAGCGGAATGAGAGGATGTTGGAAAAGTCGGGGATGAGCGCTCTCGAGGTTCACTATGATTGCGAACTCAAAATAGACGGACTCAAAATCGTGCTTACCTATGAGCAGGGTGAGCTTGTGCGCGCGGCGACACGTGGTGACGGCATTGTTGGCGAGAATGTGACTGAGAATATTCGAACTATTCGAAGTATTCCCCTTCGACTTGTCGAACCTCTCGATATCGTGGTTGGTGGCGAGGTATGGCTTTCGAAGCGGGAGCTCGATCGAATCAATGAAGAGCGACGACGTGACGGTGCGTTGCTTTTTGCGAATACTCGAAATGCCGCCGCGGGGAGTATCCGTCAACTCGATTCAAAAGTGACGGCGGGGCGGAAATTGGATTCTTTTGTGTACGATGTAGAGAAAATTTCAAATGATAAATTACAATTGATAAATAATGGAAAGGGAACTCTTAAAACGCAGACGGAAGAGTTGGGGTTGTTGAAACGATTGGGATTCAAGGTGAATCCGAAATTTCGAGTGTGTCGAAGCCTTGAGGAAGTGGAAGCGTATTATGAAGAGTGGGGAAAGAAACGTGCGGATTTGGAGTATGAGATTGACGGTATCGTGGTAAAAATAAATTCCCGGGAAATTCAGGAGATATTGGGCGCGACGGGAAAAGCGCCTCGATGGGGCATTGCCTACAAATTTCCCGCGGAAGAAGTTTCAACGATAGTTCATTCCATCGAAGTGCAAGTGGGACGGACGGGCGCTTTGACGCCGGTTGCGCATTTGCATCCCGTTCGGGTTGCCGGGTCGACGGTGTCGCGCGCGACGCTTCATAATGAAGATGAAGTGCGGCGGCTCGATGTTCGTGTCGGGGATACGGTGATTCTTCGGAAGGCGGGGGACGTGATACCGGAAATTGTCCAGGTACTGGAAAATTTCCGTACCGGAAAAGAGAGAACCTTCCATATGCCACCGATATGTCCCGCCTGCGGCGCTCCGGTATCGAGAATGGCGATTGGACAAGAGGAATTAAAAATGAAAAGTGAAAAATTAAAAATGAACGTTCACGTTCCGAAAGCCGAAAGCCCGCCTGCAACGCTTGCAATGCGGGCAGGCCGAAAGCTGAAAGCTGGCACCGTGAGTGCCGCGCACTATTGTACGAATCCGAACTGCGGGGCGATGGCGCGAGAAAAGATCATTCACGCGGTCGGTCGGAAGGGATTTGATATCGCCGGTTTCGGCGAAAAAGTTTCGGCGCAACTTTTTGAGGAGGGTATCGTCTCGGATATTTCCGATATCTTTGAACTCGAAGAAGGGGATCTCTTGCCGCTTCTGCGTTTTGCGGACAAGTCCGCGTCAAACCTCGTCGCCGCCATCAAGAAAAGCCGAAATGTTTCTTTTCCGAAATTTCTCTTCGCACTCGGGATTCGGCACGTGGGGGAGGAGACGGCGTTTTTGATTACAAAAACAATTAAAAATGAAAAATTCACCGTGCCTACCGGTAGGCAGGAAATTAAAAATGAACGGGGGACAGGGGAAAAATTACGAATTGGGAATGTGAACAACCTTTTGAATATCATAGAAGTGTTTCCAACAATTTCGGCGGAGGAGTGGGCGAGTATCAAGGGGATTGGGGGAAAGTCGGGAGCGAGTCTCGCGGATTGGTTCGGGGATGCGAAAAATATTGAGCGCTTGCAAAAGATGATGCGACTCGGAGTCGAAGTGTTTTTTGAAACGCAAGCAAGTATGGAGTCCTCGTCTCCGATTTCCGGAAAGACCTTCGTGTTGACGGGGGAACTTTCCCGCTTTACACGCGACGAAGCAAAAGATATGATACGGAAGAAGGGTGGCGAGATCGCCTCGTCCGTAAGCAAGAATACGGATTTTGTAGTCGCGGGCGAGCACCCGGGCTCGAAATACGCCAAGGCAAAGGAGCTCGGTGTGAGCATTCTTAGTGAGGAAGAATTTGTGGGGATGTCGGGAGACTCAGGTCTAAATTAAGAAAAATAGTATGAAAAGTAAGAAAGGTGATGTTGTTGTGATTGTACTCATTGTTTTGGTGGTTATAATTTCTGTTGGAGTGGTTGGTTTGCTATTGGTAAAACCAACAAAACCAATATCATCACCGACCACTGTTCAATCTTTCGTGACAAATGAAAATATAGCAAAAGAATTACTTGAAAGAGAACATGGCTTGAATTCGATAAAAAGCATTACTTCTTTGCAATCGGCGGCAGGTTATATGCGCGGAGAATTTGACATGGTTCCTTCCAAAGAAGATTTGGAAGTTGGACGAGATACTGGCGGAGGCGGAATATTTTTAGCTGCCAATATAGATGGCATATGGAAGTTGATTTCTGTCGGAAATGGACAGCTTGAGTGTAAGCTAGTTAAGCCCTACAACTTTCCAGATAGTATGGTCTCTGATTGTGTAGATTTTTGATTGTCTTGTTAGAAATTCTGTTTCCTTTATGCTTTCCAAAGAAGAAGTGCAACATATCGCGAAGCTCGCGCGGGTCGGGGTGGAGGAAGGCGAGGTTGAGAAACTCCGGTCGGATCTTTCGGCGGTGTTGGATTCGTTTGCGGAACTTCAAGCGGCGGATGTTTCGAATGTCGAGCCCTTTGAGCTTATGCCCGGCGTCGTGAACGCGCTCCGCGACGATGCGTCGCGCGTCCCCGATCCGGATGAGCGCGCGCGTATCATCTCGCTTTTTCCCCGAAAGGAAGGCAATGCGCTCAAAGTGAAAGCGGTGTTTTAGGTTTTCAGCGGTCAACAATCAGCTTTTTTCTAGCGGCTTCCAACATCTTCCGCTCGTTGGCGGATCCAACATTCTCCATTCTAAATTCTCCATTCTGCTCCTTCTATGATTCGCGAGCTTCACAAAAAACTCTTGGATGGCGAGACGACCTCGGTGAAATTGACTGAAGGGTACTTCGACGCGATCGAAAAAAGAGACGGCGAGATCGGGGCGTATTTGACCCTGATGAAAGAACCGGCGCTTCGAGAAGCGCATGAAGTGGATGAGCGAATTCGACGCGGCGAAGACATTGATATGGTGGCGGGTATCCCCGCGGCGCTCAAAGACAATATGTGTGTCGCGGGTGTCCGGACGACCGCCGGATCGAAAATTCTCGACAACTATATCGCGCCCTATGATGCGACGGTGGTGAGAGATTTGAAAGATGCGGGCGCGATACTTCTCGGAAAGACGAATATGGATGAGTTTGCGATGGGGTCGTCGACCGAGTCGAGCGCGTATCAAAAAACACGGAATCCTCACGATACGAGTCGGGTGCCGGGAGGCTCCTCCGGCGGCTCGGCGGCGGCGGTTGCGGGCGATATGGCTGTATTTGCGCTCGGCTCGGATACGGGCGGGTCCATCCGACAGCCGGCGTCTCTCTGCGGTGTCGTGGGGCTGAAGCCGACTTATGGCAGGGTGTCTCGGCACGGACTTCTCGCGATGGCGTCGAGTCTCGATCAGATCGGACCCTTTGCGAAGACGGTGGAGGATGCGGCGATCGTGCTCTCTCGTATTGCCGGTGAAGATTCGATGGACGCGACGAGCGCCGAGAGTGGCGGCAAGCTCTATGAGAATTTTCTTTCGGGCGATATTTCCGGGAAGCGGATCGGTGTTCCGAAGGAATATTTTTCGGATGCGCTTCCCACGTCGGTGCGCGCGGTTTCCGAACGAGCGATTGAGCAGTTCCGTTCATTGGGTGCGGAAATAGTGAATATCTCGCTTCCGTCGAGCCGGCTCGCGCTTCCCGCCTACTACATCATTATGCCGGCGGAAGTGAGTTCGAATCTCGCTCGTTTTGACGGTATTCGATTCGGGCTCTCGATTGACGACGAAGAGCGATCG
Source organism: uncultured Bdellovibrionales bacterium (assembly GCA_964550545.1). GTDB lineage: Bacteria > Patescibacteriota > Minisyncoccia > Moranbacterales > UBA1568. The sequence goes on from CAZJZN010000052.1 coordinate 4,111, forward strand.
TCTCTCGAAAAATCGGGACTTTTTGAAACCTATCTCGATACGCGACAGTACGGTTTTGGCACGGAAGTGAAGCGACGCATTCTCTTGGGAACCTACGCGCTTTCCGCCGGATACTATGACGCCTACTACACCAAGGCGCAGAAAGTGCGGACGCTTCTTCGGCAAGAGTTTGAACGAGCGTTTCTCAATGTTGACGCCATATTCTCTCCGACGGCGCCGGAAGCCGCTTTTCGTTTCGGAGAAAAAGCGGACAATCCGCTTTCGATGTATCTCTCCGATATCTATACGGTGACGGCAAACTTGGTGGGAGTGCCGGCGATTTCGTTCCCGATCGGCTTTGTTGAAGAAGAAGGGAAGCGGCTCCCGCTTGGCGGACAGTTGATGGGGAAATGGTTTGATGAAGAAGGAATCCTCAATATCGCGCACACATTCGAGCAAAGTCTTTAGAGCGTGTTAAGAAAGTCCGCTTTTTCGGAAAAAATTATTTTTTGCTTGTC
>CAZJZN010000053.1:0-4601 GCA_964550545.1 uncultured Bdellovibrionales bacterium
GGTATTGTTTTTTTTGGAATATGATATACTGCGAAAAGCGGGCGAATTATTAACCGTACAGGGAGGGGTACCTATTGCATGTATGGCGGAAGAACCGAATCGGGAAGCGTCGTGGATGGAAGAGGAAGAAGAAAAATCCGTGTCTCCGGTCGAAAAAGCACGGAAGTTTGTTCAAGACACTCGCGAGCGATTGGCTCAGGGTGGTGTTTTTGCGCTCGCCGTTTTTTTTGTGATTGGAGTGCTCTTCGGCATTGCCGCGAAATCGGTTGCGGGACGAAGTGTCACGATCGGATACTGGGATTACACGGTATCTCCCCGGGATCGAGGAGCGGTCGATCTCAACGCGGTTCAGAAAAAGCTTCTTGTTCAGGAAGAAGAGGCAATGAAGAAGCAGGAAGAGGAAATGAAGAAAGCGGAAGAAGCGTCTTCCGGAGATGAAAAGGACGCGGAAATTGAATCGGAAGGAAATTCTCCGGAAGTTCCAGCCGAACTCCCGCCGCTTCCCCCCGCTCCGGAACCTCCTCTGCTTCCGGAAACGGAACGGTAATGTGGAGTGGTTACTCTATTCGTTGGATGTGAGGCGGTACGGTTGTAATTTTTTTCAGTTTTTCAATGCTTATGAATTTTACCGAAAAGAAAGATCGGAAAAAGGAAGAGTCTCGAGAAGAATCTCTCGAAAACGAATCGTCGTTTCTGGGAAGCTCCGACGGACTTGATGAACTTCCGGTCGATGCCTCGTGGGAAGAGACGGAGCTTCGAAAGAATGTAAAGAATTTGAAAGCGATTCTTGTTGTTGTTGTCGGACTTTTCATCGGGAGTCTCTATGTTGATGTCGCTCAGCTTTTTACGAAGTCGGGATTTTCTTCACGGGCGCTTTCGACAACCGATGTTGTTGTCGCGGCGGGAAAGACGTGGGTAGCTTATGATCAGCCGATTGTTCGCGTCACGGCGCTTTCCGATGACACGTGCGAGAAGTGTCAAACTGACGAAGCGCTTGTGTGGCTTCGCCGTATCGCGCCCACCGTGTCCGTCGAGACGCTTGACGTGTCGAAGGATGATCGCGCAAAAGATCTGATGAAGTCCGCGGGAACACTGTCGATTCCGGCATTTGTTTTTTCGAAAGAAGTTGAGAATCTTCCCATTTATGCGCAAGCGGGACAGCTTTTCAAAAAGATAGAGGATGGCGATGGCTATCTTCTCGACACGGCGCAGGTTGGTATTCCGGTCGGAAAATATTTGGAGACGCCTTCCGTTGGTGAAAAGGACATCAAGTTTGGTTCTGAAGATGCGCCGGTTCGTGTCGTGGAATTTACTGATTTTCAATGTCCGTACTGTAAATCGTTCCACGAGACGGTGCAAGGCGAGGTGAAGGCATACGGTGACAAGGTGCTCTACGTCTACAAGCATTACCCGCTTTCGTTTCATGCTCAAGCGGAAAATGCGGCGCTTGCCGGAGAGTGCGCGTACGAACAGGAGAAATTCACCGAGTATGCCGATACGCTCTTTGCGAAGCAAGAAGAATGGGGAAAGACCGAGGGCACCCAGAAATTCAAGGACTACGCGCGAACGCTGAAGCTTGACACCGCATCGTTCAATACTTGTCTCGATGACAAGAAGTATCAGGACAAGGTGAGTGCCGATATGGAAGAAGGCGGGAAGTTTGGTATCAGTGGGACGCCGGGAACGTTTGTAAATGGCACGTTCTTGAATGGCGCCGTCTCAAAAGAAGAGCTCAAAGCCGCAATTGACGCGGAACTTGGTACTTCATCCGACGAAGATTCAAAGGAATAAATTCCATCGCGTTTTTCTTTGATTCTCGTGCTTTTTGGGAAGGAAAGGTGATTCCGCGCGGGTTGCTCTTCCGAAAGGTGGAGCAACCCTTGTCTTTTTGGGATGGGCGCGGTACACTGATGGTCGATTCGGGTTTCGGGGCGAAGTTTTCGCTGGCCGTTCTTTTTGCTTCATTTTGAATTTTTTCGAAGGGAAGTTACCTGCCCGCACTTTCCTTGTTGGGCCTGTAGTAAAGTGGTATTACACAGCATTCGCATTGCTGGGTCGGGAGTTCGATTCTCCCCAGGTCCACACCGCTCGCATAGCTCAGTTGGTTAGAGCGTTCGATTCACATTCGAAAGGTCTCTGGTTCGAGTCCAGATGCGAGCACAGGAGAACAGAGTTTCTGGTTCGCCTGCCTGCCGCCTGCCTGCCGGTAGGCGGGGTAGGCAAGGGTAGACAGGAGTCCAGGATCGTCCACATGTGCAAATTTTTAACAGGAATCGTATGCAGACGAAAGTCGTATTTCTAAAAGAGGTGGAGCGAGTGGCGAAGGCGGGGGACGTAAAGACTGTGTCCGCGGGATATGCCCGAAACTTCTTGTTTCCGAATGGATTTGCCGAGCCGGGAACGGACGCGGCGCTTCGTCGCGCCGAGGCGATTCGCAATCGAGAGGTCAAGAAGGCGGAAGCGGAGCGTGCCAAGGTGAATGAAGAGGCTCTGGCGCTTCGCGAACGGGAAGTCCGTATTGGCGTCCGCGAAAAGGATGGCGTGATGTTTGGTTCGGTTACGGCAAAAGATATCGTGAAGGCGCTCGCGAAGGACGGTGTCGTGGTTTCCGAAGAGCACATTGTGCTCCCGAAGCCGCTCAAGAAACTCGGTACGCATGAGCTTGAAGCGGACTTTGGTCATGGCACCCGAGTTCCCTTTGTGGTAGTATTGAAAGGAGAGTGATGCGTGTAGCACTTTGAGATGTTTTGAGGAGAGTCCTCCAATTTGGAGGACTCTCTGTCTTTATGAGAAACTGCCTTAAGGGCTTCGAAAAACAGACTTTTAATACAAGCTCTGAGGACTTCCTCACTGTGTGTATTCCTGCTTGCCGGTAGGCGAGTCTTCGTCAAAAGCCGGTAATGCCCCATCAATGTTTCCGAGTACCTTTGGAGTGTTTTGCGGTATAACACGATTAACGAATGAAGAGTTATGGCAAAAGCAAAGACAAAGAAACAGCGGACGAAGTTTATTTTTGTGGTGGGAGGGGTGATGAGCGGTGTTGGGAAGGGGATTGCGTCATCGTCTATCGGGAGGATTTTGCAGTCTCGAGGATTCGAGGTGACGGCGCTGAAAATTGATCCCTATATCAACGTTGACGCGGGGACGATGAATCCGACGGAGCATGGCGAGGTGTTCGTTCTCGAGGATGGTTACGAGACGGATCAGGATATGGGGAATTACGAGCGATTTCTGGGAAAGAGTCTCTCTCGGGACAACTATATGACGACGGGGAGTGTCTACCAGTCAGTCATTAGTCGTGAACGAAACCTCGAGTACGAGGGGAAGTGTGTCGAGGTCGTGCCGCATATTCCGCTCGAAGTGATCGATCGCATTCGGCGCGCGGCAAAGAAAGATGGCGCGGATATTGCCATCATCGAAATCGGCGGTACGATCGGAGAATATCAAAACATTCTCTTTCTTGAAGCCGCTCGAATGATGAAGATCGCTCATCCCGAAGATGTTCTTTTTGCGCTGGTGAGCTATCTTCCGGTTCCGAACAAAGTCGGTGAAATGAAGACCAAGCCGACACAGTATGCCGCACGAACACTCAATGGTGCGGGTATTCAGCCGGATATTATTATTGCGCGGAGCGACCATTCGCTCGATGAGAAACGTAAAGAGAAGATCGCCGTTTTCTGTAATGTGAAGAAAGAGGATGTCATCAGTGCACCGGATGTTGAGAGTATCTATGATGTTCCGGTCAATTTTGAAAAAGACAACTTGAGTTCGATTCTTCTCAAAAAGCTCGCGCTTCGTCCCAGAGGGAAAGATATGGGACGCTGGAATAGTCTCGTGTCGCGAATTCGGAGTCTCGAGGAACCGGTCAAGATCGGCATTGTGGGAAAGTATTTCAAGACGGGCGACTTTGTTCTTTCCGATGTATACATTAGCGTCATTGAAGCATTGAAACATGCCGCGTACTCGCTTCGTCGGAAGCCGATCATTGAGTGGCTCGACAGTGGTGTCTACGAAGCGGATGCAAAATCGATCAAAGAACTCTCGAATTTTGACGGTATTCTCATTCCGGGCGGCTTCGGATCGCGCGGTATCGAGGGGAAGATTTCCGCCATTCGGTACAGTCGCGAAAAGAAAATCCCGTACTTCGGACTTTGCTATGGTATGCAGCTCGCCGTGATCGAGTATGCGCGGCACGTCGCCTCTCTCGAGGGTGCGAACACTGTCGAGATCGATCCCAAAACGCCCGCTCCGGTTATTGATCTTCTGCCTCAACAAAAAGAACGAATGAAAAACAAGGAGTATGGCGCGACGATGCGACTCGGCGCGTATCCCGCCCTCATCAAAAAAGGTACGGTTGCTTCGAGTGCGTATGGGAAAAAGACGGTTTCCGAGCGTCACCGACATCGGTATGAAGTACATCCAGAGTATGTCGAACTTTTGGAAAAGGCGGGACTTGTTTTTTCCGGTACGTCACCGGATGGTAGCTTGATGGAAATTGCCGAACTTCCACGCGAAAAACACCCCTTCTTTCTCGGTACGCAATTCCATCCCGAATTCCGTTCCACTCCACTCGATCCGCATCCGCTTTTCGTTGAATTTGT
>CAZJZN010000054.1:0-4373 GCA_964550545.1 uncultured Bdellovibrionales bacterium
TCTTCGGCGCCGCGGTACTCGGCGTTTTGCGGGATCGCTTCGGTTGGCGCGGCGGTAGAGACGAGCGCTACCTTGAAGATGGTCGAGAGATAGGTGGTGCGGATACTCTCCAAAAGGACGACGAACATATTGAACGCCTCACGCTTGTATTCAACCAGAGGGTCGCGCTGTCCATAGCCGCGGAGTCCGATGCCTTGCCGGAGATAGTCGATCTCGTCGAGATGATTCATCCAGAGCGCGTCGAGTGTTTGGAGAAAGAGTGTTTTTTGTATCGATTCCCATCCGCCTTTGCCGATCTCGGATTCTTTTTTGCCGTACTCCACCTTCGCCTCTCCGAGGAAATATTCCAACGCGGCACTGATCTTTCGCGGTTGTTCTTTCGAGGCATCACGGAGAATTTCTTCGAGCGCTTTTTCGGCGGTACGTTCGTTGATCGGAAAGAGTGTTGCCGCATCGCGCAAAATTGCCGCTTTGTCCCACTCGCCTCCTTCGGAAACGGCGTGAGTCGAAAGTGTCTTTTCGATTTCTTCGCCAAGGAGCTGAAGTGTTTCGTTTTTCATATCGCTCGATCGGAGTGCCTTCCGGCGGCGACGGTAGACGACTTCGCGCTGTTTGTTCATCACATCGTCGTAGTCGAGGACGTGTTTTCGGATGTCAAAGTTGAATCCTTCGATTTTGTTCTGAGCGCTCTCGATGGTTCGCGAGATAAGGCGGTTTTGAATCGGCTCATCCTCCGGAAGGCGGAGGGTTGTCATCACGCCCTTCAGTTTGTCGCCGCCGAAACGACGCATCAATTCGTCTTCGAGCGAAACATAAAACTGAGAGGCGCCCGGATCGCCCTGGCGTCCGGCGCGACCGCGGAGCTGATTGTCGATACGTCGCGCTTCGTGGCGTTCGGTGCCGAGAATAAAAAGTCCGCCGAGTTCGCGCACGCCCTCGCCGAGCTTGATATCCGTTCCGCGTCCCGCCATATTGGTCGCGATGGTGACGGAATCTTTCTGTCCGGCTCGCGCGACGATTCCCGCCTCACGCTCGTGATTTTTCGCGTTCAGGACTTCGTGCGGGACACCTTCCCGTTCGAGAAGTGCGCTCAAGTATTCTGATTTTTCGATGGCGATTGTTCCCACCAGAACCGGCTGACCTTTTTCGCGAAGATCCTTGATGGTTCTCGCGATCGCGCGGAATTTTTCTTCTTCGGTTTTGTAAATGATATCCGAGAAATCCTTGCGGATCATCGTTTTGTTGGTTGGAATTTCCACGGAGTCCAGTTCATAAACCTTCCGAAATTCTTCGGCGGACGTCATCGCGGTTCCGGTCATCCCGGAAAGTTTGTCATAGAGACGGAAATAATTTTGGAAGGTAATCGTCGCGAGTGTGCGCGATTCTTTCTGTACGGCGACGCCCTCTTTCGCTTCGATTGCCTGGTGAAGTCCGTCGCTATAACGGCGTCCCACCATAAGGCGTCCCGTGAAGTCGTCGACAATGATCACTTCCCCGTCCTTTACCACGTAATCGCGATCACGCTTAAAAATCACCTCCGCTTTCAAGGACTGCTCCAAGTGATGGACATACTGCACACGACCCGATTCGTAGATGTTGCCGATACCGAGTGCCTGTTCCACTGTGGCAATACCCGATTCGGCAATCGACACGGATTTCATCTTTTCGTCAACAGTGTAGTCCTCCCCTTCCCGGAGGCGGGGAACGATATGGGAAAATTGCTGATAGAGCTTGGTCGATTCCGTGTCCGGCGCTGAAATGATGAGCGGCGTACGCGCTTCGTCGATCAGAATCGAGTCTACCTCATCGACGATTGCGTAGAAGAGATCGCGCTGAACCATATGTTCGACGTCTCTCACCATATTGTCACGAAGATAATCAAAACCGAATTCGTTGTTGGTGCCGTAGGTGATGTCCGCCGCATAGGCTTCGCGCCGTGAAATCGGGACAAGGTTTTCCGGCTCGACACTCACTTCGTTTGTGTCGATCACGGTGGGGGTGTACCGATACGAAATGCCCTGCTGGAGGATGCATGCGGTCGTGAGTCCAAGCGCGTGATAGACCGATCCCATCCAGTTGGCGTCGCGTTTCGCGAGGTAGTCGTTCACGGTGACCACGTGGACGCCTTTTCCGGCGAGCGCGTTCAAATAAATGGCGAGTGTCGAGGTGAGCGTCTTCCCTTCCCCGGTTTTCATTTCCGCGATCATTCCGCGGTGGAGCGCGATGCCGCCCAGGAGTTGAACATCGTAGTGGCGCTCCCCGATAACACGTTTTGCCGCTTCTCGTACCACGGCGAAGGCTTCCGGGAGGAGCTCGTCAAGAGAAGCGCCCTTCTTGATGCGTTCACGGAACGCATTTGTTTTTTCGCGAAGCGCCTCATCCGAGAGAGCGGCCGTGGCGCGTTCAAAACGGTTGACGTGATCAACTATCGGACGGAACTTTGCGATGACGCGATCATTCGATCCGAAGAGTCTTGAGAAGAATGTAAACATAGGAGAGACAACAAAAAAGGGCGATATCGGCGCCCTTTCAGTGTACGAAGAAATATCGTTGCCGTCAAAGCCCTTAGAGCGTATCTAAAAAAGTCTGTTTTTCCGGAGAAAATTGTTTTTTTGCTTGTCTTCCACTTCGTTCGAAAGCCGCAAAAAAACAATTTTCTCCGGAAAAACGTTCAAATTTTCAGTTTTGTGCGGCTTTTAAGACACGCTCTTAGGGGGAGGATTTTCAGAAAGTTAAAACCGCGATTTTTCGTCAAGGGTGATTCTTTTTTTGATACTTCGCGCGCCGCGACGGACGAGAGATCCCCGTCTATCTTTTTCTTCGGTGATCTGTCGCTCGATATCGTCGACGGCACTATCGGTTGATCCCTGGACACTTTCGCTTGTTTCTTCCGCTCGGTAGAGTTTTTTTCGGGGCATCGATACCATAATCTCGACGCGAAACTTCCCTTTTTTATTTCGATCCACTTCCACTTCGACTTTGGAGGCGGGATCGAGGAGCTTCTCGATGCGTCCGAGGCGCTTCGTCACGTAGAGCATTTCTTTGCCACTGAGTTCCACTCCCTGAAACAGAAATCGCGTATTCATATGAATATCGTTACGGAATTATGCGGGCATTTAGAATCCTACCATGTGCACTTCTTCGCGTAAAATGACACCCAGTTCCGTTCGGACGCGCTGTTTGATGACGCTCGCGAGGATGAGAATGCTTTCGGCGGTCGCGGTTCCGGTATTGATGATGTAGTTCGGATGGATCGTGCTTACTTTGGCGCCGCCTATTTCTTTGCCGCGGAGTCCCACGTGATCAATGAGCCACCCGGCGGGAATTTTGTCGTCTTTTGCTGGCATTCCGGTATCGAGCGCGAATTCTTTGCGGAGGGATTCTTTGGAAACCGAGGGGTTCATAAAGAACGATCCGGCGCAGAGGAGCCTCTGCGGATGCTTTTGTTCTCGCGTTGCGATGGTGTCGCGCATCACACATTCCAACTCATCCGAAGGTGTCCCGGGAGTGAGTGTGAGTGTTGTTTCGAGAATAACCATTTCCGGATGCGTCTTGAAAAAACTCATACGATAGGAAAAATCGCACTGTTCTTTGGAATATTCTCGAATTTCAAGTGTCGTCCGGTCGAGGGCGCGCACGGAAGAGACGGCGTGTGCGGTTTCCGCGCCGAATGCGCCGGCGTTCCCGCGGACGGCGCCCCCTACTGTCCCGGGGATGCCGGCGAGGCGCTCCATACCGGCAAGACCATGATCTTTCGCCGCCTCCACTACCGCGGAGAGTGAAGCACCGGCGCCGGCCCGTATCCGGCCGCCTTCCTCAAAAGAAAGATGCTTGATTTCAATCTTTACGATCAGTCCATCCCATCCTCGATCCGAAAAAAGCACATTGCTTCCTCCTCCCAGAATAAAAGGAGGTACATTTTTTTCTTTCGCCCACCGAAGCGCTTCGATGACATCCTCCTCGGACGCGGCTTCCACGAAGTAACGCGCTTTCCCTCCGACGCGGAAAGTGGTGAGCGGATGCAGGTCAATGTGTTCTTGTATCGCAACCATAGGATATTTATGTTCCTTGTATGATAGATCAATGTGAACAGTGATGCAAAAATTAGACCCTCAATTCCCCATAACGTTCCTTCTCATCTCACATCCCATTCAGTTAAGCAAATCAAAGTTCAAAGACCCGCTCCCTGTCTCCTTGTCACGTCGCTCGCCACCGTCGCTCGTGAGCGACATGGCGAGCGAGCGACGTGGTGAACCATATTGTACCATTACATCCCCGCTCCCTGTATCTGCCACGAAAAGTTCGCGCAGGTAGTATCTCTACATCCGCATTTCCAACTCCCTCCCTGAATCGAGCACGTCATCCCGACCAGA
>CAZJZN010000055.1:0-4362 GCA_964550545.1 uncultured Bdellovibrionales bacterium
TCCTTTGTCGGTGTCCTTGTCATCGCCTGCCCCTGCGCCCTGGGACTCGCCACGCCGACCGCGATCATCGTCGGCGTCGGGAAGGGTGCGAGGGAAGGCATCCTCATCAAAGACGCCGCGACACTCGAAAAACTCCACGCGGTAGATACGGTCGTCGTCGACAAAACGGGAACCATCACCAAAGGCAAACCGACACTCACGGACATACTTGACGTTTCCGATCTCGGACACGACACGATCGTATCAATCCTCGCCTCCCTCGAAACAACCTCCGAGCATCCGATCGCGCGCGCGATTACGAGTTATGCTCGAGAAAAAAATATTTCTTTCTCAGGGAGTTCGAAATTCGAGAGCATTCGAGGCAAGGGCATTCGAGGATCAATCGGGGGCGTCGAATACTTCGCCGGGAGCGAATCATATATACGCGATCTCGGACTTTCTTTCGATGCGACGAAACTGCGCGAATTTTCCTCGCAAGGGAAAACGCCCATCCTCCTCGCGACCACGGAACACGTGCTCGGTCTCGTTGCGGTCGCCGATGAAATACGCCCGGAATCGAAACGGGCAGTTTCCGATCTCCGCGCGCTCGGCATCAATGTTATCCTCTTGACCGGCGACGACGACAACGTCGCGCAACACATCGCCTCCCTTGCCGGCATTGATACGGTCATCGCTCGCGCGCTCCCCGAAGACAAACTCAAAAAAATACAGTCGCTTCAGTCGGAAGGTCGGAAAGTCGCTATGACCGGAGACGGCGTGAACGACGCGCCCGCCCTCGCCAAAGCCGATGTCGGTATCGCGATGGGAACCGGAACGGATGTCGCCATCGAGACCGCCGGAATCACGCTCCTTCACGGAGATATCTCCAAATTGGTACAAGCGATTCGACTTTCAAAATTTACCATGCGCGGCATTAAGCAAAATCTCTTCTGGGCGTTTGCCTACAATATTGTCGGCATCCCGATTGCGGGCGGCGCGCTCTTCCCTTTCTTTGGATGGCTCCTCAATCCGGTTTTCGCCGGACTCGCTATGGCATTCTCAAGCGTCTCCGTCGTCGGAAATTCACTGCGACTCAAAGCCAAAAAAATATGAAAACACACACCTTTCACGTACGCGGTATGCACTGCAATGCCTGCGTCATCTTGACGGAAAGCGAACTCTCCGCCCTTCCCGGAGTTTCAAACGTACAGACATCGCTCAAAAACCAGAGCATCGAAATTTCCGGGGACTTCGGAGACAAGCATCCGGAACAAATTGCGCGGGATATGAACGAAACGCTTCAGCCGCACGGTTACACTCTTTCCGTCGAAGCGGAGAACAATTCCGTTCGGTGGTCGGAGTTCACACTCGCGATTCCGCTCGCATTCGGATTCATCGCGCTTTTCATCGCGCTTCAAAAAACAGGCATCGTCAATCTCGTCACGACATCGGAAGCGGGATACGGAACGGCATTTGTGATCGGACTCATCGCGTCAGTCTCGACCTGTATGGCGGTTGTCGGCGGACTCACTCTGTCACTCTCGGCACATTTCGCCAAGGAAGGAAGTCGCCTCCGCCCGCACGCATTTTTCCACATCGGACGACTCGTATCATTCTTCGTGCTCGGCGGAACAATCGGCGCGCTCGGGTCGGTATTCCAACTCGGACAAACCGGCACGTTTTTCCTCAACGGCATCGTCGCGTTTGTTCTCATCGCGCTTGGCGTGAATCTCCTCGACGCATTCCCCTGGGCAAAAAAACTCCAGCCCTCCCTGCCGCGCTTCATCGGAAAACGAGCGTTCCACCTCAAGCGTCTGAACCACGCGCTCGCACCCCTCCTCATCGGAGCCGCAACCTTCTTTCTCCCGTGCGGCTTCACGCAATCAATGCAAATCTACACACTCACGACCGGAAGCTTTTTTACCGGAGCGATCACGATGTTCTCCTTCGCGCTCGGAACGCTTCCTATGCTCGCGCTTCTCAGTATGAGTTCGTTTGGAATTCAAAAAAAGGCATCGTCGGGAATTTTCTTCAAAACAGCCGGGATCGTGGTGATACTTTTCGGCATACTGAACCTCCTGAACGCATTCGCCGCCGCCGGCTTCATATCACCCATTTTCAACTTTTAATACCAAATCAAATAAAGAGGTTGATTTGATTTGAAACATCCACAAAAAACACTCCTATGAAAAAGAATGTTTTCAATATCGTGCTCTTTGTAACGGCAATTCTTGTCGTTTTCATCGCGTGGTTTCTTTTTTTCCAACGCGCCGAAAATCCGTCGGCGATCCGAAACGAAAAAAAACAAAGTTCGAATAACGCACAAACCCTCGCTTCGGATAATGTTCGCATCGAAAATGGGAAGCAAATTATCACCATCAATGCCAAGGGCGGATACTTTCCAAAGAAAACCGAGGCGAAGTCCGGCATACCCACCGTGATCAGAATGAATACGCGGGGTACTTTCGATTGTTCGTCCGCGCTTACCATTCCAGACATGGACTATCAAAAAAATCTCCCGCCATCGGGAGAAACGGATATCGATGTCCCCTCGCAAAATCCCGGGACCACGATTCAGGGACTCTGCAGTATGGGAATGTACGGCTTCTCGGTCAGTTTTAAATAGAGAGGAAACCCGTTGAGAAATCATTCTCTATCCCCTCCTTGCTTTCTGTCGCTTCGCCGCTTCGACGACATTTTCGAGGAGGCGAGCAATGGTAACGGGACCGACGCCGCCCGGAACGGGCGAGAGCCATCCTTCAAGTTCCTCGACACTCGCGCGATCCACATCACCCACGACTCTCATTCCATCCTTCACGATACCGCCATCAATCACGATGGCGCCCGGCAAGAGCATTGTCCCAACAATGGTCCGTTCCTTTCCGCATGCCGAAACCACAATATTCGCCCGCTTCAACGCATCGAGACCCTGTGAAGAATTGCACTCGACGCACGGAATATGCACCGCGCGGACGCCTTCTCGTTCAAGCATACGACACATCACGTCGCCAAACCGATACGAATTCCCCACGACAACCCCTCGCTTCCCATGAAGCATCTCTCCCGAAGCGCGAATGAGTTCCACAATCGCTTGCGGAAAGACCGGAGGAAGGTATTCTTCACCACGCGAAAGCCGCGCTTCGTTTTCAGGATGAAAACCATCGGCATCTTTATCGGGACGGATACAGGCAATAACCTCGTCCGTCGAGAGGTGCGCGGGAAGCGGAAGTTGTACCAAAATACCGTGGATATTTTCGTCCGCATTAAACGCCGCTATCGCCGCCTCAATCTCCGTTTGCGGCGTCATATCCAAAAAAAACCTCTTCTCGACACGAATGCCGATCCGATCCGCCGCCCGTTCCTTGAGACTCACATAGAGATGTGATGCCGCATCGTCTCCCGCAAGAACAACTCCCAGACCGGGACGAAACCCGAGTATTCGAATATCCGCTTCCAGTCGAGAAAGCATCGCTTCCGCAATCGATTTTCCGTCCAAAAGTTTCATACCTCTGAAAAAAAGAATATGGTGATGAGAAGAGAAAGTCCAAGTCGGTACCAAAAGAATACCCGATAACTCACTCGCCCGACAAATCGGAGGAGTCCCGCGATAGCAAAATACCCGCTTACCGCGGACGACACGATACCGGCAAAGAAAATCGGATTCCATCCGATGGCGACGAAATCACTCGCGTGTGAAACAGCCGCCCCGAAAATAATCGGAGTCGAGAGGAGGAACGAGAAGCGCGCGGCGGAAACACGGTCGAGTCCGCGAAAAAGCGCCGCGGTGATCGTAATGCCGGATCGAGACACTCCCGGCACAATGGCAAGCGCTTGCGAACAACCGATCACGAGGGCGTCACGCATCGAGAGCGTTCCAAATGATCGGTGTTGTCTTCCGAATCGGTCGGCAAAGAACAACAGTCCGCCAAATACCACGAGCGTCGAGGCGACAATAAGCGGGTGTCTGAATATCGTCTCCGCTTCCTTTTCCAGCATCACTCCCGCAAGAATACCGGGGATCGTCGCGACAACCAACAACAAAAGCATATGCGGATTCTCAAGAGAATATTCCGGCATATCGCGACGAATATGGAATACATTCAGCCAGTCTCGCCAAAAAAAGAGCACGACCGCGACGAGCGTCCCCATATGAAGCGCGACATCAAATGCGAGCCCGGGATCGGAAAACCCAAAAAGCCACGGGGCAAGCACGAGGTGCCCCGAACTCGAAATGGGCAAAAATTCCGAAAGTCCCTGGATAATCCCAAGAAGAACCGCTTGAGAACCATCAATATTCATACGCAACACAAAAAACCCTGCCGTGAATGTAGCACACTTCTCCCCAAAGAAAAACAGACTCTTTCATGAGAGCGTGTTAAAAAA
>CAZJZN010000056.1:0-4206 GCA_964550545.1 uncultured Bdellovibrionales bacterium
CTCATACAGCTTACTCCGCTCCTCACATTTTCCTCGAACTGCATCAAAGTGAGGATGTCCTAAAATGAAATAAAAAACATCGAATCAAAAAACCGTTCTTTCCGGGGGCGGTTTTTTGATTGGTGTTTATTTGCTAGAATGGAGGTGTATATTTTTTGAAATGATCCTATGGCTGAAGAAATACATCTTCCCGAAACAAAGAAGCGCTCGTTTCGACTCACGGAACAGACGTGGTTTCGGCTTTCGATGGCGGCGATTTTCGTATCGTTTCTCGGAACCGCACTCGGCGCTTCGGGGTATTTTTATCGGGCGTATCAGAAGGCGCTTTCTGAAAAAGATTCGCTTCTTTCTCAAATGGAAAAGGCGCCGGAAATTCCGGAGGTGGAGAGTATCGTGAAATCAGTGTCGAAGTTGATCGAGCTTCCGGAGGGGGAGACACCGACCCTGGCGACCGTGTCGGACAAGACGAAACTTGAGAGTCAGGCGTTTTTCAAACGCGCGGAAAACGGTGATAAGGTGCTCATTTATACCAGTGCCGGAAAGGCGATACTCTACCGACCGTCTTTGGGGAAAGTGATCGATATGACGGCGGTTAACACGACGAAACCGGAAGAGGCGATGCCTCAATCGACCGATGCCGGTTCAGTTGCCGGGGAGCAAACTGAAGCGGGTGCGAACAGTGAATCGGAAGACGCCGCTTTGCAAGGAGAACAAGAAGAGGAAGGAAAAGAAGGAAGTTCAATTTCTGAAAAACCGTTTTCTGTCGCGATAGCGAATGGTACGGCAACTGCCGGACTTGCCAAAAAGATAGGGGAGACAATACGGGAAACATTTGCTTTCGCGCATATTGCAAAGACAATGGACGCAAAGAAGAAAGATATTTCCAAGACGATCATTGTTGATGTCTCAGGGAATTTTTCGGAGGAGTCGAAGCGTCTTGTTGAACTTTTGCATGGAGAGGTTGGATCGCTTCCGGAGGGGGAGACGGCACCTCCCGGTGCGGATATTTTTGTCATTGTCGGATCGGACGCGGAACAAGAATAATGCAAACTCGTCGCTATTCTTTTCGTAATACCTCCCGCGGTATGAGTTTTGCTTTTTGATGTTTCTATGAAACGAAAGATGTGGTGGCTTGGGACTTCGGTTTTTCTGATAGTCGCTCTCTCCGGTTTTGTATGGTGGTACGTTTCTTCCGATTCGCCGTCTTCCGAAAGTATCAAAACGGTGGCGGTAGAGCGGGGTGATATCCGGGCGTCGGTTTCGGGGAGCGGGCAAGTGTATGCGCGATCCCGTGTCGATCTCCAGCCGGTTGCCGCCGGGGATGCGATCGAGGTCATTGGCGTCTCCGTAAAAAACGATCAGGAGGTGAAAAAAGGCGATCTTTTGGTGACACTTGATACGCGCGATGCGGAGAAAGAAGTGCGCGACGCGTTACTCTCGCTTCGAAATGCGGAAGTGCAATTTGCGCAGACGAAGGATCTCTACAGTCGGGCGAATGAGCGTGATCGCCGGCAGAGACAATTGAAAGAAGTGGCCGTAACTGACGCGCGAAACCGCCTTCTTGACGCGCGAGAGGATCTTGAGGATTATCGAATCCGCGCGCCGTTTGACGGTGTCGTGACGGGACTTTCCGTTTCGGTGGGCGATTCCGTGTCGCGCGACGATGTGCTTGCCTCTATTATTACCAGGGAGCTTTATGCGGATGTGCTTTTGAACGAAGTGGACGCGGCGAATGTCGCCGTTGGAAAAAGCGCGCTTCTTTCTTTTGACGCGCTGGGAGAATCGAATATTGTTGGAAATGTTTCCAAGATGGATACGATTGGAACGGTAGAACAAAACGTCGTTTCCTATCATGCTGAAATTTCTTTTGATGCGATTCTCGATCGTTTGAAACCGGGAATGAGTGTCGAGGCGGAGATAGTCCTCGATGAGAAACGCGGTGTGCTGGTAATTCCAAACGGATCGATCGGATCGGATGAAGATGGCGCCTTTGTTCGTGCGGTTTCGGGCGAGAGAACAGCGCCCGAATCGAAAAATTCGGAGTCGACGGATCGGTATCGAAAGGTTCGAATCGATGTTGGAATTTCCGATGAAACAAAGACGGAAGTGGTGCGCGGTCTTTCCGAGGGAGACACGCTTCTTTTGAACGCCTCATCTCTTGAGGCTACTTCGTCCGGAAGCTCATCCGGCGGTAACAATCGCGGACGGGGATTCTTTCCGTTTTGAAAAACGCATGTGATTGAATGTTCGAATATTTCCAAGGTGTACGTGAATGGCGATACGGAAACGATAGCGCTCCGCGGAGTTTCGTTTGCGATAGAGGATGGAGAATTCGTATCGATTATGGGTCCTTCGGGATCGGGGAAATCGACGTTGATGCATATTCTGGGTCTTTTGGATTCTCCGACGGGCGGAACATATGCTCTGGACCGGCGAGACGTATCGACATTGTCGGAGGATGCGCTTGCCGAGATACGCGTCCGGAAAATCGGATTTGTTTTTCAGTCATTCAATTTGCTTCCCCGGGCGACCGTGTTGCGAAATGTTCTGCTTCCTTTGGTCTATGAAGGTGTGCCGCGACGTGATCGTCAAGTGCGCGCGGAAGAGGCGCTTCGAACGATCGGATTTCTGGAAGATCGGTGGAATCACCTTTCCAATCAGCTCTCCGGCGGGCAAATACAGCGGGTGGCGATCGCTCGCGCGCTCGTGAATCGCCCGTCGCTTATTTTGGCGGATGAACCGACCGGGAATCTCGATACCAAGACGGGTCAACTGGTGCTGGAGGCATTCCGGAAACTCAATACCGAGCGAGGGCATACCATCGTACTCATTACGCACGAATCGGAAGTGGCGGCGCATACGGATCGGATTCTTTCCATCCGCGATGGTATGATCGTGAGTGATAAAAAACTCTGAGAGCATGTTAAGAATGTCCGCTTTTTCGGAAAAAATTTTTTTTTGCTTGTCTTCCACTTCGTTCGAAAGCCGCAAAAAAACAATTTTTTCCGAAAAAGCTTCGTTGACTCTCTTGAGCTTTATTTTTTCGGAGGCCCTATGTTTCTTTCGGATATTTTTTTTGAAACAATGACGGCACTTCTCGCAAACAAGGCGAGGACGGGTCTTACGGTGCTTGGTATTGTGATCGGCATCGGATCGGTGATCGCGATGGTCTCGATCGGGACAGGAGCTCAACAATCTATTGAGAGTCGCATTCAGTCCATTGGGTCGAACCTGCTTATGATTCGACCCGGTTCGGGCGGAGGACCGGGACAGAACGTTCGTGAAGGACAGGGATCGGCGACGACGCTGACGATTTCGGATGCGGAGGCGATTCGTTTGTCCGGACTCGACATTGATGTGATGGCGCCTTCGATTACAAAGAATTTTCAGGTTGTGGCGAATGGCAACAATGCGCGTACGTCGATACATGGCACGACACCGGACTATGTGTCGGTTCGAAATGTCGCGCTTGATTCCGGAGTATTTTTTTCGGATGAGCACAATCGACGCCTGGCAAAGGTGGCCGTACTCGGTCCCGATGTGGTTGAGGCGCTTTTCCCTGACTTTGGCGATGTGATCGGGCAAAAAGTAGGCATCAATGGTATCGACTTTACCGTAATCGGAACGACAACTTCGAAAGGGGGAACGGGATTTGGAAGTGATGACGATGTTATTTTTGTGCCACTTCGAACCGTTGTGCAATATCTCTCCGGAAGCGAGACACTTTCTCTTCTCAGCATTACGGTTTCGGACGCGTCGAGTATGACGAAGGTGTCTTCCGAAGTGGAAGCAGTGCTTCGCGCTCGCCATGATATCGGCGCGGATGAGGACGCGGATTTTCGTGTTATGAATCAAGCGGATATTGTTGAAACCGCAACGTCGGTTACGGGTACGTTCACGCTTCTTCTTGGGGCGATTGCGGGAATCTCGCTTGTCGTCGGCGGAATCGGTATTATGAATATGATGCTCACCACCGTGACTGAGCGGACTCGAGAAATCGGATTGCGAAAAGCGATCGGTGCGAAGCGGCGGAATATCAGTCGACAGTTTCTCTTTGAATCGGTGGCGCTTACATTGTGTGGCGGTATTTTGGGCGTTCTCTTGGGTTCAATTTTGGCAAATCTCTTCTCAATATTTGGCGGCATATCGACGGAAGTATCCCTTCTCTCTATCGTGCTCGCCTTTGGTGTTTCCGCGTCGATCGGC
>CAZJZN010000057.1:0-4033 GCA_964550545.1 uncultured Bdellovibrionales bacterium
GAGCATTGCCTTTTTGCGGGGAGTATACTACCGTGGAGGAGTCTTTTGTGGCGCCTTTTCGGTATTTTTTTGTATAGAGCTCTAGACTTCTTGTATGGACCAGCACTATATTCGAAACTTTTGCATCATCGCGCATATCGATCACGGCAAGTCGACGCTTGCCGACCGACTGCTTGAGGCGACCGGGACGGTGGAGCATCGGAAAATGAAGGAGCAACTCCTCGATCAAATGGATCTGGAGCGTGAGCGCGGGATCACCATCAAGCTCCAGCCGGTCAAGATGGAATACGAGTATCAAAATGAAAAATTAAAAATTAAAAATGAAAAATTAGAAGCATCATGTAAGAGTGAAGAAGATTCTTCGCCGATAGCTGATAGCCGGTTGTTGAATGCCGATAAAATCGGGAACTATGTTCTCAACCTGATCGATACGCCGGGACACGTGGATTTTCATTACGAAGTGTCGAGATCTCTGGCGGCGGTTGAGGGGGCGATACTGCTCGTTGATGCGACGAAGGGGGTGCAGGCGCAGACGCTTGCCAATTTGTATCTCGCGATCGAAGAAGGGCTTGCGGTTATTCCGGTTGTCAACAAAATCGATCTTCCGGCGGCGAATGTCGAGAAAACGAAGAAAGAAATTATTCACGTGCTGGGCTGTCGGGACGATGAAATTTTGCTCGCGTCCGGAAAAACAGGTATCGGTGTCGAGGAGATTCTCCGCGCGGTCGTGGAGCGTGTGCCGGCGCCCCGCGGGGAAGAAATTGCGCCGCTTCGCGCGCTCATATTCGATTCCGTCTATGATATTTACAAAGGAGTGGTTGCGTATGTGCGTATCGTTGACGGGAAAGTTCGACGGGAGAGTTTCCTTCGAATGTGCGCGACGGGAGGTGAGAGCGTCGCGGTCGAAACGGGCGTGATGAGGCCGGCGCTTGTGCCGATTGACGAACTCTCGGCGGGCGATATCGGGTATATCGCAACGGGACTCAAGGACGTTTCTTTCTGCCGGGTGGGCGATACCGTGACATTGTCTCGCCGGAGCGAGAAAAATCCCAACGTGATACTGGGGAGCGTTATCGAACCGCTTCCCGGGTACAAAGAAGTGAAGCCGATGGTGTACGCGAGTCTCTATCCGGTTGACGGAGACAACTATGCTTTTATGCGCGACGCGCTCGATAAGTTGAAGCTGAATGACGCCGCCTTCGCCTTTGAACCGGAGAGCAATGTCGCGCTGGGACGCGGGTTTCGATGCGGCTTCTTGGGACTCCTTCACCTCGAGATCATTCAGGCGAGACTTGAGCGGGAGTTTGATATCGCTCCGACGATTACGACGCCGTCCGTCGTGTATGAAATTGAACTTCGGAACGGTGGCGGACGCATCTCGATGTATTCGCCGTCCGATATGCCGGATCCGGCGTCTATCGAAACGATTTTCGAGCCGTATGTCGATCTCAGAATTGTCGCACCTTCATCGTACCTGGGGTCGATTCTCGATCTCGCGTCGTCCATTCGCGCGGAGTATCGGAATACCGAGTACCTCGATGAGGAACGAATACTCCTCTCGTTTGACGCGCCGCTTATGGATGTTATCGTGAGCTTTCACGATCGACTGAAAAGCGTCTCATCGGGATTCGCTTCTATGAACTACGAATATATCGGGTACCGTCCATCGGATGTGGAGCGGCTCGATATTATAGTCGCAAATGAGCGCGTTGACGCGTTTTCGCGTATGGTTCCCAAGGCGAAAATTTTCTTGGAAGGGAAGGAGACGGTTGAGAAATTGAAAAAAGTGATTCCGCGGCACAATTTCGCCGTCGCACTCCAGGCGGCGGTGGGCGGCAAGGTGATCGCGCGCGAAACCATCTCGGCGTTTCGAAAGGATGTGATTGCAAAGCTCTACGGAGGCGATGTCACGCGGAAACGGAAGCTTCTCGAAAAGCAAAAGAAGGGCAAGAAAAAAATGCGCTCGATCGGCGGCGTCACCATCCCGCCCAAGGCTTTCCTCGAAGTATTGCGAAAGGATGAGGGGTAGGAATACGAAACAAGTAGCGCCTTTTTATTATGAAAGATACTCAGTCATTGCAAAAATTCAACAATTTTGTTGTATTTACAACCGGCGAAGGAAAGGTAAATATAGATGTTTTTTTTGTTCGGGATACCTTGTGGCTTACCCAAAAAGCTATAGCTGAGCTTTTTCAGGTAGAACGGTCGGTGATCACAAAACATCTCAAAAACATCTTTGAGACTGGAGAGCTTTTGGAAAAAGCAGTATGTGCAAAATTTGCACATACTGCGGAAGATGGAAAAAAATATGATACGAATTTTTATTCGCTCGATGCTATTATCGCCGTCGGGTATCGAGTGAATTCTCAAAGAGCCACGCAATTTAGAATTTGGGCGACGAAAGTTCTGCAGGAGTTCATTATCAAAGGTTTCGCAATGGATGATGAGCGGTTGAAGCAGATTCGAAACTTCGGAAAAGATTACTTTGAGGAGCTTCTCGAACGGATTCGCGAGATTCGCGCGAGTGAACGACGATTTTATCAGAAAATTACCGATCTCTACACTCTCTCGGCGGATTATGACAAAAATACGGAAATCACGAGAGCGTTTTTTGCTACCGTTCAAAACAAGCTCCACTGGGCGATTACCGGCAAGACTGCGGCAGAAACTATCTACTCCGAGGCGGACGTAAAGAAAGTTTTTATGGGGTTGCGAACGTGGAAACATTCACCGGATGGAAAAATTCTCAAAAGCGATGTTACGATCGCAAAGAATTACCTCAATAAGAAGCATATTGATGAACTCAATCGGATTGTTTCGGCATATTTGGATTTGGCGGAAGGAAGGGCGAAGCGAGGAGTTGTGACAAATATGAAGGATTGGGTGAAATTTCTGAACCGATTTCTGGAACTTTCCGAGTATCCAATACTGACGCACAAAGGGAAGGTTTCCCAGGAAGAAGCGCGAATTAAAGCAGAACGAGAATATGAGAAATTTCGTGTCATTCAGGATAGGAACTACATTTCCGATTTCGATAGGGGAATCAATGCGCTTAAGGATTGCTTGGTATCTGAAGAGAACAAGCTCCCAAAGGCGGAAAAGAAAATGAGTCGATCGAAAAACGCGACCAATTGAAGTCGAAGAAGTGAATGAATCTTCCCTTTGATTTTTTGGCGTGGTACAATGCCGAGTGCGGAGGGCATAATCCGTAAATCTTTCAGGTATGTTGCATGAAGAACGCGGACAATTGAGTGCGCAGGCGCTCGATATGAAACGAGCGATCGATTCGCTTCGGGAGGAGCTCGAGGCGATTGACTGGTACAATCAGCGCGCCGAAATCGCTACCGACGAAGAGTTGCGCGGTATCCTCGCGCATAACCGCGACGAAGAAAAAGAACACGCCGCGATGCTCCTCGCCTGGATCGGGAAGCATGATGGCGCCTTCGCGCATGAGCTCTCCGATTTTCTCGGCGGCGAAGGAAAAGGCGGAGATATTCTTGGGAAGTCGCACTAAGAGCGTGCCTTAAAAGTCTGTTTTTCTGGAGAAAATTATTTTTTTGCTTGTCTTCCACTTCGTTCGAAAGCCGCAAAAAAACAATTTTCTCCAGAAAAATGTTCAAATTTTCAGTCTTGTGAAGCTTTTAAGACAGACTCTAAGTTTCTATCTTTTGACTTTTAACTTTTGACTTTTCATTATGGCTCTCACATTTACCGATGATAATTTCGAAAGTGAAGTATTGAAGAGTGACCAGCCGGTTCTCGTGGATTTTTGGGCGCCGTGGTGCGGACCGTGTCAGATGATGGGACCGGTTATTGACGAACTCGCGGAAGAAATGAAGGGAACCGCAAAAATCGGCAAGCTCGACGTTGACGAGAATCCCAAGAAAGCGTCGGAGTACGGCATTATGTCTATTCCGAGTCTCAAAATTTTCAAGGGCGGAAAGGTGGTGAAAGAATTTATGGGCGTCCAACAAAAGACAATCTTGAAAGATGAGCTCGGAGCGTGTTAAAAAAGCTTCACATTCAAAAGAAT
>CAZJZN010000058.1:0-3767 GCA_964550545.1 uncultured Bdellovibrionales bacterium
ATTCCAAATGTACTTCGTCGGTCATTCGATCGAGGGCGGCGCGGAGGAGGGAATGTTTCTCGAGCCTTGGGTCGTCAATGAGGATCGTTTCGGCTTCTTGTCTGGCGATGGTGATGAGGCGCGGGTTTTTGAGGTGACTCATCGCGATATCGGGAAGACCGGATTGACGAAGTCCGAAGAAGGATCCCGGTCCTCGAAGTTCCAGATCTTTTTCCGCGAGAAAGAATCCGTCGCGGCTTTCGACCAGCGCCTGAAGACGCTCACTCTCGGTATTTTTTCCCGGAAGAAGGAAACAATATGAGGCTTCCGTTCCGCGACCGACACGTCCCCTGAATTGATGCAGTTGGGAAAGTCCGAATCGGTCGGCATTCTCGATAATCATCACGGTTGCATTGGGGACATCGACACCGACTTCGACGACGGATGTGGAGACGAGTACACGGATGTCCCCGTTCTTAAAATCTCGCATCACTTTTTCTTTTTCAGACGGTTTCATTTTTCCATACAGAAGTCCCACGGAAAATTCGGGAAAGATTTTTCGGGAAAGTTTTTCGTGTTCGGTTTTGACGGCCTTTACTTCGGAAAGTGCCGATGATTCTTCAACCAATGGGAGGATGATAAATACCTGTCGCCCCTTTTTTATTTCCTGTCGCGCGAAGCGAAAGACAGTCTCTCTCGCCTCGGGAGTTGCGGCGATTTTGGTCGTAACGGGGATGCGTCGCGCGGGGAGTTCGTCGAGTATGGAGAGGTCGAGCGTGCCAAGGAACGCGATCGCGAGTGTGCGCGGGATGGGAGTCGCGGTCATGGTGAGAAAGTGCGGAATGGTTCCGGGCAGTCCATCATCCGTGCGGCGCGTCGCTTCTTGGAGCGTGGCGCGTTGGGAAACGCCGAACCGGTGCTGTTCGTCAATGATAACGAGTGCGAGTTTTTCAAAATGAACGTCACTTTGAAGGAGGGCATGCGTGCCGACGACGATGGTGGCGAGTCCCGCTCGAATCGCGTTTTTGAGGGTTTCCTTGGCGACGGTTTCCGTCCCGAGTTTTTGAACGGATCGCGTGAGGAGCGCTTCTTGAAATGATTCGCCGGAAAACCATGTGGAGATCGTCTCGAAGTGCTGTTGCGCGAGAACTTCGGTCGGAGCGAGGAGGGCGACTTGGAATCCGGCGCGCGCGATGCGGAGCATTGCCGCTCCCGCGACCGCCGTCTTGCCGGATCCGACATCGCCGTTTACGAGTCGATTCATCGGCAGGGGTCGCGAAAGGTCTCGAAAGATATCGTCAATCGCCTTTTGTTGCGCCATGGTCAACGTGAAGGGGAGGACTGTTTCAAAAGAAGGGCATATTTCGGTATCGATCGGGAAGGACACTGCGGACTCCTTGCTCCAGAGCGATTTGAGTTCAAGGCTTTTGAGTTGCGCCAAAAACATATCGTCAAAAGCGAGGCGTTTCCGAGCAATCTCGACTTCCTCCATTGACGCCGGGAAATGAAGAAAACGAAGTGTCGTAGGGAGTGCGGGGAGGTGGAGTTTTTGTAAGATTGTCTCGGGTATCGGATCCTGCACCCCAATTTTTTTTTCAAAGAGCGTTTCAATTTGCCAGCGGATATATTTGGAGGTGAGTCCGTAGGTTTCCGGATAGACGGGGACAAGGCGAGCGGTATGTGTCGGGCGGCGACTCGATCGCTCGAAGGCGGGGGAAACGAGGACGAGTCCATCCCGATCGCTCGAAACCTTTCCGGAAACGCGGATGCTTGTGCCGGGCGCAAGGTTTTCCGTGACAAGCTTCTGATTGAACCAAACAAGACGAATTGTTCCGGAGTCGTCGGAGAGATCCGTTTCGAAGATCTTCATATTCCGCTTCCAGGTCTTTTTCTCCCGAAAGGGCGCGACGATGCCTTCGAAGGTGGCAGGTTCGTTTTCGAGCGCGTCTCGTATTTTTTTGATTTCTGAAAAATCCTCGTATCGCGACGGGATATGGAAAAGGAGATCGTGCACGGTTCTGATGCCAAGAGCCGCCAGTTTGGGCAGAAAATTTTTTTTCACGGTTGGAAGGGAATCGAGCGGAGTTTGAAGAGAGAATGTCATATGGTATGATAGAGAACGATATTGAATGTGTTTGAGCGGAGAGTATTCCGGCGCGAGACATCTCTATCCTCTCTCTTTTTCTTTGTTTGTCAAAGAGCGAGTGTTTGCGTCTTGACATTTTTTATGGAGGGCATCGTCCGTTTTGAAGAGATGGTGTATACTGGTGAAGACGATATATTCGATGGCACGGTTTCTTTTGTTTGCGTATCTTTAATGGTTGTCTATGAATGATTCTTCCGTACGGGATATTATGACGCGCGCGGTTATTTCAGTGAAGCCCGATGAAGCGCTCCAAAAGGTGGCGTCGCTTCTTACGGAACACCGTATCCATGGTGTACCGGTGGTGGAAAACGGCGATATTGTCGGTATCATTACCGAAACGGATTTTTTTACCAAGGATTCTTCGAGCATTTATCTCCCCTCTTATATCGACTTTATGCGCAAAATGCGCGTCGCGAGCGAGATGAGCGGGAGCCGTCGGGAGATGGTTGACCGGCTGATGCAAGCGAGAGCGAAAGATATTATGAGTGCTCCTTGCCAGACGGTTTCCGAGTCGATCCCGGTGAAAGATCTGATTCAAAAATTCAAAGAAACGGGACTCAGTGTGTTTCCAGTCGTCAGTGAACAAGGTTCAATGGAGGGAATTGTGGCGATTGCCGACGTATTGAAGTCATTCGATTCTTGATTCGGCTATTTTTTCGAATGGTTCCCGTATTGATGCGCGTTCTCTTGAAAGAGAGAGTATACTGGGAGCAAAGAACTATTTCTTGTTTATTTTTTATAGAATAATTTTAAACCTTCTTTTTTTGACGCTATGGCCGAAGAAAAACCAAAAGGTGACGGTCTCCGAACCGGAGGAACGTTCCAGCGACAGATTGATAAGTTTGCGAGTGAGTCGCTCCCTCTTCTTGGGAAGTCATGGACGTTTGTCGCGCGGACGCGCGTGAAGACGTGGCAGGGTCTTTTTATGCTCGCCTTTGTTTCGGGAGCATTCGTTTCGTTTGTTTGGAGCGTATCGCTCGAGATAGAGAGTCTCTCCAAGGCGAGCGGAGATGCGACGCTTTCTATGGACTCGTCACTCATATCGGGGGGTGTCGTGAGTGTTGCAGAAGATCAAACCTTCGACGTTGATCTGGTGCTCAATACGGGTGGCGTCAATGCGGTGGCGGTTCGATCGATCGTTACCTATGATCCTGCCGATTTCCAGCTCACCGGTTGGAATATGAGTGGATCGATATTTTCTACGGGAAATGGATGTGTGTATCAAGGGAATCCTTGTCAGATTGTCGATCACAACGCATCAAGCGGTGTCTTTTCGGCGACACTGGCAAAGCCTTCTCCCGGAGTCAATACGGATTCCGGTGTGCTTGCGACACTTACTTTTCGAGCGCTTCGTCCCGTATCGTCTTCGACCAATAATATTCGCTATACCTATACCGGTCCCGACAACGCGACCGACTCGGATGTGATCGAGGATAACGGATCGGGGAATGATCTTCTTTCCGGTGTCTCGGGAATTCGAGTGCTCGTGAATGCGCCGGTGTGTACGGACTACAACTATTCCTCGTGGGGGACATGCCAGTCAAACGGGACGCAAACTCGGACGGTGGTGTCGGGAATTCCCGATGGATGTGCCGGTGGAGCAACGCCGGATCTCACACAGTCGTGTACCTATACGCCGCCA
>CAZJZN010000059.1:0-3766 GCA_964550545.1 uncultured Bdellovibrionales bacterium
AAAAATTGTTTTTTGCGGCCTGAATTGAATCGGAAACAATATGAATGAAGTAAAAGGGATGACTGCTCCGTCGAATGTGAACCAGGGATCGCCTCGCCCGAAAAAACGAGGATCTTTTGTTCCACTCTTTTTTTTGACGGTTCTTGTCGTTCTCGCGTATTCGATTGGGGTTGAGCGAGGGAAATCGACATCAAATGTAGCGGGAAGTTCCGCGTTTTCGCTTCCGGTTTCGAATATTCTCTCAAATGCCAAGGACACGCATCCCGATCTGGGAACCTTCTGGAAGACGTGGGACATTCTTCACGAGCGCTTTGTGGACAGTGAGGAGCTCGATTCAACAGCGCTAGTGTATGGCGCCATAAAAGGGATGCTTTCGGCGACGGATGATCCGTATACGACCTTCTTTGATCCGGAAGAAAATAAAGCGTTCAATGAGGATATTTCCGGAAGCTTTGAGGGCATCGGCGCCGAGATTGGCATAAAGAACAAGATCCTTACGATTGTCGCGCCACTTGATGATGCGCCGGCGGAGCAGGCCGGTCTTCGGGCGGGGGACAAAGTGTTTGAGATCGATGATCAAAATACTGCGGAAATGACAATTGATGAAGCGAAGAATAAGATGCGCGGGAAAAAAGGAACGGAAGTGAAGCTTACAATTTTTCGGGATGGCGACAAAGAAACGCGCGATATCGTTATTCGTCGGGACGTTATCAATGTGAAGAGCGTGAAACTTTCCTGGAAAGATGACGCTATTGCTCTTGTACGAATCAATCAATTTGGCGAAGGAACGGTGCGCGAGTTTGAGGAAGCGGTGAAGGAAGTTCGATCGCGAAATGCTCGTGGGATTCTTCTTGATCTTCGCGATAATCCGGGCGGACTTCTTGATGGGGCGGTGGATATCGCGAGTCGTATGATTCCCAAAAAAAGCCCGGTAGTTCTTGAAGAAGACGGTGATGGCCGACGAGAAACGCTTTCGACGCGCGGCGGAGATGTTCTGAGTGGCACGGAAACCGTTGTTCTCATCAATGAGGGTTCGGCAAGCGCGTCGGAAATCCTTGCGGCGGCACTGCGGGAGAATCGCGGGAATGTGACGCTTATCGGCAAAAAATCTTTTGGGAAGGGATCGGTTCAGGAGCTTGTTTCGATTTCGAATGAAACCGCACTCAAGGTAACGGTCGCTCGTTGGCTTACTCCGAAGGGAAAACAGATAAATAAGGAGGGTATTGCTCCGGACATTGAGGTTGAGTTCACGAATGAAGACTATGATGCCGGTCGGGATCCTCAGCTTGATCGGGCGCTTGAAGTCGTTCGCGAGAAAATTCGATAATGTATGTATCATGTCCGTCTGGAGCAATTCGAAGGGCCGTTTCCGCTTCTTCTCTCGCTCATTGAAAGTGAGAAGCTTGATATAACTCGTCTCGCGCTCGCGCAGGTGACTGATCAGTATCTCGAGTATATCGCTTCAATTCAGGATGTTTCGATGGAGAATCTTTCGAGTTTTCTGTCGATTGCTTCGCGCCTTCTCTTGCTCAAATCTCAAGCGCTCCTCCCGCTCCTTTCTTTTACGGAGGATGAAGAAGAGTTGATTGAAGATCTCGAGGGTCGACTTCGGGAATATCAGCGGTATAGGGAAGCGGCGGATCGATTGAAACTTCTCCTTCTTTCTTCTCGAAGGAGTTTTCATCGGGATGCGATTCCCTATGCTTATCCGATTTTCTCGCCGCCGCCCGGATTTTCTTGTACAATGTTACGAGACGCGTTTCAGCGCGTTTTGGCGTCGATACCGGTTCCGATTCGGCTCGAAGAACGGATAGTGGCGGATGTTGTCACGCTCGAAGAGTGTATTGCGCTCCTTGAGGAACGTATGGTTCGGCGGGTCGAATCTGTTTTTTCGGAGGTGATGAGGGAATCAAAGGATACCGCGGAAACCATTGTTTCGTTTCTTGCATTGCTTGAATTGGTGCGTCGACGGACGGTATCCGTCGAACAGGGAGTGATCTTTGGAGATATCCGGTTTCGCCGGCTGGGTGTCGCGGCGCGGTAACGAAATAGTTTTTCTTCATGAATATACAACACACTGCTTCCGCGATTGAATCGATCCTTTTTGTTTCGGGGGATCCGGTTTTAATTTCTCGTCTTGCGGAGGTGCTCGGAGTAACGGAAGAGGACGTAGGGAAGGCGATTGATTTTTTGGTTACTTCGTACCGAGAAGAAGGTCGAGGGCTCTCACTTACCGGGAAAGATGGCGCCGTACGACTCACGTCGCGATCGGATAACGCTTCTTTTGTTGAGAAAGCGCTTTCTCTGGATCGCGAAGGACCGCTTTCTCGTGCGGCACTGGAAACACTCTCCATTGTTGCGTATCGAGGACCGATTTCTCATACCGAAATCGAAGTGATACGGGGAGTAAACTCCTCGATTTCGCTTCGAGCGCTTTTGTTGCGCGGATTGATAGAACGGCGTGAAAATCCGAGTGATGCGCGAGGATATGTATACTCAGCCTCATTCTCTTTTCTCGAGTCGATGGGTATTTCCGATATCTCCGAGCTTCCCGAATATGATGCGTTGTCGAAAGGTGAATCCGTACCCCCTATTTCTTCATCGTCTTTGGGAGAGGATTCCCGGAAAGAATCGCCAGATAGTGATCGTGAGGAACGTTTCCTATGAATCGATTCAGAGTATTTTTGGCCCGAATGATTCTTGTTTCCGGAGTTTTCGGCATACTTGCGCTTCTTTTTGTCGGACTGGGAGCTTTGGGTGTTTTTCGGATAGGTAGCGAATCGTCTTTGGGATTAAAAGATCAAACGGCATTGCCGAATATGTCCGATCCGAACCCGTTGGTTCAGGGAGTATCTGATGAACACGGCGCTTCCGATATCCCGATATCGTTCGAATCTCGAGGACATGCGACGGAATTTCGCCCCATCAGAAAAGAGGGCGTGTATGATCTCTCGCTCCCGTCGGCGCACGCGAGTGTGGTGATGGATGCCGAATCGGGAGTAGTTCTTCAGGAGAAAAGCGCTCACGATCGTCGACAAATCGCCTCTCTGACAAAGCTTATGACGGCGATGCTTGTTGTGGAGCGTGTTCGGGATCTTAATGAATCGGTTGTTATTGATGGTGAGATGGTTGCGACGGAGGGGACGCGAATCGGCTGTCCGCGATCGGGATTCTGTAACGGCGTGAGACTTCGAGTGGGAGAACAGCTCACCGTGAAGAGTCTTCTTATGGCGGCACTTATGAACAGTGCGAATGACGCGGCACTCGCCCTGGCAAAGCATACTGCCGGATCACAGGAGGCCTTTGTGGAGATTATGAATGCGCGCGCTCGATCGCTTGGACTTCAGAATACCAACTTTTGTACGCCATCGGGACTGGAGCCTGAAGGGCGGGAATCGGAGTGTTTTTCGTCGGCGTTTGATGTGGCGCGCATAGCGTCGAAGGCACTCGAATATGATATTATATGGGAGCTTGCGCGGACGCCGGGTGCGACGATTGTTTCGGTTGATGGAAAGTACGCGCACGATATTTTTAACACTGATCAGCTTTTGGGTACGTATCCGGAGCTTGTGGGTGCGAAGACCGGGTTTACGCCACTTGCCGGATATTCACTTCTCGCTCTCTCTCTTGATCCGGAGCGGCGACACACGGTGGTTTCCGTTGTTTTGAATGATCCGGAACGATGGTCGAGCATCAAGAAAATGTTCGCGTGGGCATTTCAGTCGCACTACTGGCGGTAGAGAGTGCCTAGAAAGTCTGTTTTTCT
>CAZJZN010000060.1:0-3574 GCA_964550545.1 uncultured Bdellovibrionales bacterium
AAATTAAAAAGAATCGGCAGAGCTTTTTCGGGAAAAATTGTTTTTTGCGGCTTTCGAACGAAGTGGAAGACAAGCAAAAAATAATTTTTTCCGAAAAAGCGGACTTTCTTAACACGCTCTAAATTCCCATTTTCCTTCGCGCCAATCGGTACTGATCGTCAGACATCATTCCACTTTTCCGCGCGTGTTCAAGTTGCGCCAAGATTTCGTCTTTGTGCTTCGCGATATTTTTGGGCGTCATCGCTTTTTTCAAGACCTTTTCGCGCTCCGCGGGCGACATCTTAAGAAGTTGTTTCATCGCGAACTTCTGAAACATTCCCATATCTTTGGGATCCGGCGCGCCCGGCATCTCGGCGAGCTTCTCTTCAAAACTTCGCTCATCCTTTTTCTCGATGACAAGTGGTTTTTTCTTCTCGCCCTCCTTCGGTTTTTTGGCAAATGGATTCCACATAGGGGAAGTGAAAAATGAAAAATTCAAAATGAAAAATGCAAAATTTCAATCAATACTCTTCCATTTTTCTCCGCCGACTGACGGATACATTTTTAATTTCTAATTTTGCATTCATTCTACCTTCTTCTCCCCTTCTTCTTTTTTTTCTTGCTTTTCTGATGTTTCGAATAAGAAACGGGTGAAGATATACTCGGAGAGGCGGCGCCAAGCGGTGAATCAATCAGAGAAGCTGCCGGATCCACCCGCGTTTCACTCTCGATTCTTCCGGAAATTCGCTCGCGTTTTTTCTCCCTCTTTCGAACGCCGGCAGAGGAAGAATCATTCTTAAGCCGCAATCGTTTCTCGCGAAAAAGGTGGTTCGTCACCAGGAGCGCGGAGGCGACATAGATCGACGAGTAGGTTCCGGCGGCGATACCCACAAGAAGCGCGAGCGAAAAAAATCGGATGGATTCACCTCCAAAAATGACAACGCTCACCAAGACAAGGATCACCGTAAAAGACGTATTGAACGAACGCGCAAGCGTCTGGTTGAGTGACTGATTCACTACGTCTTCAAAATTCTCACGCCCCCCGGAACGGATGAGGTTTTCACGAATTCGATCGTAGACGACAATCGTATCGTGCACGGAAAACCCAAGAATCGTGAGGAGCGCCGCGACAAACGACGCGCCAACCTCCACCTGAAAGAAATGCCCCAGAAACGCAAAAGCGCCCAATGTAATGAGGATGTCATGCGCAAGCGCGAGAATCGCCTGGATGCCGTACTGCCACGAAGAAACCGGCTTCGAAACCTTCCGAAACGCCCACGCGATATACAACATGATCCCGATAATTGCAAGAAAAACGGCAATAAACGCATTCTTCTTGATATCCTCGGACACCGAAGCGCCTATAAATTCAGACCGCACCAACTCAACAGACTCGTCTTTCTTTTTGAGTTCGGCAAGTACGGCTTCATTCACCGTTTCATCAGACGAAGCATAGCGGATAAGCATATGTCGATCACCCGAAGACTGTACAACGAGACTTTCGACACGAGGAAGTGTTTTCAGTGTTTCCTCGATACTCGCGCGATCATGGACGTTTCCTTCGCTCCACGAAATTTCAAGAAGCGTTCCGCCACGAAAATCGATACCCAGCTTGAGTCCCCACAAAAAGAGCGCGGCGACACTCGCTATCGTGAGCGCAATCGAAAACGCGTAGAAATATTTTCGTTTCTGGATGAGTTGCTTCATAGAGAATGAGAAATGTCAGGGCGCTTCCATTTGGGAACAAAGAGTGCCGGGTATCGTTCAATCCATCCCCGCATACAGAAGGAGAGAAGTGTCCGAGTGACCGCGATTGCCGTAAAGAGCGAGAGCAATACACCGAGAATAAGCGTGAGCGCGAAACCCTTCACAAATCCGGTACCGAGCCAAATCAAAAGAACACAGGTAAGAATGGTTGATGAATTTCCATCGCGAATCGACGGCCATGCCCGACGAAACCCTTCATCAATCGCCTTCGAAAGGTGTTTTCCACTTTTGAGTTCCTCCCACGTTCGTTCAAAAATCAGAATATTCGCGTCAACCGCCATACCGATCGAAAGAATAAAACCGGCAATACCCGCCAGGGTAAGCGTCATCGGAAATGGCGTGAGACTCGAAAACTTGAACAGCGCAAAAAGAAGTCCCGTATAGAGAAGAAGCGCAATCGACGCCAATACGCCGAAAAACCGGTAGTAGAGTATCATAAACACAATAATCGCTCCTACGCCGATAACGCCCGCTTTGAGACTTGTTTGAAGTGATACTTCTCCAAGCGATGCCGAGACCGTCTGTTGACCGACAAGCGTGATTGGAGCCGGAAGCGCGCCCTCATTGAGTCTCGAGACGAGCGCCTTTGCCTCTTTGAGGTTGTAGTCACCCGTAATAACCGCCTCGCCGTTTGGAATCTCACTCTGTACTGTGGGTGCGCTCACAATTTCGCCATCAAGGAGAATCGCGATTTGCTTCCCAATATTCTTCTTGGTGAGCTCGGCAAAGAGTTTCGCGCCTTCCGCGTCAAACTGAAGCGATACCTGCGGGAGTCCCACGCCCATATCTCCACCATAGTTCACGAAGGCGTTTTTTAGGTTCTTTCCCGAGAGTCCTGTCGCTTTGAAGCGCGCCGTTTCAGGGAGCATTTCAAACGACTGTTTGGGGAAAAGAATATGCGACGCGCGCACTTCCCGCGCATCTCCGTCACCCTTCTCATCTGTTTTTTTGATAATGTGCCAACCGAAAGGCGATTCGACAAGATCCGTCCACACGGCATCTTTCTTGAGTTCGTCTTTGAAAATAATGTCCTCGAATTCTTTTACGAATTTCCCTTTCGCCGCGAAATCCAAATCGCCACCCTGTTCCGCCGAACCCGGATCTTTGCTCTCTTTTTTGGCAAGCTCGGCGAAGTCTTCCCCCTTCTTGGCACGATCCAGAACTTCGATCGCTTTCGTCTTCGATGCCTCATTCATCGTATCGAGCTGTTTTTGTACCGCGTCGGTATTATCCTCCTGAAATTCCAGATAGGGTGTTTCTTTGAGCATCCGTTTCGCCTCGTCCACATCCTTCACTCCCGGCAATTCCACGATAATCCGATCCTCACTCCCTGAACGAGAAAGTTGCACCAGCGGCTCGCCCACGCCAAACGCATTCACGCGCCGTTCAACGACCGCGAGCGCCGCTTGCAGAGCCTCGCTTCGTTTCTCCTCCGGAATCTGCGCCGTATCCACCCGATACTCAAGGTGAATCCCGCCTTGGAGGTCGAGTCCCAAATTCACGCGAAGCGCTCCAACCGCCGTCCCCAGCCACGGCACACGAGCAACCGCGCGAGGATACGCAACGATACTCGCGAACACCACCAAAAGAATGACTCCGAAAAATCGGAGCTGAATCCATTGTTTTGCATTCATAATGCGCCCAGTATAGAGCGTTCTTCGCATCCCTGCAACCCTTGACGCTTCCTCGAGAATATGAAAAGGGCGGACCGCTGAATGCAATCCGCCCGAGAAACTCTACAGAAGCCGCTGAGTAGCAACAAGTGCCACGAAAAGTAACGCTGTCACCCCTTTCTTAGGACATATCATCTCTATGGCGCTAGCCGCCA
>CAZJZN010000061.1:0-3571 GCA_964550545.1 uncultured Bdellovibrionales bacterium
GGGGTTGTGGGGTGCCTTGGGTATTTGGCGGGTGCTTGCCCCGGGCGCGCGGGCCGGCGGGGGGCGGCCCCCGGGCGCTCGCCCGCGACGGTGGTAAATTTCCTGTTTCCTGCTGACTGCTCTCCGTTGTCGGCCGTCCTCCATACTTCCGCTGTGTAAGGAGGGCTCTTTGCCAGGTTTCTACTTCTTTGGATGAGAGGCGTTCGGCACGTTCGACCATAATTTTTGGTGAGCCGTCGCGGAGGGAAATTTTTCCGCCGACGACGACGAGTGTCTCGAGCACCCAGAGATGTTCGGTGTGTTCGGCGACGCGCGGGAAGACGACCGCTTCGATCCTGCCCGTCGTATCTTCGATCGTGGCAAAGTACATCGTCTTTTGATCCTTGGTGTACGCCTTGCGGAGGGCGGAAATGACACCGCCCACCTGTGTCGATGTCCCTTCGGGGTGTTTCTCCACTTCATGGATAGGAACCGCGACTTGCTCCAGGTATTCCCGATAGTCACTTGCGGGATGGTCGCTCACATAGAGTCCGAGGAGTTCTTTTTCCCACATCAGTTTCTCGTGCTTTGTGGCGGGAGTCGTTTCAGTGAGACGGATCGATCCTTTCTCGATCGGCATATCGCGGAAGAGACTC
Organism: uncultured Bdellovibrionales bacterium; assembly: GCA_964550545.1. Taxonomy (GTDB): domain Bacteria; phylum Patescibacteriota; class Minisyncoccia; order Moranbacterales; family UBA1568. The sequence goes on from CAZJZN010000061.1 coordinate 636, forward strand.
ATTGAATGCGTTTCTTTGGTTTTTTGGGAATTCTTGGCGTAGAGGAGGATGGTGTCGATACTCTCGAGGAGGCTCTTGCGTTCACCGAAGGCATCGAGACCGCCCACTTTGGCGAGCGCTTCGATGGATTTTTTGTTGAGGTCTTTGACGCGGACGCGCTCGATAAAGTCGGTGAGGCTTCGGTATTTTCCATTCGCTTTTCTCTCTTTTACGATTTCTTCCGTCACGGTTGTGCCGACGTTTTTTACGGCATTGAGTCCGAAACGGATGCGCTCCTTTCCCGATTCGTCTCGGATTACGGCGAACTCTTCGAAGCTTTCGTTGACCGATGGGGGCAAGACCTCGATTCCCATATCGCGCGCCTCGGCAACTTCGATTGAGACGCGATCGGAATTGCTCTGATCGCTTGTGAGGAGCGCTGCCATAAATTCCGCCGGATAATGCGCTTTGAGATAGGCGGTTTGATAGCCGATGAGGCCATAGCAGGCGGCGTGAGATCGATTGAATCCGTAGCCGGCGAAAGGTTCGATGAAGGTGAATACTTTTTCGCCGATCGTCTTCGAAATGCCGTGTTTCACGCATCCGTCGATGAATTTTATTTTTTGTTCCTGAATGAGCTCAAGAATTTTCTTGCCCATCGCTTTTCGGAGGACATCCGCCTCTCCCAGAGTGAAGCCGGCGAGGTCGCGGGCGATTTGCATCACCTGTTCCTGGTAGACGGCGACGCCGTATGTTGCCGCCAAAATCGGCTCGAGCTTGGGGTGGAGGTATTCTATTTTTTTGAGACCGTGTTTTCCGGCAATGAAGTCGGGGATCCAATCCATAGGACCGGGACGGTAGAGTGCGACCATCGCGATGATATCTTCGAGGACGCTCGGTTTCAGTTGTTTGAGATAGCGCTTCATTCCGTTTGATTCCAGCTGGAAGACGCCGGTCGTGTGCGCCCTTTGGAGGAGATCGAATGTCTCGGCGTCGTCCAAGGGAATCTTGTCGATGATGTCGGCGGTCGTCGCGTTGTGCGGATCAAGATGAAGCGCTTCGGTGAGGGCGTCGAGTTTACCGAGCGCCTTCAGGATGCGTATGGTGTCTTGGATGATGGTGAGGTTTTTGAGTCCGAGAAAGTCCACTTTGAGGAGACCGATTTTCTCGATATAGCTTGACTTGGTGGAAGAAGAGTACTGTGTGACAATACCCTCTTTGGATCCTGAAATATTTTGAATCGGCGTGTACTCCGTGACCGGATCTTTGGTGATGACGACGCCGCAGGCATGCATGGAGGCATGACGCGCGAGTCCCTCGAGTTTTTTCGCGGCGTCGATGAGGCGCTTCGCGTCAGCATCTCGCTCATAGAGCGCTTTGAAGTCCGGCGCTTCGGCGAGTGCTTTTTCCATCGTGTGAAACTGCGGGATGAGTTTGGCGACGGTATCGCAGAGGCTGTAGGAAAGTCCGAGTGCGCGTCCGGTATCGCGGATCGCGGCGCGTGCCGCCATGGTTCCGAAGGTGATGATTTGGGCGACGTGATCGTTGCCGTATTTGTGGCGTACGTAGTTCAAGACGTCGTCGCGACGATCGTCGGCGAAGTCCATATCGACATCGGGCATAGAAATACGCTCCGGGTTGAGGAACCGTTCAAAGAGGAGGTTGTACTTGATCGGATCCATGTTGGTGATGCCGGTAAGGTAGGCAACGAAACTTCCGGCGGCGCTTCCTCTTCCGGGTCCGACAACGATACCCTGTCGCTTCGCCCAATTGACGAAGTCTTGCACGATCAAGAAGTAAGAAGCGAAGCCGGTTTTTTCGATGACGCCGAGTTCGTATTCCATTCGCGCGCGATGCGTTTCGGTGATATCGGTTCCGAACCGCCTCACGAGTCCCGCTTCGCAGAGTTCTCGGAGATATGTTTCGGCAATTTTTCCGTCCGGCACGTCGAAATGGGGGAGTTGGGTTTCGCCAAGTTTGATATGGACGTCGCATCGGTCGGCAATTTTTCCCACATTCTCGATCGCTTCGGGGATTTCTTTGAAAAATTCGGTCATTTCCTCCGGGCTTCGGAGCGAGAGATCGAGGTGGCGGAGCGAGAGACGATTTTCTTCGGAGACTTTTTTGTTGTCGCGAATGCAGAGAAGGATGTCCTGGAGTTCGGCGTCTTCGGGGCGGACATAGTGGACGTCGTTTGCGGCGACGAGCGGTATTCCCGTTTCGCGGGCAATGCGAATGAGACCCGCGTTCGCGAGCACTTGATTTTCGTAGTCTCCGTGCGGTTGAAGTTCAAGAAAGAAATTTCCTGTGCCGAAAATCTCTTGGTATTCGAGTGCCGATTCGCGCGCGCGATCGTCGTTTCCCGCGATGATGAGCGAGGGGACTTCGCCCGTTACCGATCCGGAGAGTGCAATGAGTCCCTCGTGGTATGTTCGCAAAAGCTCTTTGTCGACGCGTGCCTTGTAGTAGAAGCCCTCGATATGCGACGCCGAAATGATTTTCATCAAGTTTTTGTAGCCCACTTCGGTTTCGGCGAGGAGGACGAGATTGTACCGGCGCCGGTCTTCGCTTGAGGCGCGGCTCCGCATATCCTTGGTGACATATATTTCCGCACCGATAATGGCTTTCATTCCACGCTCTTTTGCCTTGATCGAAAGTTCGACTGCGCCATAGAGCGCAGAGTAATCGGTGAGGGCGAGCGCCGTCATACCGAATTCTTTGGCGCGATCAAGAAGCGCGTCGATTTTTGCCGGCGCCGTGAGGAGACTATAGTGGGAGTGAACGTGAAGATGCGCAAAAGGCATAGCGGGGAACAACTGAAAGGAAACAATGAGCAATGAATTCACCACGTCGCTCGCGAGCGACGTGAGCCAGCCACCGTCGCTCGCGAGCGACGTGAGCCAGCCACCGTCGCTCGCGAGCGACGTGGCAAGCAACGAACAACTCACAACTGACAA
>CAZJZN010000062.1:0-3510 GCA_964550545.1 uncultured Bdellovibrionales bacterium
AGTTGTTCGTTGCTTGCCACGTCGCTCGCGAGCGACGGTGGCTGGCTCACGTCGCTCGCGAGCGACGGTGGCTGGCTCACGTCGCTCGCGAGCGACGTGGTGAATTCATTGCTCATTGTTTCCTTTAGGAAAGGGAAACTTTACGAGTCTGAAACTTTGGAAGATAATGGGGGAGCGCATCGAAATACGACGCACTCCGTGGGGGAGTTTCTGTTTCCACGGTTTTTCTTTTCCCCAAAATCCATATTTTTACCGAAAAACCGCTATGAAGCCAATACAAAAAGAGCAGCAGGGAGGTATCGAGTCCGTGCGAAAACGAAGCGGGCGAACCGTCGTTTTCAATCCGTACAAAGTCATTGCCGCGATCGAAAAGGCGTTCGCCGCGACGGAAACCGGGAGCGAAAAAGACGCGACGCGCGTCGGAAAAAAAGTTGCAACGCTTCTCGAGCAAAAAGCGCGTCGATACGCGAAACAAAACATGGGAAAATTTATTCCGAAGATAGAGGAGATCCAGGATCTCGTCGAAACGGTTCTCATGTCCGAAGGATTCCATGAAGCGGCAAAGGCATATATCCTCTATCGCGAGCAACACCGCGAGGTGCGCGAAACCGAGGAGTCACTTGTCAAAGCCGTGCATCTGGTCGACAAGTACATCGGAAATCTCGACTGGCTCGTCAAGGAGAATGCCAATATGGCGTATTCCCTCCAGGGACTTAACAACTATGTCTCGAGCGCCATCAGCACCAAGTATTGGATGAATACGATCTATTCCAAAGAAGTCCGCGACGCGCACGAGTCGGGCGACCTTCATATTCACGACCTCCAACTCATTTCCGCCTACTGCTGCGGCTGGGATTTGGAAGATCTCTTGCGGCGCGGCTTTACCGGCGTCCCGGGCAAGGTTTCCTGCAAGCCTGCCAAACATTTGGGTTCGATCCTGGGACAAATGGTCAACTTCATCTACACGCTCCAGGGCGAAGTGGCGGGCGCGCAAGCGTTCTCCAATTTCGATACGCTCTTGGCGCCCTTTGTCCGGAGAGACAAACTTTCCTACGCGCAGGTGAAACAAGAGATCCAGTCCTTCGTGTTCAATATGAATGTTTCGACGCGAGTCGGATTCCAAACGCCCTTCTCCAACATTACGATGGATATGATTCCGCCGAAAATTTTGGCACACGAACACGTCATCATCGGCGGCGAACCCCAAAAAGAAACGTATGGTGAATTCGCCACCGAAATGGCAATGATCAATCGCGCCTTCGCGGAAGTGATGTGCGAGGGCGACGCCTCGGGACGCATCTTCACCTTCCCCATTCCAACCTACAATATCACCAAAAATTTTGACTGGGAGAATCCCGCGTATGAGCCGCTCTGGGAAATGACCGCCAAATACGGCATCCCCTATTTCGCGAACTTCGTCAATTCCGATATGAGCCCCGACGACGCGCGAAGTATGTGTTGTCGGCTTCGTCTCGATAATCGCGAGCTCCGAAAGCGCGGCGGCGGACTCTTTGGCGCGAACCCCTTGACCGGCTCGATCGGCGTCGTCACCGTGAATCTCCCTCGAATCGGCTACCTCGCCAAAAATGAAAAAGATTTCTTCAAGCGTCTCGATCGCCTGATGGATATCGCCAAGGAAAGCCTCGAGATAAAACGAAAAATCGTCGAGCAACTCACCGAAAAGGGACTCTATCCCTATACCAAGTTCTACCTCGGCAATATCAGAAAACGATTCCGGCAGTACTGGAAAAACCATTTCTCCACCATTGGACTCGTGGGCACGAACGAAGCGATCAAAAACCTCTTGAAGACCGCCATCACGACCGAAGCGGGTCAAAAATTCGCCGAAAAAATGCTCGGACATATGCGCGAACGAATAGGATCCTATCAGGAAAAAACCAACAATCTCTACAATCTGGAAGCAACTCCCGCCGAAGGAACCGCCTACCGACTCGCTCTTCTCGACAAGAAAAAATATCCCGATATCGAAGTTGCAAACGCCTCGGATGTGAAAATGAAACACGCCGAACCCTACTACACTAATTCTTCCCATCTCCCCGTAGGATTCACGGACGACATTTTTGAAGCGCTCGACCTCCAAGACAACTTGCAGACGCAGTATACCGGCGGCACCGTCCTCCATGGCTTCTTGGGCGAACGCATCACCGACACCCGATCCGCGCGCGCCCTCGTCAAGAAAATCGCCGAAAACTATCATCTCCCCTACTTCACCCTCACCCCCACCTTCAGCATCTGTCCCACCCACGGGTACTTGCCCGGTGAACATACCACCTGTCCGGAGTGCATCGTCGTTTCAGCAGAAAAGGAATATAGGAAAGCGTAGAAGAAAATTCTAAATGATAAATTTTAAATGATAAAAAAATATAAAAATGAAAAAATTTCAAATCAGTGATTTCGTTTTCAGCATTAAAAAATTATTTTGAAATTTAGAATGTATCATTTGAAATTAAAACGTAAACATAATTCGTAAAGAAAAAGTTATGCAACAGATAACATGCCATGATTGCGGGAAAGCGCTCGAGAAGGGGGCGGAATATATGCCCTATGATGTCCAGGGGGAGGCGAAGGCGAAGTGCCGCGCGTGTTATGAGGCGCAACCGGAGCTCGCAAATTTCCAGGAAACGGAAGTGTACTCGCGCGTCGTCGGCTATATCCGTCCGGTCAAGCAGTGGAACAAAGGAAAATCTCAAGAATTCTGCGACCGCCTCGAGTACGCGCCAAGCGTTGCGTAGAACAACTTTTTTTATTTTCGAAAGTCACAATTGCAAGCCCATCGCCGTATGTACCTCGCCGGATATCAACCCCTAACCCTCTTGGACTATCCCGGCAAACTCGCGGCGGTTGCATTTACGGCGGGATGCGTTCTCCGGTGTCCCTTTTGTCACAATCCCGAACTCATTGAACCAAGCGCGACATACTTCCAGGAGTCGGGAGGCAACAAGACGGACGAGTTTTTGGAATTTTTGAAACGACGTGTTGGCAAGCTCGATGGCGTTTGCATCACGGGTGGCGAGCCGACACTCCATCCGGATCTTATCGATTGTATTCAAAAAATAAAATCGATGGGTTTCCTCGTGAAACTCGACACGAACGGCGCCTTTTCTGACATTGTCGAGAACATCATCAAAACCACACTCGTCGATTTCTGGGCGATGGATATCAAGCACGCGCCCGACAAATACCCGCTCGCTTCCGGGAACAGAGACATACCGATTGAAAATTTCCAACGAAGCGTCACTCTCATTAGGGAGAGCGGCGCGGAGTATGAATTTCGAACAACTGTTGTCCCGGGTATCCACGAAGAAGAAGACTTTGACGAAATAGGCGAGTGGATCCGTGGTGCGAAACACTACGCCCTCCAAGAGTTTCGCGACATTAAAATTCTCGATCCCTCGCTTGCCGAGAAAACGCGCGGCAAAACACTCTCCCTCGAGCGTATTCAAAAACGACTCGAACCGTTTGTCGAGTCGATAGAGATACGTCGATAGC
>CAZJZN010000063.1:0-3374 GCA_964550545.1 uncultured Bdellovibrionales bacterium
CCGAAAAAGCTCTGCCGACTCTTTTGAATTTGAAGCTTTTTTAACACGCTTTAAGAGATGCTGCGTGTTTCGAGAGACACTCTACTGAAACACTATCGAAGATTCCCCAGAAGAGCAAATGAAATATCCAGTCATAAAAATCTCTCACCTTTTCACGATCGTGAAAAGGTGAGTTGTTTTTGGGGATATGAGCAAAGCATGAGATTTCCGAATGAAATGCAAATGTCGCGACCTCGCGTGAGCGAGCTACATTTCAAGATAAGTTTCTTGCGGGAGTTTTGTGGTAGAGGGTGCGAGAACGAGCGCGATGAGGGCAAGGAAGAGAGGGAGGATATGTACCGAGTAGAGCGGGGTTTCGAAGAGAGAGTGGACGGAGAAGATGAGGAGGGAAAATCCGGCGGCGAACTTCAAAGGTTCGGAAGGAGACTTGAATGCGCGCTTGATTGAAAATGCGAGGATAAGAAAAAACACGATGCCGTTTACCGTTCCCGTTTCGGCGGCAATGTCAAGGAGGATATTGTGGGCGTAGCGCGGCTCGCGATAGTCGGCGGAGGGTTTGACTTCGCTCGAGTAGTTGCCGAGTCCGACACCGACAAGTGGGTGTTTGGCGATTATGTCTGCCGCTTCTTTCCATATCTCGAGGCGGCCACTTGTCGAACGGTCGGTGAGATCAAAAGAAGAGAGGAATCGCGAGGTGATCGGATTGGGAATGACAATAAAGGCAAGGAGTATGAAGAGTAAACAGAGAAGCGCGGGCGCATATTTTTTGACGATGAGCGGAAAAAAAAGAATGAGTGAGATGGTGAGTGTGACGAGGAGGGCGAGGTAGCCGCCGCGCGAGAAGGTAAAGAGATTGGCGACAAGGATGATGACGGAAGCGGCGAAGAAGAATACTCTGGCGCGATTCGCAGAATGGAGGACAAACGCTATCGTGAAGGGGAGTGTCATCCCCCAGAAGAAAGAGGCAACATGCGGATCGGGGAAAAGGCTACTTGCGCGGAGGACATTTACTCCGCCGACATGTGCGACCATACTCGAAAATTCCGAGACGGTTCCGGAAAAAGTAATTCCCGAAAAAATAGGCAGGATGCTCTTCTGCCAGAGGAGCAGTGCCGGATCGAGTCCGATCGCAAAAGGGAGGAGGAATTGAAATATGCCAATCACTGCCGAGAGTACGGAACCGACGATGAACCACTTTGCGAACCGTTCCCGCGCATGTTTTTCTTGGAGCACGGAAAACGCGACAAAGAAGAGTGGGGCGAAAGAGAGAAGGAAAACGAATTTCCGAAATCCCCACGAAGTATTTTCCGCAAAAAAGAGCGAAAAAGACGAGAGGCAAAGGAAGGAAACGAAAAGAATTGTTTCGACGCTTGCGGGAAGAGAAAGCTTCCGCTGAAGAAGCGATTGGATGAGCCAGAAGCCAAAGAGTCCGATCGCAAAAAGACGGGAAACGTGAAGATCAATTCCGGGCGCGGGACTGAGTGCGAATTGAAAGGGGAGTGTCGCGAAAAAAAAGAGGAGAAGGAGGAGAGACATGGGAGGGAGAAGTGATTGAAGAATGGCGAATGGAGAATGAAGAATACGAAATGCAGAGATGCGATATTTTGCGTCTCACCGGTCTGTATCTATGAAAGCATCAATTTCCGAATCATTTTGAGAAGCACTCCTTCATGCCGTGGGCGGTGGAGAGAGAAGTAGTGGTCCTGGGAATCATAGTAGGATTTTTTTTGTTCTGATTTTTGCATGCTACCGCCGCCTATATGGAGAACGCGAAGCGCGGGAATGACAACGGATTTTTTGTTGAATGCCGTGAGTCGAGAGCAGAGATCGATATCTTCGTAGTATAAGAAGAATCGTTCGTCAAATCCGTGTAGCTGAAAAAAGAGCGATCGTGGAAGAGCGAGCGCCGCGCCGCTTACCCAGGAAACAACAAAAGGCTTCGTTGTTCCGAGGGCATTTTTTTTGATGGAAAAAAGATGATTCTGAATGAGTCTGGAGAGTGTTATGCGTCGACCGAAGCTCCATGGTTGAGGCGTTTCGGGTTCGAGGAGCAGGTTCATACCGATACAGCCGAGAGGAGGATTTTTTCGAAAGTACTCAGCAATCACTCCGAGATCTCCGGAGAGAAATCGCGCGTCCGGATTCAGGATAACCAGGATTTCTCCGCGAGCGCGTTCTGCTGCGCGATTTACGGCGTATCCGAAACCGCCATTTCGAGGAAGATGGATTGATGTGAATGAAAATCGACTATGAAGCGCCTCGATGGTTTCTTGTTCGTGAAGGTCATTATTCGCGACGAGGCATTCGTAGGGTGCCGGAATCGTGACATTTTGGAACGATGAAAAGCATGCCGGGAGATGTTCCGCGCTCCGGTAATTGACGATGATAAATGAGAAGACCGGCGTTTCGGTGCGATTAGTATCCATAGGTGAGGAAATCTCGAAACGCCTTTTCCAGAGCTTTCCATGATTCTCTTTTGGAGTGAAGGAGTCTCAGAGAGTTTCGAAATCTCCGTATCCAGAAAGCGATCCAAAAGAAGAGGAATGGGAAGGCGGGCGAGTGTTTCCGGAAAAAGAACAGTCCGGAGCGGATGAGCCAATATGTTTTTTCGGGGTTGTGCCGACTTTCTTCCGAATGAGAGACTCTCGAACGTGGATGGACAACCGTGAGGAATCCTTGTTGTTTGGCGCGGAGTGAAAGATCCGCATCTTCGTAGTAAAGGAAGAAATGTTCATCGAAGAGTCCAACGGATTCAAAAACCTCTCGTCGTATGAGCGGCGCGCATCCGGAAAGAAATCCGGTTTCGAACGGAGTGGTTCGGCTGCGGGGTGCGGTATGGATTGCTCGGAATCGAAGCCACTGAATCGCACCGCCGCCAAACCAGATATGTCGTCCCGATGGCGTGGTAATAATCGGGGAAACCATACCGACATTCGGATGCCGTTCGAGAAGGTTGACGAGTGGCGAGAGTGCGTCCTTTGGGACGATGACGTCGGGATTGACGATCCAAACACCGTCGGACCCATGATCGAGTGCAAACCGAATGCCGACATTCGCGCCCCGCGCGAAGCCAACATTTTCGGAGTTTCGAATGAAGTGCGCTTTGGGAAATTGCGTCTTTGCTTTTTCGAGCGATCCGTCCGTGGAGGCGTTGTCTACGACGAGAATGTGAATATTCGGATATTCGAGGTGAAAAAGTGACCGGAGACACGCGGGAAGTGTTTTTCGTCCGTTATAATTTACAACGAGAATGAAGACAATGGGAGGGGTATTCATGATCGTATCAGAGAGCGTTCTTACATCTTAGAAGAGTGTTAAGAAAGCTTCAAATTCAAAAGAGTCGGCAGAGCTTTTTCGGGAAAAATTGTTTTTTG
>CAZJZN010000064.1:0-3213 GCA_964550545.1 uncultured Bdellovibrionales bacterium
ATCCGCCTCATTCCGCCGGGCGACGCCGATTACCCCGCTCTTCTCTCGGAAATCCACAATCCTCCGCACCTCCTCTATCTCCGTGGAAATGTTCGACCAAACGCGCGCCCCCTCATAACCATCGTCGGCACGCGGAAACCGACAGCGTACGGCGCCGGCATTGCTCGGGAATTCGCGCGTGAACTGGGGAGAAGCGGGATCACGGTTGTTTCCGGTATGGCACTCGGTATCGACCGCGAGGCGCATATTGGCGCGCTCGATGGCGAAAGCGAGACGATCGCCGTTCTCGGAAACGGTCTCGACGACGGTTCCATCGCGCCGCGCGCGCACCTCGAACTCGCGCGCGCCATCGTGCGACGCGGCGCCCTCCTCTCCGACTATCCGCCGGGGACACCGGCAAGCGACTTCACGTTCCCCGCGCGAAACCGCATTATGGCGGGAATGTCGCTCGGCACCGTCGTCGTCGAGGCGTCCGAAAAAAGCGGCACCTTGATCACGGCGCGCCTCGCACTCGACTTCAATCGCGATGTCTTCGCCGTCCCGGGCTCCATCTACTCCGAAGGCTCCCGCGGTCCGCACGCGCTCATCCGAGAAGGCGCCACCATCGCGACCGGCCTTGCCGATATTCTGGACGCGCTTCCGCTCATTCGCGCGCGCGAAAAAGAAACCGCACCGCAAAAAATTTCCGATCAAGAAACGGAAAATCTCTCACCGGAAGAATCGCGACTTCTCAAAATACTGGGAAGTGATACTATGCACATTGATACACTCGTCAAACGTTCAACGCTCGGCACCGCCTCCGCGCTCTCGGCGATTTCCCTTCTCGAAATGAAGAGCTTCGTCAAAAACGTCGGCAGTATGCACTACATACGGACATACCGGATGAATTCCAAATGATACCAGCCTACCGGCAGGCAGGAATTTTAATCCGCCAACCGGCGGACAAAAAAATTTTCAAATAACCGAATTTCAAAAATTTTATCATTGGGATATTTTTTTACCATTTGCCACTTATCATTTGAAATTTTTCCTCCTATGAAGCTCGTTATTGTTGAGTCACCATCGAAGGCGAAGACTATTGGAAAGTATCTCGGGAGAGAGTACAGTGTCGTCGCCTCCGTCGGACACATTCGCGATTTGCCCAAAAGCAATCGTCAGGCGATTGATATCAAGAACGATTTCAAACCGCACTACGAAATCACTCCCGGCAAAGAGGAGATCGTCGCCAAGCTTTCCCGCCTCACCAAGAAGGCGAGTGACGTGTTCCTCGCGACCGACCCCGACCGCGAAGGCGAAGCGATTGCTTGGCATATCGCCGAGGCGTGCGGATTGAAACACGCAAAACGCGTTGCGTTCCACGAAATCACCCCGACCGCCGTCCGAGCGGGCATCGAACACCCGCGTCGCATCGATCAGAATCTCCGCCGCGCGCAAGAGGCGCGGCGCGTCCTCGACCGACTCGTCGGATACGATCTCTCCGGACTTATTTGGAAGAAACTTCGCTACGGACTTTCCGCCGGTCGCGTCCAGTCACCCGCACTCCGCATCTTGGTCGAGAAGGAGCGAGAAATCAAAAGCTTCGTCCCGGAAAACTTCTGGGTTATCGCCGCACACGCAACTTGTCCCGACAAAACCGTCATCACACTCACCTGCTCCGAAGAACCGCGACAAGAATCCGAGGCGGACACCATCGTCCGGAAAGCGCGCGCCGGAATGTGGTCGGTTGTCGATGTCAAAGAATCGGAAGTCACGCGCGCACCTTCTCCACCCTTCACCACCTCGACGCTTCAGCAGGCCGCAAGTTCGCGTCTCGGCTTTTCTCCGGCAAACACCATGCGGATCGCGCAACGGCTCTATGAAGCCGGACTCATTACTTATATGCGCACCGACAGCGTCAATATGAGCGAAGAGGCGCGAGAAATCGCCACCACATTCATCGTGAAGAAATTTGGAGCACCTTTCTCCGAACCGCGCGTATACAAAACGAAATCCAAAAACGCTCAAGAAGCGCATGAAGCGATCCGCCCCACCGATCCCTCGCGCGAAAAAGCGGGCGCGTCCGCCGACCAACAAAAACTCTACTCACTCATCTTCCGTCGAACCGTCGCCTCGCAAATGACGAGCGCGCGACTCCTCCGCACCAAGGTCATTGCAAATATTGCCGATCGATCCATTCCGGACTTCGTGGCGAGCGGATCGCGACTCCTCTTCCCCGGCTGGCTCGAACTCGACGCCTTCGCGCGACAGGACGATATGACTGTTCCCAAACTCGCGCCGGGCGATCTCCTCATTGTGAATGATGTTTCCGCCGAAGGAAAACAAACCGAGCCGCCGCGCCGCTATTCCGAAGCGGGGCTCGTCAAAGAACTCGAGAAGCGTGGCATCGGTCGCCCGAGTACCTACGCCTCTATTTTGAAAACACTCATCGATCGCGGCTACGCCGAAAAGGACGGTCGAGCGCTCCACGCGACGGAAACCGGGGAAGCCGTAAGCACCTTTCTCGAAACGCATTTTGGCAACATCATAAGCGACACCTTTACCGCCGATATGGAACAGAAACTCGACGACATTTCAAACGGCGAGCGCGAATACGAAGACACGCTCAAAAAATTCTATACGCCCTTCGTAAAAGAAGTGAAGTCAAAAGACAAGCTCGACAAAATCACCAACTTGGGCGACGCACCCAAAGAAATGCGTTGCCCGGAATGCCAGAGCGCTATGGTGCTAAAGCTCGGCAAGAACGGCACATTCTACAGTTGCTCTCGTTTCCCCGACTGCAAGGGCGCGCGTATGAAAGACGGTTCACTTGTCCCGGAAAGCAAAGAAACCGGCGAGCCCTGCCCCGAGTGCGGCGGCGCGCTCGTCGAAAAGGTTGGCCGCTTCGGCGCCTTCGTCGCCTGCGGCAATTATCCCAAGTGCAAATTTATCAAAGGCTCGGAAGCCAAATCAACCGGCGTCACCTGCCCTCTCTGCACAAAAGGCGAGATGGTCGAGAAGCGCGGTCGCTTCGGCGCCTTCTATAGTTGTTCCAACTATCCCGACTGCAAACACTCGATCAAAGCCAAACCGACCGGACGAACCTGCGATTTCAAACGAGACGGCAAACCCTGCGGCTCCCTGATGATGGAAGGCACCAAAACGATTCCCGAACGCTGCAGCGACCGCACCTGCCCCAACCACAACCCTCACCTCTTGGAAAAGGGGAAGAAATAG
>CAZJZN010000065.1:0-3118 GCA_964550545.1 uncultured Bdellovibrionales bacterium
GACACGAGAATCGTCGTCGTCTCCCAGCGCCTTCACGCGCTTCGTGTGATGCGCGCATTTCGCGCGATGGGGAAACAGGAGGTCGAGATTCTCCCGTGTCCCTATGGAGACTGGAAGCAGGCGCTCCTCGGGAATTGTCTCTATGAGCCGATGGCGTGGCTCATCTATGGGCACGACCCCCTTGGGACGGGATTTCTGGCGAGGATGCTTCGGAGAATTCTCCCAAGGAAAACACCGCCCCGGGTGGAAAGGCCGATAGTATGACGTACTGATTCTTTCCGCTTTGCATTCTTTGGAATGCAAAGCGGATTTTTTATTTCTAAAAGTTTGACAGGGGATGTGTGGCACGGTAAAATAGACAAGCCCTCGTAACTTGTTAAAGAAAACTGTAATGAAACAGAACAAAAAAAGTTTTTTGGCGACGGCACTGCTTGTGTTTACTCTTTTGGCGGGGGTCGGAATGCTTTCCGCACCAGGAGTGGCAAATGCAAACAATGACGATGACCGCGAAGAGCAGTCTATGAACGCGCAGCGTTCGTGGTGGGGCGGGTGGAATTTTCCCAAGCACTACTTCTCTCCGTCATACTATTTTCCCTCGATTATTAAGGGGAACGTTCTCTCGATAAACAAGAATCGCATTCTCATTCTGACGGGAAAGGGCTGGAATAGCCGTGTCGTGAGCATCAAGATCACACGAAACACCGTCATTGTTGGCGATCCGGATCGTGGTGACCAGGTTCGCGTCACCGCCTATTGGGATCGCGGCGGGTATATTGCCAAGCGTATCAAGGTAATTGAGCCCGGGTACGGCGACGAATAGCGCACTCCTTATCTTGGATTTCTCAAAACTTCTCCACTTTCCCGGTGGGGAAGTTTTTTATTGTATCTCCCAGAGTGTAAGCGTGTTGGTGTTGAGGAGAGGCTTGAGTGATAGGGAGGTACCGAGTCTTTGATAGGGACGCCATACATCTGTCTTGACAAGGAGGATATGTGAAACGCCTCTCCCTTTCATTGTTTGGATAGCACGGTCTCGCGTGGTTATGTCTTCGAGGAGATCGGATGCGAATGTGTCCCACTCGCTTTTTCCCGAGGCGGACAATTTCCGGTTGCCGGTATTTCTCGAGGTTATTACGGGAGCGGTGAAGAATGCATTGGCGGGATTTGCAATGAAGGCGTCGTCTGCAAAATCAATCACGAGGTAACCCTTCCAAGGAAGGAAGAGTACTTTTGTTTCCGGATCCTGTCGAAGTATTGTTTCCGCCGCGTACCAGCTTTCCGGATAGCGATGCGGAGAAAGTTGTTGCGCGGATCCGAAAAGAAGTGTCCCCGAGAGAAAGAAGGGAATGATACAGAGCACGGCAAGAGGAACGGCGCGCGCATTCCGCCGGAGCGCGGGGAATCGGTACGCGAGATGAGTCCAGACTCCTTGGATTCCGGCGGGGAGGAAGAGTGCGTAGGCAAAAGCGATACCGCCCAGAAATTTGGCTGTATCGCGAAATCCTCGAAAGAGCGGGGTGTGTTCGAGCGACCATTCAATAAGCGGCTTGGTGAGGGAACTTCCAAACCCAACAGCAAGGAGGAAGAGGAGGGGGAAGAGGAGTGCGAGCGCGATGGCGAGCGTTGCGCCTTGTCGAATGAGCGCGATCGCACCGATGGTCGAGAACAGCACGACGAGGGCGGAGGCGACATACCATCCCGGTACGAGGTCTCGCGTCGTGAAGAAATCGTCATCCCAGAATCCCGAGAGCGAAAGCGCGTCGAGAAAAACAGATCCGGTCGCGCGAGACGTCGTCTGAAATGTGTGGAAATCGGATACGCCGAAAGCGGCAAAGGGCTTGTCGGGAGCAAAGAAACCAAAGAGCCAAAAGGAATTTACCAGAAAGACAATCGCGCTCAAAAAAACTATACGGGAAAGTGCGACGCGCGAAACGAGTGTCCGCCACAGGGAATGCCTCGCGATATGGACGAGCCCGATTGTCGCGATGATCGGTAGAGAGAAGGCGGCAAAGTGAATCGAGACGAGCGGGAAGAGCGCAAAGAGCACCGAAAGGAGAGCGAAGCGTTTCCAATCGTTTTTCTCGAGGAACGAAAGAAATACTCCAACAACAATCGGGAGGAAACCGTATCCCAAGAGGACGATCCATTGCCCCGCGAGGAAGCGGTCGTGGACAAAGGGATTCATGAGGAAGAAGAGCCCCGACCCAATGGCGTACGACGCCGGAAGGAAGCGCTTCGCGAGATAATACATCGAGAGTCCCGGGAGAAGGAGCACGCCAAAGAGGATGAGCTTTTGGAGGATATCGTTCGGGATGATGAGGGCGAGAAATCGATGGATGGCGAAAAGGGGAAGCCCCGATCCCACACTATTTCGCAGACTATCGTCGAGCGTCATTCCCGGTCCCCAGACCATATCGAGGAAGAAGACGTATCCGGGCGCAAAGAGTGGCGCCACGATAAGCGTGACAATAAGAGGGAAAAAGAGGAAGGAGAACAGAGTCGAAAGTCTATACAGTCGAAAGTCCATAAAGTCAAAAGGGAAGTCAATTTTTGAATGACGAATTTTTAATTTTTAAAAGAATGTCCAATTTTTAATTTCCACTTCCCTCGCTACCGACTACTCACTACCAACTACTTACTTCTGCCCTCTCCTCATATCCCAGATTTGTTTCCCGACACCGATCGCGAGAAAGAAATAGACCCACACGGCGACTGTCTCGGCGGCACCGTCGTCCCAGACGGCGATGTCGCGCGCTTCGAGCGCGAGGAGAATGGGGATCACGACGAGTCCCGCGAGCGCCGCCGCGATCGAAATCCGTGCGTCGCGATCCCACCACAATATCCACAGAGCAAACGCCCAGAAGAAGATATCGTCCGCACCAAGATCTGTCCATACGACGAGTCCCGCAATGAGTATGACGAGAAGCGTGAACCCGATCAGGTGTTTGGGAGTGAGAAGGCGAAAGTCCATAAAGAGGGAAGGGGAAATAGTCAAAAGTCTATAAAGTCCAAAGTCTATAAAGTCGTAAAGTCAAAAGTCAGCATGAGTTCCGAGTTTGTGATTTGTTGCTCGTTGCTTGCCACGTCGCTCGCGAGCGACGGTGGCTGGCTCACGTCGCTC
>CAZJZN010000066.1:0-3110 GCA_964550545.1 uncultured Bdellovibrionales bacterium
CCTTCGCATGGGGGCTTCAAAGGCCCCTGCCTTACCGCTTGGCTACTCCCCAAAATAACGAACAACGAACAGTTAACAGTTAACAATGAGCAATGAACATGGGTGCTTTCCGAATCTCAATGCTTTTCAATCGCTGATTTACCCAATTTTCGCCGTATCCTTTCTGTAAATATGTTTTGAGCGCGCGACTGATGGCGAGTTCCGGATCGGCGGTTTCTTCGAGTCGTTCATATCCGACACGGGCAAGCCAGAGCTTGAACGGTTCGGCGTTTGGCGATGGAATGGACTGAATCAAACGGAGCATGGTTTCGGTATCTGCGACGTCGGTAAGGCGCATTTTGCCGTCAGCCGCAATCATTTTCAAACCGTGACATTTTGTCACGGTTTCATTCCCGCCTTCTTTTAGCAATCTTTCTTTTAATTTCCGCCAATATACCACAGGGTCAATGCTTCTGGTTAGCACAGCAATAACATCGGATATCGCAAAATACCAGAGTTCCTTCTCTTCGTTCCACTCTCGACGAATATTTTTTCCTTCGAAAATCGCCATCGCCTTGTTTTTTTTCGATTGTTCCATACAAGCATGGTTTCACGATACGACTTTTCCGCCCATAATGCCGAGGGCGCTTTCGAGGAGAGGATCGGTGGCGGGGGTTTGTTCGGGAGCGTACTCGACGACGAGGCGGGTTTTCGTGCCAAAAATGGTAGCAAGCGTTTCTTCGATGGTCAAGCGGTGCTCCGGCTTTTCAAGACGCTCCTTGTGAAAGGCGCGATTGACGGAGACGGTGAGCGTTCCATTTTCGGAGCGGATGGGGGCGCCGTTTGCGAGAGAGAGTGTGAGGGACGCATTTCTCTTTTTTATTTCGGAGAGAAAGGCGTGCCAGCGCTCGCGAATATCGGAAAGAGGGATGGTTTCTCGGGGAATGTTCGACTCCGCAATTTTTCCGGACGTGTGTGCAGCGTCGTTGGTGGCGCTTGAGAGAGGTGTTGCGACGGGAGGTGAAACCGGAGCGGGGGAAGGCGTTGTTTGGGATGCCGGGGATGCCGCGACGGGCGCATGGTCGGATTTTTTGAGGGGGAAGTTCTCTGGAGAAAGGTTTTTCGGGGATGTGTGTTGTGCCGCGGGAATTGAAGGCGCACTCTTCGGTGTAGACCTAGGGGAAGCTTCTTCCGGGAAGAGAAAGAGGAGCGTTGCGATTTCGAGGGGAATTTCGGGAGTGATGGCGTGGCGAATTTCTCGGCGTGCCCGGTGAATGAGCTCGAGGAGTCGAGCGAGGTCTCCGAAGGAGAAGTATCCGGCGAGGCGAAGGAGCACGTCACGCTCATCGTTCCGGGAAATTCCTTTTGTAAGTTTGTCTTGCGCCTCGCTTCCGAGTTTCAAAAAGAGAATCTCGCGAAGGAAGTGCGAGAGCGCGCCCGCGAAGGAGCGGAAGTCCGACCCCTTTTCGGAAAGGAATGAAATGGTGAGAATGGCGGAGTCAAGATCGCGCTTTCCGAGCGCCTCGGCAAAATCGAAGACGGTTTTCCGTTCGCTTACGCCGAGAATGCTTGCGACCTCGACGCCGGTAATATGGGAATCTTCGAGGCTGATTGCTTGCGCGAGGAGACTTTCGGCGTCGCGAAGCCCGCCTTCGGCGGAGAGCGCGATCATTTCGAGGGCGTCTTGATCAACGGTGACCCCTTCTTCTTTTGCGATGCGCTCGAGTTTTTCGAGTATCATGCCGGTCGGAATTTTTCCGAAGTCAAATCGTTGGCATCGCGAAGCGATCGTGTCGGGAATTTTGTGAAGCTCGGTCGTTGCAAGGATAAACATAACGTGCGCGGGCGGCTCCTCGAGTGTTTTGAGGAGGGCGTTCCACGCGCCCATTGAGAGCATATGCACTTCATCGATGATGTATATTTTTCGCGCGCCGAGTGTCGGGGGGAGGTTTACGGTTTCGCGAAGCTCGCGGATATTTTCGACGCTATTGTTGGAGGCGCCGTCGATTTCGATAACGTCAAGGGAGCGCTGTTCTTCGAAGGAACGGCAGTGCGGGCATGTGCCGCAGGCTTCGAATCCGCTTTCTCGATGGGTACAGTTTACGGATTTGGCAAGGAGTCGAGCGACGGTCGTTTTTCCGGTGCCGCGGGGACCGGTAAAGAGGTAGGCTTGCGCGAGCAGGTTTCGCACAATCGCATTCGTGAGTGTCGTTGCGATATGCGTTTGTCCGGAGAGATCGCTCCAGCGGTTTGGTCGGTATTTTCGGTAGAGCGTTGCCATGGAAGAGGGATGAAGAGTGCGGAATGAAGAATGAAAAATGGGGAATGAAGCGAGGGAGCGGGTGCTTGATTCCTCGTTCGCTCTTTTATTCAAATACAAAAAACAGGCGTCGCGGAGGTGCGCCGGCGTATTTTACCACGCATTTCTTGTCTCGGCTACCGCTTAAATACGAAGAATTTGTAGCCGACGAAGTTCCACACAAGGACAATGACGGAAGCGGACGCCTTGGCGATGACGGTCCACGTAGTCTTTTCAATAGCGAAGACATTGCCGACTTCGTTTACGGTATAGGTGACGAGCGTGTTAATGATGAGTCCGGCGACGGAGACGGCGACAAACTGGAAGAATTGTTTTCGTATTTTTGCTTCGTCGGTACTTCGCTCTCCGAACGACCAGAATTTGTTCCAGATGTAGCTGTTGATAATCGCAATGGAAACCGATATCACGTTGAAGAGAATGATAGCGGGACCCTCGGTTATTCCGGTCATCCAGACGAAGAGGCTGAAGATGCCGAGGTCAACAACGAAGTTTGCCGTGCCGATGAGTCCGAATTTGGCGAGCTGGAAGAAGAATCTGATTTTTGGGTGGAGTCGGGACAGAATGTATCCGGTTGCGACGCCAAGAACGCAAATGACCGTGAGTATGAGGGCGAATACCGGGCGTGATACCGGGAGCGACGACCCGATATTTTGGAAGATAACGGGCGCGAAGATGCCGATGAAGAGACCGTTCAGTGCGGCAAAAAAAAGATCCCGCAGTTCAAGAGTGTGCTGGGGTGTTGGGATCGCGGCATCGCTTTGTGCCGGAAGAGTTTCAGTCTCGGACATAGTGAAGATTTCTATTAGAGTGT
>CAZJZN010000067.1:0-2824 GCA_964550545.1 uncultured Bdellovibrionales bacterium
TCTCACCTCCCCCGCCTTTTTTCAAGTTGGGGTAAGTGGTACAATGTCCAAGAGAGGGATACTCTTGGTGTCTCCTGCAAAACAAAATAAATTGTCATCTTCGGTTCCATGCATTTTAATTTTGCGTCGAGAGTGGCTCAGGCTGATCGGAGCGCGGGACGGTCGCGGTGGGGAGTGTTGCCCCTTCTTGTGGTCGCGGTATTTTTGTCTGCCGGATTCGTGTATGGCGTCCGATCCTATGCTCGCGTGACCGAGGTGCGTCCCGCGCTTGATTCTACGGTAGGGAATGTAAAGCCGGAGAGCGCGATTGGCATTACGTTTCTTTCTCCGGTACGAACGGAAGGATTCGCCGAGGGGGTTCGTATCGATCCCGCTATCCCCGTTCATTTCGAGTGGGAGAAGGGAAATGTGAAACTCTTGGTGAAACCGGACACTCGGTGGGTTTCCGGCACGCAGTACACGCTCTCGCTTCCGGAGGGGAGAACCGTATGGCTTGGGACGGTTCCGGAAACGAAACTTTTCTTTGAAACATGGACACCGCCGCGTATTCTCTCGGTTTCTCCACAAGATGGCGCGCGCGATGTTCTCTTGGGCGCCGAGGATCCGGTTGTTGTGCGATTGAGCCGACCGGCGAAGGATTCTTTTTTTGAATTTTCCTTTAACGGCGAGGGGGCGGCGCTCTACGAAATTGATCCGGAAAAAGAAGAGTTCCGTATTCTCCCGAGCGATATTCAGTCCGGAAAACGCTATGATCTCTCCGTGCGCGTTCGTCATCGAGAGACGAGCGATGCTTCCTTCGAAACGATTTTTACCGGAAGTTTCGAGACACTGCCACCCAAGCCGGCGACATGGTCGAAAGATTTTGCCACACGACTCCTCGAAGCGAAGCGCTATACGGAACCCGCCCTCAAAACGGGAAAGTATATTGATATCAATATCGAGAGTCAGGTAATGGTGATCTTTGAAGAGGGAAGCGCGATTGACGCGTTTCTGGTTTCTTCGGGGAAGCGTGGAATGGATACGCCGGAAGGGACGTTTTCCATACACAATAAAACGCCGCGCGCGTGGTCCAAAACATACGGTCTCTATATGCCGTACTGGATGGCGATTGTTCCCGGCGGGAAATTTGGTATCCATGAGCTTCCGGAGTGGCCGGGCGGCTACAAGGAAGGTGCGAACCATCTTGGAACGCGGGTTTCACATGGTTGTGTCCGACTCGGCGTCGGAAATGCACAACGCGTCTACAATTGGGCGGATATCGGCACGCCGGTCGTGATACATTGAGGGTCTATTTGAAGTTGTTTTTACCTGCGGAGAGGCTATTCTCTTCTTTGAGATGTAAGATTTTCCAGCGTTGTTTGTTAACTGTTGTCTGTTGTCTGCCGATGACCGAAAAGTCTGGAAATAGACGATTTCCTTCAAAACTTGCTCGGTTTGTTTGAAAGAGGTAAAATACCGCCAGTCGATTAGCTGTATTTTACCCTTTTGTGCCACTCCTATGATTATCGAACGCCTCGTCTCCGACATGCTTCTTCGGAGCCTCGAGCCAGGGAAAGTCGTTGTCCTCTATGGACCACGACGAGCGGGAAAGACCTTTCTTCTCGGACACCTTCGCGGAGAATTGGAAAAAAACGGAAAAGTACTTTTTCTGAATGGGGAAAGCCGCATCGTACAAGAGAGCCTCTCCACGGAAATTCCTGAGCGACTCGCGAGTTATATCGGCGATGCAAAAACACTCGTGATCGATGAAGCGCAAAAAGTTCCTTCGATCGGGCTCAACCTGAAGCTTGTTGTCGACTCCATGCCGCACCTTGCCGTGATTGCGAGCGGATCGGCGTCGTTCGACCTTGCGCAGAAAATCGGCGAACCACTCACGGGACGCAAAAAGACGCTCCTTCTCTATCCCGTTTCCGCGCGGGAAATCGTTCGCGCGACGGATATGAATCACTATCTTTCGACACTTGAAACATCGCTCATCTACGGCGGATATCCGGAGCTCTTCTCGCTCCCCTCGGACGATGCTCGGCGGGACTATCTCTCGGGACTCGTTGATTCGCTCCTTCTCAAGGACATTCTCGATATGGAACAGGTGAAAGGCGCCAAGAAACTCTTCGATCTCCTGACGCTTATCGCGTTCAAAATTGGCAAAGAAGTGTCGCTTACGGAATTGGGGAGCGCGCTCGATCTTCACAAAGATACGGTGGCGCGGTACCTCGATCTTCTCGAAAAATCGTTTATCGTAAAAAATATTCGCGGATTCAGTCGAAATCTCCGCAAAGAAGTGACAAAAAATTCCCGATACTACTTCTTCGACAATGGCATCCGTAACGCGCTCATCAACAATTGGAATCCAATCTCCCGGCGGGACGATATCGGCATGCTGTGGGAGAATTATGTCGTTATGGAGCGGCTCAAGAAGCAATCCTACGAGAATCTTCACGCCAATAACTATTTCTGGCGCACCTATGATCAGAAAGAGATTGATTGGGTGGAAGAGCGCGACGGGAAACTCTTCGGTTACGAAATCAAATGGTCGGACGACTCGCCGAAAGTTCCGCAGGCATGGATCGAAACCTATCCCGGCGCTTCCTATGAAACGGTGAATCGGGAGAATTTCATGAACTTTATCGGGTGAGTGCGTCGGTTGCCTCTCTGCGACGATCACCGACGCCAATGTCTCAACGGCTTCATCTGCTAGTACTGTCTTACTTTAATTCTGAATCATTGTATCAAGTTTTTTGGCTTCATTGAGAATAGTTCAAAATTTTTATAGGTTCAAAACTTTTGTAAGACGGTACTAGTCCCACCTACTTCGTCGGGATGA
>CAZJZN010000068.1:0-2812 GCA_964550545.1 uncultured Bdellovibrionales bacterium
AAGACAAGCAAAAAAATAATTTTCTCCAGAAAAACAGACTTTTAAGACAAGCTCTAAGGAAACTACTCCCTCTATGAACACCCTCATTGATTCCCTCCGAAAAGAATTCGACACTCTTGAACGGGCGCTCGCCGACCCGGAGGTGGTTTCGCATCCCGAAAAACTTGCCGAGTTCGGAAAACGAAGAGTGGAGCTCTCGGAAATTCTCTCCGTCGCGGAATCGCTCAAACAAATAGAATGCTCCCTGCGCGAAAACGCCGACATCATCAATACGGAAACCGACCCCGAACTGCAAACACTCGCAATGGATGACAATATACGCCTTGCCGAAAGCCGCGCTAAGAAAGAATCTCAGCTCAAACGACTCCTCCTTCCCAAAGATTCCCGGGATAGTCGAGACGCTATCGTGGAAATACGGGCGGGAGCGGGCGGCGACGAATCGGCACTCTTTGCCGCAAGCCTCTTCCGTATGTACGCCCGCCTCGCCGAAAAACTCGGTTGGAACACGGCACTCCTCCACACCAACGAAACCGGGCTCGGAGGCTTCAAGGAAATTATGTTTGAAATTTCCAAAGGAAAGGGTCCGGATGTCTACCGCACCATGAAATATGAGTCCGGCGTCCATCGCGTACAGCGCATCCCTGAAACCGAAAAGTCCGGACGCATTCACACGTCGACAGCTACCGTTGCCGTCCTTTCACAGGCGGAAGAAGCGGACTTTACCCTCAACCCAAACGACCTCCGCATCGACACCTACTGTTCTTCCGGTCCCGGCGGGCAATCCGTAAACACCACCAAAAGTGCGATTCGCATCACGCATATTCCGACCGGACTCATCGTCACTTGCCAAGACGAAAAGTCTCAACACAAAAACAAAGACAAGGCGCTCCGCGTCCTCCGTTCAAGACTCCTCGAGGCCGAAGAAGAACGACGCGCCAAAGAAGAGGGTGACGTCCGACGAAGTCAAATCGGCACCGGAGACCGCAGTGAAAAAATTCGTACGTACAATTTCCCCCAAGATCGCGTCACCGATCACCGCCTCAAGGAATCCTGGAGCAATATCGAGGGAGTACTTGGCGGCGATATTGAGCGCATTCTCATGCGTCTCGAAGAAGAAGACGTGAAGCGTCGCCTCGAGAAAGAAAGCGCTCTCGCAGAATAACCCTTCCAATGGAATACCGTATGTTTACAAGAATCGGTATCATTATTTTCGGACTTGCCATCATTACGGGACCACTCTACACCGTCGAAAATTATCACTTCCTCTCCGACACCATAAGCGAGCTCGGAGCGCAAAATACCCGAAACAATTTCATTGCCATCATCGGATTCATTTCATTCGGACTCGGCATTGTCATTGATTGGATTCGCCATCCAAGCACTTTTCGCATACCTTTTCTTCTTTTTGGAGCGGGAATGCTCTTGGCGGGAATCTTCCCTCATAAGCCCATCGACCCAACAACTGATTTCAGCGCAACGGTCGATTCTCTTCATTCTCTTCTGGCAACATTGAGCGGAATCGCAATCACGGTCGGATTTCTTCAATTCACTCTTTTTCCACCACCAAAAGCGCCTCGTCTATTGAGTGGCTATATGGCATCTCTCTGTTTTTTTGTTCCCATCGCCATGTTTTCGTTTCCGGAATACGCCGGCATACTACAGAGATGTATGTATGCTCACGTATTCGTATGGCTCTGGTTTTTCTCCGCACAAGACTTCCCATATAACTCAAAATCAGCATCGTAACCGAAAGATTGATGACTCCCCTCAAAACACTTCTCACAAACAGCACCTATTCACCTATCCCTCGATTCGAACAAGAGGTGCTCATAGCGCATGTCATCAAAAAATCACGCTCCTTTATCATCGCGCATCCGGAACATCCGATATCGAAAAATCATGAACGACGATTTCTAAAACTCCTGGAACGTCGATCAAAATGCGAACCGATAGCATTTCTCACAAGAGAGAAAGAATTCTACGGAAGAGTTTTCCGAGTGAACCGACACACGCTCATACCTCGTCCGGAAACGGAGCTCCTTGTGGAATGCGCACTCAAACATCTCGACGACATTGAAAAAAATTTTGAGACGCGCAAAAAATTTTTTTCACGAGTAAAAAAAACGGAAACGAAAAAATTTCCAACGGTGCTCGTCATCGATATCGGAACCGGATCCGGAAATATCATCGTGACACTCGCGAAAGAATTGGAGGCAAAAAAAATTTCCGGAATCGCTTCCTTTATCGCCGTAGACATTTCCGAAGGTGCGCTTCGCATCGCCCGAAAAAACGCAATCGCCGAGAACGCAAAGAAAGACATTCGATTTCTCAGATCCGATCTTCTCCGAAACGTTCCGGAAACACTGTTGCGGAGCGCGCAACACATCATCATCGTCGCAAATCTCCCCTATCTCTCCGAAACACGCTACCGAAATATTCCCCGAGACGTTCGGAATTATGAACCGAAAAGCGCTCTTGAAAGCGGAAGAAACGGGCTCCAACATTACCAACGCCTCCTCCGGGAAATCCACGATCGCTTCGATACGATCAGAGGCGAAATTCCGCAGTGTTTACTTCTTTTCGAAATAGATCCGGAGCAGACAAGTCCACTCGCCGAAATGATCCGCAATCACTTTCCAAACAGTTCCACCGTTTTTTCCAAAGATCTCTCAGGAAAATATCGCGTAGCCGATATAGAAATAAAAACGGAATACACTGCATAGCTCCCACAAAACAGAATCTAAGAGCGTGTTAAGAAAGTCCGCTTTTTCGGGAAAAATTGTTTTTTGCGGCTTTCGAACGAAGTGGAAGA
>CAZJZN010000069.1:0-2729 GCA_964550545.1 uncultured Bdellovibrionales bacterium
GTACCGGCGGGAAGTATACCGCCAAAATGAGCATTTGTCAATGGTAGTATACATATTTTGCTTTTGTTGAGCCTTTTAGTTGCGGTTCGCTTTGACGAAGTGCCGTGATAGGGATAGGATGGAAAGCTATGGTAGTACAGTCTCGAAAAGATGCTTTTCTTTTGATGTTTCCTCGTGAGCCCGCTTTCCGATGGCGGCAGATTGAGCGTGCGATCTTTGATGGTTCGGTTTTGGGGTGGGAAGGGATGACGACGCTTGCAAAAGGGATGCGCGAAGAACTTTCAAAAAGTGTCTCCTGGATGTCGCTTCGGAAGGTGGTGGTTTTGAAAAGTCGGCGAGGAGACACTGAGAAGGCGGTGCTTGAATGTTCGGATGGGTCGCGGATCGAGACCGTCCTGATGCGGAATGCGCGTGGACATTGGAGTGTTTGCGTATCATCCCAGGTTGGATGCGCGATGGGGTGTACGTTTTGTGCGACGGGGAGTATGGGCTTTGGGCGAAATCTCACGACTGATGAGATTGTCGACCAGTTTCGATTTTGGCAGTACCGTCTTGCGTATAACTCGGAAATGTCCCTGTTGGAATCCGGAGCGTCGTCGCTCATATCAAACGTTGTCTTTATGGGGATGGGTGAGCCGCTTGCGAATTACGAATCGGTGCGCGCGGCAATCCGAATGCTTCTTGAAAACACCTCTCTCGGATCAACGCGCATTACCGTTTCGACGGTGGGACTTCTGCCGATGATGCGAAGGCTCCTGAATGATCCTCTTTGGTTGCCGGTTCGGCTTGCCGTGTCGCTTCATAGTGCCAATTCCGAGACGCGCAAGCGCCTTATGCCGTCGTCGTTCGATTCGTTCTTGGATGATCTCGTTGTATGGACGCAAGACTATTTCTCGTCGCACGATGAGCGACGACGCCACCTTACCTTTGAATACATTCTTCTTGACGGCGTGAATGATTCGTCGAATGATGCTGATCGACTGGTTGCCTTTTCGCAGAGAGTTGGCAAAGTGAAAATAAATCTTATTCCATACAATAGAACGGCGAGCAATCATCGGGAAAGCGCGAGCGACAATGTTGATCGATTTCTCACTCAACTTAAGCGGTCAGGGGTCGTTGCGACAGTGCGGAAAGCAATGGGTGACGATATTGCCGCCGCGTGCGGGCAACTCTCTTCAAATGAAAAATTCAAAATGAAAAATGCAAAATGAATATGAAGGAAAATATCATAGAACAAAAATCGTTTCAGTTTGCAGTGAGAATTGTGACTATGTATCGGTATTTACTTGCGGAAAAGAAAGAGTATGTATTGTCGAAACAATTGTTGCGAGCTGGGACAAGTGTTGGCGCCAATGTGAAAGAGGCAATTTGCGGATTTACGAAGCCGGACTTTAGAGCAAAAATGTCCATTGCACATAAGGAAATAAATGAAACGGAATATTGGTTGCGGCTTCTATTTGAAACAAGATATTTGAGTCAAGAACAATTTGATTCTATTTTTTTGGATGCTCGCGAGATTAATAAAATCATTTCAAAGATTCTTATTTCATCCGCTCCATAATTTAACTTTTCATTTTGCATTTTGAATTTTTCATTTGATATGCGGTATTTCCTCAAAACTTTTGGGTGTCAGCAGAATGTGGCGGATAGTGAGCGGATTGCCTCGTTCTATGAGTCGCGCGGATTTGTGGCGGCATCTTCCGAGAGGGAGGCGGATGTGATCGTGATCAATACCTGTGTTGTCCGGGAGCGGGCGGCGGAAAAGGTGTTTGGACTCATTCGGAATTTAGCGCCTCTCAAAGAGAAAAATCCACGCCTCACATTCGTCATTACGGGGTGTCTCATTGGTGCGGCGAGTCGTGAGCCGTCGGGAAAAATGATGAAGGCGCTCCGAGCGCGACTCCCCGAGGTGCAATTTTTGCCGCTTGAAGAAGTCGGGTTTGAGTACAGACCGAAGCGTGCGGCGGGGAAAGTGGCATTCATTCCGATTTCAAACGGATGCAACAACTACTGTACCTACTGCATCGTTCCATTTTCGCGCGGAAAGGAGCGCTCGCGCGCGTTCTCGGATATCGTGGACGAAGTGCGTGAAGCGGTTTCTTCGGGGCGGAACGAAATCTTTCTTTTGGGGCAAAATGTGAATTCGTACGGATCGGATTTTCTTCTTGATGCGCTTTCCAAAAAGAACGAGCTCTTTCGATTGCCAGATGGAAAAGAGGTGAAGCCGGTTTTTGTGAAGCACTTGAATCGGCATCGGATTCCGACTCTGTTTCCGCACTTGCTCGAGGCGGTCGCGACGATACCGGGTGTTTCGAAGGTATCATTTATATCATCCAATCCGTGGGATTTTTCGGATGAACTGATTGCAACGATGGCGCGGTATGAGACTATCGACCGACTCATTCATCTTCCCGTGCAGGCGGGGAGTGATGCGGTGTTGAAGCGGATGAATCGCTGGTACTCGCGGGATGAGTACCTCGCGCTTATTGGGAAAATTCGCGCCACTCTTCCGGAGGCGCGCTTTACAACGGATATCATTGTGGGCTTTCCGGGGGAATCGCTCGAGGATTTCGAGGCGACAGTTGACCTCGCGCGACGAGTGAACTTTGAGAAAGCCTATATCGCCTGGTACTCGCCGCGCCCGGGAACGGCCGCGTCAAAATTTCTAGACGATGTTCCTTATGAAGAGAAAACTCGACGCCGGAAAGAACTCGATATGATTGTCAATG
>CAZJZN010000070.1:0-2722 GCA_964550545.1 uncultured Bdellovibrionales bacterium
GTATTACTCCTCATCGGAACGAACCGCTTCCGTCGGCACCGAGCCGGGATGTTCTTCGAGCTCTTTGAGCTGGAGCGCGGCGCGGCGCTTCTCGCTCGAGTCATCTTTCATTGGCTCGCCCATTTCTCGATAGATCGTTCCCAAAACACCGTTTATGAAACGGGGAGAGCTGTCACTTCCAAAAGTTTTGGCAAGCTCGATCGCTTCATTGATCGCAACCTTGGGCGGAACCTCGTCGTAGTTTCCGTAAAGGAGCTCAAAAATACCGAGACGGAGAATATTGCGATCGATTGCCGTAATTTGATCGATCGGCCACTCCGGTGCGCATTTTCCGATCAACTGATCGATCACCGACCGATGCGTGATGGTTCCTTCAATGAGGACACGCGTAAACGAAGCATCCTCAAGACCGGGAGCAAACTCGGCAAGATTGCGACTCACCACGGCAGGCATAGATGCGTCGTCTCTTTTTCCGAAATCCCATTCAAACAAAGATTGCATCGCAACCGATCGTTGAAGGTGCCGATTTGCCATAATTCAAAACGCAATGAACAGATGAACAAACAACGAAAACATCGAACGCAAGAAGAGATGAAAACCGAAGAATTCTTTCCGATTCTGATTCTTTCCGGCTATTTCTTAGGAGATACGCTCTTTTTTGGCGCTTTCTTTTTCGGAGAAACGGGTTTTTTCTGAGTCTTGGTTGTTTTTGAAGAAAGAGGCTTCACTGATTTCCCATATTCGCGGCCCCGATACGATCCGCACTTCGGACACGCACGATGAGAAAGCGCCGGAGCGGAACACTTCGGGCAGACGGATAAATTCTTTGGCTTCTTGACATAACGAGTGCGTCCACGCGCCTGCCGACGATTCGAGTGTCTCTGTTTGGGTACCGACATAATCAAAAAAAGCTACCAATAAAACAGCATGAAAATACTGTTGCCAGCTTATCAGCTTTCCTTCTTCTTGGCAAATGCCCCCATCGCTCTCCCGACCGGAGCAAATGACCGACGGTGAATCGGCAAAATTCCATACCGACGAATCGCCTCCATATGTGCGACTGTCCCATATCCTTTGTGTCGAGAAAACCCAAAGTGCGGATAGTCCCGATCAATCACAGAGAGAATGCGGTCACGCGTCACTTTGGCCACAATGGAAGCGGCGGCAATTGAAAATGAGATCGCATCCCCCTTGACCACCGTTTGTTGGGAAAATCGAACCGAAGGAATTTCTTGGTTACCATCAACCAAAACGAGCGTATCCTCCCCCACTCCATCTCCGAACAATTTCCCTACCGCCTCTCGCATAGCGAGAAAGGTTGCCTGTAAAATATTCACTCGATCGATAATCTCGGCATCAATTACTCCCGTGGCAACATCAAAGTACTCGAGTATTCGCGCAAAAGCTCCCTCGCGAAGTCTTTCCGAAAGCGTCTTTGAATCGCGGATATATCGAAACGCCTCCCTCTCGGAATCGGGAATCTCAAAAGAATGATTTCGGTATCGAACCGCCGCCGCAACGACCGGTCCCGCCAAGGGTCCCCTTCCCGCCTCGTCAACACCGACAATATTTCGATACGAATTTGAAAGTGACCGCTCGATATCAAAGGTGGGAGGTTTCATAGATTCATCATAGAGCACTTTCTCGATGTCGGAAACAGAGGACGAAAAAGACGAAAAAACCGGGTCAGTCGACCCGGTTCTTCAGAGCGTGCTAAGAAAGTTCGCTTCACTTCAAGACAAGAAGCATTGAGAGGCTATGGCACTGTCGCAAAACAAGTTAACCAGTTCCATACGCTGAAGCCTTCATTCTATTTTCAAGTTGACAACAAAAGCGTTCAGGTTATTTTGCGACGATGCCTATGCCGAAATTTTGGTCACTTCAAGCTTTGTATACGGCTGGCGGTGTCCGAACTTCACCTTGTAGCGCTTCTTGGGCTTATGCTTGATGCCCCACACCTTGTCCGCGCGCCCCTGCTCGAGAATCTTCGCGGAAACGGATGCCTTCGGAAGAAGCGGCGTTCCAACATGCGCCGATGTCTCATCGCCCGAAAAAAGCACTTCGGAGAGCGTAATCGTCTCACCTACCTCTCCCAGAAGCTTCTCAACGCGGAACTGCGTCCCCACCTCAACGCCGTATTGCTTCCCCCCTGTTCGAATAATTGCGATCATAGAATTTTTCTAAAACAAAGCAAAGTTCACTGTACCCAAAAAGAAATCCCTTGTCAACCGGTCACCCCCTTCTCCCCTATTTATGCACTCTCCAGTACCGCCTTGATCCTCCGAACACCCGCCGAGGAGGCCTCTTCTTTCACGATTCGAAATCGTCCCATACCGGACGTATGAGTGACATGCGGACCGCCACAGAGCTCTTCTGAATACACCGTTCCATCCGGAGCAACCACTCGATAGACCGTCACCTTTTCCGGATACTTCTCCCAAAAACTCCCCTCAACACCACCCGCTCTTGCCACCTCTTTGTCCATCACTTCCGTTTTGACAACAGTTCCTTTTTGAATCGCCTCATTCACATACGCCTCCACCTGATCGAGAACCTCCCGAGAAACTTTCTCCGGAGAGGTGAAATCGAATCGTGTTCGTTCCTCAGTGATATTCGAACCCGCCTGATGGACGCCGTCACCCAGAAATTTCCGCAGTCCCGCAAGCATCAAATGTGTCGCCGTATGCAGTGCCGTCGTCTTCTCCGAATGATCGGCAAGCCC
>CAZJZN010000071.1:0-2588 GCA_964550545.1 uncultured Bdellovibrionales bacterium
CCACTCTGTATGCCGTTGCTTTCTTATACATTGGTGCGGTCGAGGCGGAGGAGTGTGGCGCTTACGGTGTCGCGGGAGGGGACGCTCACGGTGCGGGCGCCGCTACGGTTTCCGATTGATCGCATCGAGGCGTTCATCGAAGAGAAGCGGGCATGGGTGGATCGGGTGACTGGGAAAATGCGTCTTCGCTCGGAGGAGAAGGGGAGTTATACGTATCAAGACGGCGAGGTGTTTTGGTATTTGGGAGCGCGATATCCGCTCCGGCTGTCGGAGCGATCGATGCCGTCACTGAGCTTTTCCGGGAATGAATTTGTGCTTGCTCGGAGGTTTCACTCTCGGGCAAAAGAGCGATTTCTTTCGTGGTACAGGCGCGAGGCGAAGCGGGTTCTTGCGGAACGTGTCGAGTATTTTGCTCGGGAAAACAACCTTCATTATCAATCTATCAAGGTAAATACGGCGAAAACGCGCTGGGGGTCATGCAGTGGAAAGGGAAATCTGAATTTCAGCTTTCGTCTCGTGATGGCGCCATTGCCGATTATTGATTATGTTGTCGTTCACGAACTGGTACACCTCGCGCACAAGAATCATTCCTCTGTCTTCTGGAATGCGGTCGCCGCAATGTATCCCGACTTTGAAACGGCGCGACGGTGGCTCAAGAAGAACGGGCATCTGCTGGAGTGCTGATTTTTTGTAAAAAAATACCGCCCCGAATATTTATGGGGCGGTTTTGGTTGAGGTTAGAGTCGCTCTTCGCAGAGTTTTGTTACCCGAGAACGTTCTATGTCCCGAAGGGTGATAACGCCAACATTCCGGTGCCCCTTGAGCCGATTTGCGGCATAGATGATGCCACATCCTTCCGGAGTGAGATAGGGCGTGTCTATCTGAGCCGGGTTTCCGGCGCAAACAACCTTGGTTCCATTGCCAGCACGTGTAAAAAGCGTCTTCACCTGAATTGGCGGATTGTTTTGCGCTTCATCGATGAAAAAGTATGTATTTTGTATGCTTCTTCCACGCATGAACATAGTGGCTCGAACATCAACTATGTCCAGCAGAGCGGCTTTGGTGGCACCTCCGTGATTCCAGGGGGAAATGGTATTCACTTTGGAAAGAACATTTATGGCGTCCACGAGAGCTCCCATCCATGGGCTCATTTTTTCTTTCTCTCCTCCGGGAATAAGTCCAATATCCTCCCCAGAGGGAATAAGGGCTCTCGTCATAACGATCCCTTCATATATTTTCTGGGTGAGGGTTTGAAGGAATGCCGATGCCAGAGTGACAACTGTTTTTCCCGTTCCGGCGGCTCCGAGCAGAAAAACAATTTCGATTTCCGGGTCCATGAGAAGGTTGAGGGCGAAACTTTGCTCCCGATTTATAGCGGTTATTCCAAAAACCGCATTTTTTCTCTTTGTGTAGTCCGTAATGGACGCGAGTTCCGCACTTGTCCCTGAGACAGATAGAACCCTCGTGTAAAACGGAGCATCTCCCTCACAGTAGACAAATTGATTTACCAAGAGGGTGGGAGCAACCGGACCAGTGAATCTGTAGAATCGAGTACCGTTTTCCGAAGGTCTTTCAGAGGGTTCCAATGTATGATTTTTCAAAAAATCATACGGAAGCTCTTGGATGCCGGTGTAGAAAGGGTCGATATCTCTCGCGCGAGAGTCATGATAGTAACCCTCGCTTTCAATGCCTTGTATTTGGGCGCTGATACGGAAATTTCTATCTTTCGATACGAGCTTGATCAATCGGTCGGGGTGACTCCTCTTGAGTGAGAGTATTGCGGCGAGGATTGCATCGTCCCCGGTTCTCTCCGGGAAGCTCCTGAAGAGTTCTTCCGGGACCGACTCGGTTTGAAACAGAAGTTTTCCCGTTGCCGAAAAATCTGGGAATCCCGCAAGAGGTACTTCCTTGAGAGGGAGAGGAACGTGATTGGTGAGTGCTTCGAGGTATCTGAACACCTGTCTTGCATTTGCAGCTATTTGGGAATGCCCTTTTTTGAACCGATCAAGTTCTCTACGAACCTCTTCTGTGAGATAAACGGTGTGTTCTCGAAAACGGAATAGCGCTGTTGGATCGTCCAAGAGTACATTGGCATCGAGAACATATGTAATGATCCGTCTCGGATCTTCCAAAGGAGAAGTTGCTTTCTTGGTCATTCTTTGTCTCCTGGTTGAATTGGGAAGGGACTGCTACTGCGGAGACTGGCATATTTTTTCCTTGTTGGCAAGAGTCTTGCTCTTTTTGTGTCTTTTTGGTAGTATTTTTACGGAAAGCCGGATGCGCCCGGTTGTGTTTGTTTCTTTTGGGCGTGTAGCTCAGTTGGTTAGAGCGCGACACTGATAATGTCGAGGTCCCAAGTTCGACTCTTGGCACGCCCACCGTTTGACTTTAGTGGCACATTCTCGTATTGTTGAAAGACGTTGGAAGAATATATTATCGCGGGGTGGAGCAGTCCGGCAGCTCGTCTGGCTCATAACCAGAAGGTCGTGGGTTCAAATCCCACCCCCGCAACAAATGAACGAAGTGAATGCGTGAAGGGGAGCGAAAGGGTTCATCCGGTCATCCGACCGGATGCCCAGTCGGATGAC
>CAZJZN010000072.1:0-2544 GCA_964550545.1 uncultured Bdellovibrionales bacterium
AGCTCAAAAGAGTTAACGGAGCTTTTTTGGAAAAAATTGTTTTTTTGCGGCTTTCCTGCCTACCCTGCCTACCCTGTCTACCGGCAGGCAGGCGGCAGGCAGGCGAACGCAGTGGAAGACAAGCAAAAAATAATTTTTTCCGAAAAAGCGGACTTTCTTAAGATGCCCTAAGAACGTTCAAATTTCAGTCTTGTGAAGTTTTTGAAATAGACTCTGGTTCGTGCATTTTTTAAACGTTAAAAAGATAATCTGTAACACATTGGTTATGGTAGATGAAATAACTCCGGTTTCGGCGGAACAGAAGACAGCGCTCCTCTTGGTTGCGGAAGACGATCAGTTTTATGCCAATCTCTATCGGACGAAGTTGGAAAAAGAGGGATTTGGCGTAGTGGTTGCTTCAAACGGCACGGAGACTCTTGAGCTTCTGAAGAAGCATCACCCCAATCTCATCATTCTCGATCTCGTTATGCCGGAGATGGACGGGTTTGAAGTGTTGAAAAAGCTCAAAGAAGAGAGTGACCTGAAGGATGTTCCCGTTATCATTCTCTCCAACCTCGGACAGGAGGAGGATATTGAACGAGCAAAGGAGCTTGGTGTTTTCAAGTACATTATCAAATCCAATGTCTCGATCCATCAGATGGTAGAGAGTGTCGAGGAAGCGCTCAAATCCGCCGCACAAAGAGTCGCGCGGTCATAGATGGCTCTTTTGTATGCATATTGATTCCGAATCCGTTCTTCGTCTCGCGAAGGAATTGCGCCTTATGCCGGAGGAGGCGCTTCTTCGGGTGCGCGCTTCGGCAGATCGGGACGGGGAAAGTTTCCTTTCCGCACTGGTTTCGGGTGGCTATCTGAGTGAACGGGAGGCGGCGGAAATCGCGGGCGATATTCTCGGTGTTTCGGTGGTGAGAATTTCGGATATCGTCATTTCGGATCATGTGCTCCGCATGATTCCCTTGGTGGTCGCTCGCGCCGAGCGTATTATCGCGCTTACGTGTGACGAGCGCGGTTTGGCGGTCGCCATGGAGGACCCGACGAATATTCGCATTTGCGATTTCCTCGTAAAGAAAACCGGAATGCCGCTTCGAGTCTTTCTCGCGACGGCATCGGACATTGACTTCGGACTCGGTCTCTATACCAAGGATATCGGGAAGACATTTGATGAAATGATGTCGGGTCATGTCGAAACCGCGGAGCGAAGTGTGCGGGAAGGTACTCTCGGACTCGATGCTCCGATCGTGCGCATCGTGGACACGCTCTTTCTTTACGCGTACCAAAACAAGGCATCCGACATTCATATCGAGCCGCGTGAGAAAGCTTCCGTGGTTCGATTTCGAATTGACGGTATTCTCTACGATATCCTTACGTTTTCGGCGCGTATCCATGAACAGGTGATTGCGCGGCTCAAGGTGCTCGCGCGGCTCCGAACGGATGAGCATCAAGTGCCGCAAGATGGTAAAATTCGCGCCGCGCTTGAGGGAAGTGAAGCGCCAATTGATATTCGGCTCTCGGTCGTGCCAACGACCGATGGTGAGAAAGTCGTACTTCGACTCCTTGCCGAGCATGTCCGTCGATTTTCGCTTTCGACGCTCGGATTTTCCGCGGGCGATCTCGCCAAGATTACCGAGGCGTATCGGAAGCCGCATGGCATGGTGCTTTCGACGGGACCGACCGGAAGCGGGAAGACAACGACGCTCTACGCGATTCTCAAGATTCTCAACAAGCCCAATGTGAATATTATGACGATTGAGGATCCGGTGGAGTATGATATCGAAGGTGTCAATCAGATACAGGTGAATCAGCGCGCCAACCTTACCTTCGCTTCGGGATTGAAGAGTATTCTGCGTCAG
The DNA here is from genome assembly GCA_964550545.1 of uncultured Bdellovibrionales bacterium. GTDB lineage: Bacteria > Patescibacteriota > Minisyncoccia > Moranbacterales > UBA1568. The sequence continues at coordinate 1,848 of CAZJZN010000072.1, forward strand.
GACCCGAATATCATTTTGGTTGGAGAAATTCGCGACGAAGAGACATCCGGTATCGCGATCAATCTCGCGATGACGGGACACCTGGTACTCTCGACGATTCATGCGAATGATGCTGCGACGACGGTGCCGCGACTCTTCGATCTTGGTATCGAACCGTTTCTCATCGCTTCGACGGTGTCTGTCATTGTGGCGCAGAGACTGGTACGGAAAATTCATGAACCGTGTCGGGTGAGTGAAGAAGTGGAACTCTCGACGCTTCGCGGAGAATTGAGTGAAGAGATGATTCGAAATATTTTTCCATCCGTGATGTCGACAAAGAAATCAACGGTTCGCGTGTACCGAGGTAAGGGGTGTCCGCTCTGTCATGGGAGCGGATATGTGGGACGCGTCGGAATTTTCGAGGTGCTTTCGGTTGATGAACAGGTTCGGCATGCCATTATGGAACGCGCGACGGCGAGTGAGATTCAGGAAATGGCGAAGCGATCCGGTATGCGCACGATGATTGAAGATGGTCTCGAAAAAGTTCGTCAGGGAATTACCACAATCGACGAGGTGATTCGGGTGGCGAGAGAATAGCAATCAAGTTTTTTTATCTTCTCTCAGAGCCTATTTTCAAAGCTTCACAAAACTGAAAATTTGAACGTTTTTCTGGAGAAAATTATTTTTTTGCTTGTCTTCCACTTCGTTCGCCTGCCTG
>CAZJZN010000073.1:0-1062 GCA_964550545.1 uncultured Bdellovibrionales bacterium
CATTCTTCATTCTTCATTCTTCATTCTTCATTCTTCATTCTTCATTCTTCATTCTATGTACGATCTTATTATTATTGGCGCCGGTCCTGCGGGGCTTTCGGCGTCAGTGTACGCGTCTCGATACGGTATGAAGCATGTGGTGTTGGGGGAAGTCGCCGGCGGACTCCTCACTCAAACGTTTGATGTGGGAAACTGGATTGGTACCAAAGAAATCAAGGGGCAAGCGTTTGCCGAGCAAATGGCGGACCATGCAAAAAGTTACGGCGTTGAAATTCTTCCGATCTCAGTGGAATCAATCGTAAAAAACGGAAACATATTCGATATATCCGCCGGAGAGAAGCGATTTCAGTCCAAGACGGTGCTTGTCGCAACGGGAACGGCACACCGACACCTGGGCATTCCGGGTGAAAAGGAGTTTGCGGGGAAGGGCGTGTCGTTTTGTCCTACGTGCGATGGGTTCTTCTTTAAAGGAAAAACGGTTGCGGTTGTGGGCGGAGGAGATTCCGCGGCGGAAGCGGGTGTCTATTTGGCGGACATTTGCAAACATGTTTTTGTGATTGTTCGGGAAGTGTCGATGATTGCGGAGCGGTTTTGGCAAAATCTTCTTTCTTCAAAATCAAACGTATCCTTGATTCTTGGCACGAATGTGCGGGAAATTCGTGGAAGCGGAAAACTTGAACAGCTTCTCCTTGATCGACCGTTTGAAGGGAAGGAGGAGCTTTCCGTGGACGGACTCTTCGTAGAAATCGGACTGCTTCCGAATACGAAGCTCCTCGCCGATCTCGGAGCGAAACGTGATCGACTGGGATATGTCGAAACGGCTCCGGATCAGTCAACAACGGTTCCCGGTGTATGGGCGGCGGGGGATATTACCACGAATTCCAATCGGTTTGCTCAGATTGTCACCGCCGCTTCCGAAGGGGCGATTGCGGCAAAGAGTATTCTTGATTCTCTGCAAAAATCGTCCGGAATTTGACACGGAGTATTTTTTGGGGTATAATGGCTTTGTAAATGAAAAGAAAGCGGGTGCTCTGGCACCCGCTTTCTCATTTTATACGCTAT
>CAZJZN010000073.1:1162-2282 GCA_964550545.1 uncultured Bdellovibrionales bacterium
TTTATACGCTATGAAACACTTTTTTTCACAATACATCGCCACTTTTCCTCGGGCTTTCTCCGCGCTCGGGTTTCTTTTGTTCAGTTTAATGATTTCCCCGTCTTCGCTCGCGGCGACATTTTCTCCTGAAGAAGTCGTCAGTCTTACCAATCGAGACCGCTTTCTTGCGGGAATCCCGGAGCTTTCGTGGAGCGAAACGCTTTCCGTTGCGGCGGAAGCAAAGGCGGATGATATGGCTCGTAAGGGGTATTTCGCACACACCTCTCCCGAAGGAACACGTCCGTGGTTCTTTTTCGACCAGGCGGGGTACCAGTATCAGTCGGCCGGGGAAAACCTCGCCATTCACTTTTCCGATGCCGAGAGTGAACAACGTGCCTGGATGGCGAGTGTGAAGCATCGCGAGAACATTCTGTCGCCGAAATATGCGGAGATTGGTGTTGCGGTTCGGGATGTTGTCCTTGAGGGAAAGTCGACTGTTTTGACGGTTCAGCTTTTTGGAACACGACTCGGTGAACGCCTTCCGACGGTTCCGGTATCTCCGATTTCCCACGTTGCCGTTCGGGAGGAAAAGCGTGTCGATTCTCTCGATTCCACTGTAAGCCGGAACGATCTTGTTGAGCCGATGGTTTCGGGAAGCGCGTCCGATCGAACTTTTTCCGACGTACTCCTTTTCTTTGGTGTACTTGAAATGGTGGCGCTGGGCATTGTTCTTCGTATAACTCTTCGTCGATCGCTCTTTCGCTGGAATCTCTCGATGTATCGTTTTCCTTCATAACTGAAAAAATACGTGCCTATGTAAAACAAAAATCAAAAAACAATCCGACAACATCACTGCTCTCGCCCTTCATCCGGCGAATCTCACATAAGAGTGGAAATCTCCATTCTTCACTCCTCAAAAAAGAGGTAACACCAACAGAAAAACAAAATACTCCAGTTCCCAAAGAATTGGGGATTTTGTATTCTCTTTGGCGTTGTTTCGAATTTCGGAATAGACAAGTTGCCGGTTCTTGCCTACAATGGGGGAGTCTTGGATTTTTTGTTTTTCTTGGGGCCTGTAGCTTAGTGGTAGAGCACCCGGTTTGCATCCGGGAAATAGGGGTTCGATTCCCCTCAGGTCCAC
>CAZJZN010000074.1:0-2274 GCA_964550545.1 uncultured Bdellovibrionales bacterium
GGGAACCCTATATCTGAATGCGGAAGCCGGGGCCCATAGTGGTTGCGAGGGTCGCGGAGACGATAAATCGTCCTTTGAGACCATCCGGCTTCAGTCGCTGAATGGTATCGATGAGCGCATGAATGTTTTCGGCAATCTGTTCCGCGGGAAGCGATACCTTGCCGACTGACTGATGAATGTTTCCGGAATCGTCGGTTTTGAAACTCGCTTTGCTTCCCTTTTTGAGCGCGACGACGGCGTCCTTCATCTTGGTCGTCACTGTCTCGTTTTTGGGATTGGGCATCAAGCCTTTGGGACCCAAGATTTTTGCCACCTGCGCGAGCTTCGGCATCATTTCGGGCGTCGCAAGGAGAATATCGAAGTGCGTTCCGGGAAGAAGCTTTCCTTCTTTGATATCGGCAATCAACTCTTCGCCTCCGACAACATCGGCGCCGGCTTCATTCGCCTCGGTCGCTTTGGATGCGGTAATCACGGCTATCTTCTTCACTTTGCCAAGACTGTTCGGAAAGAGAATCGTCCCGCGAACCAGCTGATCGGTTTTCTTGGGATCGATACCGAGATGAAAGTGCATCTCGATCGTTTCATCAAACTTCGCGAGCGGCTTCTCCTTCACCAGAGCGATCGCCGCTTCCGCTTCGTATACCGTTTCCGCCTCCCGCCCCTCGGCGAGCGCGCGATATTTTTTCCCGTGTTTCATATGCGTCTCGTGGTGCAAACGCCCCGATTCGATCAAGGCTCCCACAAAATATAAAAATTATTGCTTATCCTTCTATCTTGATGCCCATACTGCGGGCGGTGCCGGCAATGATCTTCATCGCCGCTTCGACATCGTTCGCGTTCAAATCTACCATTTTGGCGGTTGCGATTTCGCGAAGCTGATCATTCGTCACCGATCCCGCCTTGTCTTTCAGAGGATTCGCGGCGCCCTTCGCGGCCTTCGCGGCCTTCTTGAGAAGCTCGGCGGCGGGCGGCGTCTTTAAGACAAACGTAAAGGTTCGATCTTCAAAGACGGTAATTTCCGCCGGGATGATATCACCCATCTTGTCCTTGGTCGCCTCATTGAATTTCACACAGAAATCCTGGATATTGAGACCATGCTGTCCCAAGGCCGGTCCCACGGGTGGTGCCGGATTCGCTTTTCCTCCGGGAATCTGGAGCTTGATAACGGTTTTGACGTTTGCCATAGGAGATAAAGAGAATGGGGAATGATGAATGGAGGAAATGCGGTCACACGAGAACGCCTCTACTCTCAATTCTTCTCTTCACCCAATTCTTCGAATTTAATTCTACATTCTTATTCTACGCTTTCTTAATCTGTAAAAAGTCGAGCTCGACCGGAGTCTCGCGACCGAAAAGCGACACGAGCACTTTCACCTTACCCTTCGCCTCGTCCACTTCGCTCACGCGACCGTCGAAATTCTTAAAGGGACCATCGACAATCTTGACCGGATCCCCCTTGCGAACATCGATTTTGAACTTCGGTTCCTCGACACCCATCCGCTTTTTGAGCATATCGATTTCTTTCGGATCGACGGGCGTCGGCGTCGTACCAAGACCGATGAAGCCGGTGACATTCGGCGTATTGCGCACCACATACCACGACGCGTCCGTCACAATCATATCCACCAAAATATATCCGGGATAAATGCGCTCCTCCACCATCACGCGCTTCCCGTTCTTCATATTGATCTTCTTTTCCTTGGGAACCATCACATCGAAAATGAACTCCTGCATCCCCATTGACTCGATGCGCTGTTTCAAGTTTCGAGAAACATTGTCCTCATAGCCGGAATAGGTATGGAGCACATACCATGCCCGTCCGTGATGCTGCGTTTGCTTTGCCATAAGAATAGAAGATATGAGAGCGGTTTAAAAAAGCCCGCTTTTTCGGAAAAAATTCTCAAGTACCGTACATTACGCGCCAAGTATCAGTTTTTTGAAAAGCATACCAAAAAACGAGTCGAGTGTTCCGAGAATCGCCGCGACGGCGGCGGAAACTCCGAGCACGATGAGCGTATACCGCACAACTTGCTCCCGAGACGGCCAATTGATCTTGAGCGCTTCCGTTTTTGCGGAGAGGAGAAAAGAGGCTATTTTTTGCATATTTCGGCTTTTTTAAAGAGCCCCTTCGGGCTCTTAATATATCCAAAGTACTCGAAAAAGAGCGTCTTGTCAATGCCGGATCAAGAAAGATCTTTTTAACACTTCCGGAAAAGAGCCTTAGAGCGTGTTAAAAAAGCTTCAAATTCAAAAGAATCGGCAGAGCTTTTTCGG
>CAZJZN010000075.1:0-2272 GCA_964550545.1 uncultured Bdellovibrionales bacterium
TCTTCCTCGATGATGCGTCGCGCGAGCGCGCCGTCGCCGATGCGTTCGATGGTGCCATTTTTCAGAACGAGCGTCTCATCCGGTGGAAGCGCATCCAAGAAGGCGGTCGAGTGTGTGATGAAGACGAATGTTTGCTCGGGTGTTCGGTGCGTTTTCAAAAATCCGGCAATAATCTTTTGTGCGTCGACGTCGACACCGGTATCGAGCTCGTCGAAGAAGGAGATTTTCGGACGGAGCATCGCCCAGAGGAGTGTTTCGAATTTTTTCTTCTCGCCGCCCGAGAATCCATCATAGAGTCCGCGCGAGAGAAGTGATGGCGCAATCGCAAGTTCCGCGGCAAAGGCTTCGGCCCGGCGTCTCGTTTCGAGCGGGTCGGCGTCGGGGAGGGCGAAGCGGAGAAGGGAGACCGTCGAGACGCCGGGAAGCGCGGGGGGAGACTGGAGGGAGGCGAACACGCCGAGACGCGCGCGTTTGTCAGGAGAGAGCGCAAGAAGAGAAGCGCCCTCGAAAACGATATCCGATGTCGGATCGAATGAAAGGGCGGGGTTTCCCATTATGGCACCCGCGAGTGTTGATTTTCCGGAGCCGTTTGGTCCCAAGAGCGCGTATGTTTTTTCTCGCTCGAACGAGAAAGAAATATCCCGAAGGATTTCTTTGTTATCAATCGAAGCGGAGAGATGTTTGAGATGGAGCATGACTCTGAAGAAAATTTTTAATGACAAATTTTTGAATTTTTGAAAGAATGATTGAATGTTTGAATTTTAACATTCAGTTATCTGAGAATTATTTAAAAATTCAAAAATTAAAAATTGGTCATTTTAATCATTGCTTTCCAAGATCTGCCAGGGTAATTTTGGAGAGGGTGTTTCGAACGATGTCTTCGAGTTGTTTCCATACGTTTTTGGTTTGACAGTGTGTCATTATGGGACAGGCGGGTGAATGTTTGGAAAATCCCGGGAAGGCGGGATGCGGCGTTTCTTTGAATCCGCCGTCGAGTGTCTCGATAATGCTCCATGAGGTAATCGTCTCGGGGGGCTTGGCGAGGGCGTAGCCGCCGCGGACGCCTTTTTGCGATACGACAAATCCGGCGCGTTTCAGGTGCTGGAGGATTTTTTCGAGGTAGTCCTCGGGAAGGCGCTCTTCTTCCGCGAGCGCGTGCGCCGAGATGCCCTCCGGATACCGAGCTATTCCCGCAAGCGCGCGGAGCCCATAGGAGGCTTTTTTGGATACTTTCATAGAACACGGACTTATTTAGTCCGATTTTGAGTATAGGGGTGCGAAGTTTCATTGTCAAGTTGGGAGTTGCCTTCTTTCGGAAGTTTTCCTATACTTTCCCGATATGCCAAAAAACTTTTGGACACACCTTCCGAGACCGTTTTTTGCGCTCGCGCCGATGGCGGGGGTGACGGATACGGTATTCCGGCAGGTCATTGCGCGGCGCGCGAAGCCGGATGTCTTTTGGACGGAATTTGTTTCGTGCGACGGGCTGTGCTCTGCGGGGCGAGACGCGCTTCTTCGCGATCTACGATTTACGGATATCGAGCGACCGATTGTGGCGCAGGTCTTTGGGGCGACGCCGAAACACTTTTTTGAAACGGCGCAACTTGTCGCCTCTCTCGGCTTTGACGGAATTGATATCAATATGGGGTGTCCGGACAAAGCGGTTCTGAAACAGGGAGCGGGTGCTTCGCTTCTAAAAAATGTCTCGCTCGCTCGAGATATTGTTCTCGCGACCACGGAAGGATCGGGAGGGATTCCGGTCAGCGTAAAAACGCGCATCGGGTGGAATGCGATTGAAATTGATACGTGGATTCCGGCGCTTCTCGAAACCGGTATCGCGGCGCTTACGGTACACCTTCGAACCAAGAAGGAGCTCTCCGATGTGTCGGCACACTGGGAACTTTTGCCAAAAATTGTTGAGATGGCGCAAAGAAAGGGGACGATCGTTCTCGGAAACGGCGATGTGCGAAACCTCGCGGACGCGAGGCGAAAGGCGGAAGAAACGAAATCGGACGGTATTATGCTCGGGCGCGCGATATTTGGAAACCCTTGGCTCTTCGACCGATCGGGGAAATCGGTAACGGTGGAAGAAAAACTCTCGGCGCTGGTTGAACACACGGAACTCTACGAAGCGACTTGGGGCGATGCAAAAAGTTTCGATTTGATGAAAAAGCATTACAAAGCGTATGCAAACGGTTTCCCCGGCGCGTCCAACCTTCGCGCGCGATTGATGAAATGCGAAAGCGCGAGAGATGTGCGCGGGGAAGTTGAT
>CAZJZN010000076.1:0-2257 GCA_964550545.1 uncultured Bdellovibrionales bacterium
AAGCCTTGTTTTTTATTTGCAGTGATGGAACGCTCGAGTCTGACTATTTATGAAGCATGCTTGATGGAATGGAGTGAATCCTATGGCGATGTGATGCCTTGTACTGCCCAAAGAGAGGAGTGCTTGATGCGTTTACTTTGTGTGAATCTTGCGGTTTGGAATATTTTATCGTTCGCTTATCGGGAGGCCTTTTGTTTTCCATTCGGTGAAGCCGGTTGAGAGGGTGGTGGTATTGAAAAATCCGAGATCGAAGAGGAGTACGCCGGCAGAAAAGCTTTCCCGATCATCGGTGCCATAGACCAAGATGGAGACGGATGAGGGAATGGTGTGCCGCTTCTCTTCGATTTTTGTAAACGGGATATTGGTGGCGCCCGCGATATGACTCTCGGAAAATTGATTGGGAGAGCGTGTATCGAGAATGAACCACTGTCCGCCACGACCAATCTGTTCCTTGGCTTCTTCCGGTGAGGCGAATCGAACCTTGGTTACGTCGACCGGCGAGGAGGGATCGGCCTTTTTGACGATGAGCCCGGTATCTTCTTTCCATTTTTCGTAGGTGCCTTCGAGGACGGCGATGCGCTCGTTTGCTATGTCTCGGGATCGGAGAAGGGTAACGAAACGTCCGGCGGAGTGCGAATCGGGAGCGACAATAATCCAAGAGATTTCCTGATCGCGGAGAGACGACTGCAAAAATTGTTCCGCTTCTTCGATGGGGAAATTCTGAGACCCAATGATGTGTTCCTCCGCCCAGAGGGATGCTGGACGCGTATCGGCGATGATGACGTGCTGACTATCCGCTTTTTTCCCGAGTACGATATCGCGAAGATCATCTCGAGAAAATGTGCGGAAGTCGCGAGCGACATCGGGTGCGGTTTCTTCCGTATCGGATGATTCGGTTTTGGAAGTATGCGTGAGGCGAAATACCGACCACGCGCCGATGCCGACAACCAAGCTGAGTCCAAGAAGGACAGCTATCGCATCTCGTGAACCTGTGGTCGAAGACATAAAAATTCTTGAGAAAGATTCTCTTCAGTTTTTTCTCCTGAAAAGACGGGGTCGGGAAAGATACGTTTTAGAGCGTGTCTTAAAGGTCTGTTTTTCTGGAGAAAATTATTTTTTTGCTTGTCTTCCACTGCGTTCGAAAGCCGCAAAAAAACAATTTTCTCCAGAAAAATGTTCAAATTTTCAGTCTTGTGAAGCTTTTAAGACAGACTCTTAGAAATAGGTGGAGGGTTATTCGAGCACGGATCCGATGAAATCCGGGTAGCCGCGAATGAAATCGGCGATGGGAGTGGGGGATTTTCCCTCCATTTGGATCATTTGTACAATAATGACGCCCTTTCCGGTTTGAATGCCGATACTGTCGCCAATTTCGAATACTTGTCCGAGTGAGTGTTGTGTTTCCGGGCTGTGACGTTGGAGAGATATTTCGTGAAATTTGAGACGAAGGAGTGACCCGTCTTTTCTCCAGAAAGAGAACACTCCCGGCCATGAGGAGAGTGCTCGGTATCGATTGAAGAGTGTTTCGGCGCTTTCGCTCCAGAAAATTTTTCCATCTTCTCGCTCGATGAGTTGGCAGAGCGTCGCCTTGCTTGCGTCTTGCGGAGTTGCTTCGATTTCCTTTTTAATCCACCGGGAAAGCGTTGAAAGAAGGATCTCTGAACCGAGAGAAGCGAGTTTGGGGAGCAGCGTTGTCGTGGTATCGAGAGGAGCGATAGGAAGCGATTTTGTCGCCAGGATAGGACCGGTGTCCATACCGGCATCCATCTGCATAATGGTGATACCGGTTTCGGTATCGCCGGCGAGGATCGCATTGTGAACGGGGGAGGCGCCGCGCCATCGAGGAAGAAGCGACGCGTGAATATTGATGCATCCGAAAGGTGGAATAGCAAGCATTTTTTCGGGAAGAATCTTTCCATATGCCGCGACAATGACGATGTCCGGGCTGTAGGAACGAAACTTCTCAATTGTCAAATCGTCGAGTTTCCCCGGCTGTTCGATGGGAATATTCTTGGATGCGGCAAAAAGTTTCACGGGACTCTCGATCACTTCTTGATTGCGTCCGGAAGGTTTATCCGGTTGAGTAAAAACGGCGACGATGTCATAGTGCGCTTCAGCGAGCGAACGAAGCATTGTTTCGGCAAATACGGGCGTTCCCATGAACACGACTCTGGTTTTTGAAGCTTCCGGCATAAGATTTATTTAAGAGTATATTAAAAAAGTTTCAAATTCAAAAGAATCGGCAGAGCTTTTTCGG
>CAZJZN010000077.1:0-2088 GCA_964550545.1 uncultured Bdellovibrionales bacterium
TGATGTCGAATGCGCAAAACTCGAACGTTCTTGACAGGAGGAGAGAAACTTCTTTTTTGATTTCGTGATACAATAAAGACACTTATCAGATTTGTATGGGAGAAGCCTTGGAGCGTCTGGTTCTCGGATCGGCGGCGGTCGGGGATGAGATTTTCCTATTTGTGCGCGATGCGGAAGGGAAGGCGAACCGACCGATTGCCATTTTGAGGGGCGCGGATGGCGCTCGGTTTTCGTCGTCGGGCGAAGAAATGATTTTTTCGAAGCTTTTGGGAAGTCTTCGGATACATCCGGATATTTCCGAAACGTTTCGGGTGTCTTCACTCTCCATATCGGGAGACTCGTTTTTTTTGTGTTACAAAAAGAAACAGTCGGACGGATCCTTCAAGATATTTTCCGGAATTTCGTACGATGGTGTCGAATGGAGTCGCATTTCGGAAATACGGGATGTCCGAGAGCTTGGCGTCGTCGTCTCTCTTCAAGAGGGCGATGCCGGACATGTATTCTTTTTTGGTGAGCGAGCGATCAAGCTTGCGTTTTCATCGGACTTGAAACATTGGAATGTACGGCGTACCGCGCTTCTTCGCCCCCGAGACGGATATTTTGACGATGGAAAACTTTTGATAGCGGGCGCTTTTCCGGCGGGAAACGGCATTCTTATTCTCTACATTTCTGAGAGCACTTCCGGTCGGCGAGTGTTGGGGTCGGCGCTTGTCGGGAAGGATGATCCAAAGAAAGTGTTGTGGCGAACGGAAGAAGCGCTTTGGCAAGAACCCGAGGAGTGGCGCGGCAAAGATATCCGGTTTGTCGGAGCAGTTCCCAAGAAAGAGAAGGTGCTTCTCTATTGGCAGGTGGATGGGCGACTTTTGGTCGAGGAGATTGTAAAATTTTGGAAAGTATCTCGCGGGAAGTCCGTCTCGGTTGCGACGGGAGAAATGAAACTCGAGCGATATCGCGGAAATCCCATTCTTGGTCCGCAAAAGGAGCATGATTGGGAAGCGGGCGAGGTGTTTAATCCGGCGGCGTTTCTCTCCGATGACGGACAGGTGCATATTCTCTATCGCGCGATCGGAAGAAACGGACTTTCGACGGTTGGGTACGCATCGAGTCGAGATGGATTTTCGATTGATGAGCGACTTGATAGACCCATCTATGTCTCATCGCCCACGCTTGATGATGTGCGTGTAACTCGTGTTGTTGAAAAGTGTGCAACGCCGTATTCTTCCGGTGGAAGCTGGGCGGGGAGCGAAGACCCGAAAATCACCCGCGTCGACGATATGCTCTATATGACCTATACCGCTTTTGACGGATATAATTTTCCACGAGTCGCTCTTTCCAAAATTTCACTTGATGATTTTTTGTCGCGGAAGTGGAATTGGTCACGACCGGTGATGATTTCTCCGCCCGGAGAAATCCACAAAAACTGGACGATATTTCCGGAGAAAATCAAAGGGAAGTTCGCCATTCTTCATAGTATCAGTCCCGAAGTTCGAATCGATTACTTTGACAGTCTTGATTTTGACGGCGAGACATTTATTAAGAGCGAGCACTCAAAGGCGCCGCTCAAGGGTCGATGGGAACTCCTCGTGCGCGGTGTCGGACCTTCGCCTATCAAAACCAAGGAGGGATGGCTCGTGCTCTATCATGCGACGACGCGCGACTGTGGTTATAAGCTGGGTGCGATGCTTCTCGATAAGAAAGATCCGTCCAAAGTGATCGCTCGATCGCGAGGACCCATTCTTGAGCCGTCGGTCTGGTATGAACGAGAAGGATCGAAACCGAATATTGTCTACAGTTGCGGCGCGGTGGTGAAGGACGAGACGCTCTTTGTCTATTATGGGAGTGCGGATACGGTGACGTGCGTTGCGACCGTGCCGCTTTCCCGACTCCTTGAGGCGCTTCTTGTTTCCAATGCGGTCGTGCCGACGAAGTATGTAGAATTGGGGAATGAGTGAGGTGAGGGGGAATTTTAAATGATAAATTTCAAATTTCAAATGAATTTTTTAATGAATAAATTTCAAAAAATTTCATGTTTTTTGAAATTCTGACATTATTTTGAAATTTGACATTTGAAATTTAGAATTCCGAACG
>CAZJZN010000078.1:0-1912 GCA_964550545.1 uncultured Bdellovibrionales bacterium
TCTTCTTCGAAGGTCAGATTCTTTTCTTTGAAAATTTCAATGGCTCGATCGACATGTCCCGCTTCGACGATATCTTCCTTCTCCGACACAAACAGATCGAATGAAATATTCATCCTCTCCGCGATCGTTTTCTTGATGTATTCTTCCAACACCCTCTCTCCCGCCCACTCCCCCACTGCTCGCGGATCCGACTTTGAATCTTCTAATTTTTCATTTTTATCCGCCATATGGCGGATTAATTTTTCATTGAGCGTCTCTATGTATTCCCCTCCATACACGGCTTCACTATCCTTCAAAACACTGTGCCCCAGTTTCAGCACTTGCTCCCCGGCGTCGTTCACATAGTATTCGGTCGAGACGTCATATCCCGCCTTTTCCAAAATTCTCGAGAGCGCGTCTCCCAAAAATCCGCCGCGCGCATTCCCGATATGAAGCGGTCCCGTCGGATTGGCGGAAATATATTCGAGGAGAATCTTTCCCGGTTTCTTGTCTTTTTCCGAACCAAACGCCACTCCCTCCGCGAGAATACGCGCCACCATCTCCGAAAGCGCCGCTTCGGTATAGGAAAAATTAAGATACCCCGGCGACACCGTTTCGATCCGAAACGCTTTCATTTCGGCATCGCGAGAAAGTTGTTCCTTGATATGGTCGGCAATCTCGAGGGGCGATTTCTTGGCAACTCGCGCAAGCGCCATCGCAACAGTGGTCGTAAAATCCCCATACGCATCATCCTTCGAAAACGACACCTCAACCGTCGGCATTTCGGAAACCGAAAAAACTCCTTCCTCGCACAGAGAGCTGACCGCTCGCGTCACCGATGATTGAATAGCATCCTTCATATACCCCCATCCTAGCGGAGCGCGGTCAAAATGAAAAGAGGAAAAGAAAAAAGCCCCAAAGCAATGTTTGGGGCAAGGAACAAAACTAAGAAATGAGCACGTACAGAAAGGAGCGCCTTTTGTGTTTCACTCCGTGAAATATCTAAGAAGCCACGCGAACATAGAGCCACAGAGGCAACAGACGAAGCGGGAGTTCCCTCAACCACCATCGCCACCATGATGTCGTACGCTTTTGTGTAGACTCCGAACAAAACCATGCGTGATTTCCTTGTTCAAGAAGAACGCCGGGAAATTCAAGCTTCACTCCAAGCATACCTACCTGCATACCCATTTCTTCCCTGATCACATACTCCATATCCCTACAAACACGACGAAAGTGTGGTTCTGCCGCCACGATAATGACTCTTTGAGTATCTTCCAAAGAATACTTCGCAAACCATCGAGCTATTCTCAGAGTTGGTGGCGGATTCCACAATTCTTCCTTGGGAAAATAATAAACACGAATAGAACCTCTTTCCGGAATGACAATATCCCTCTGTGTATAAATAGGAGCATTGTCTTCTTCAAGAGAAATCTCTTTTGCCAATTCCGCTAAGTAGGTATTCGGAACAGTAGTGGAAGGCTGACCAAAAGCAAAAACAACAATCGCCACGTGAGACACGATTCTCTCCTTTTTTAGCAAAGTCATGTTGGGAAAAAACTCACTTTGATCTTCTCCGATTCATCAGAAAAGAACATTCTCATTGAATCACCAAAATGAGCTTGCGTCAATACCCGACTTGCCTCGCTCACGATTCGTGCTAGAGTACACAACAAGAGCACTCCTATGACCACCATCGCCATCAATAAACGTGCACGGTTTGACTATGAACTCCTCGAGACGATCGAGGCGGGCATTGAGTTGCTTGGACACGAGGTCAAGTCGGTCAAAACCGGGCATATGAGCCTCCAGGGGAGCTTTGTGACGATCCGCGGGGGCGACCTGATGCTGACAAACGCACTCATTCCCTTCTACACCCACGCGGGCGACCCCGGAAGCTACGACCCTACCCGCCCGAGACAACTCCTTGTAA
>CAZJZN010000079.1:0-1900 GCA_964550545.1 uncultured Bdellovibrionales bacterium
CTACTTCAATGTCACGGTTGCGCCGGCTTCTTCAAGTTTCTTCTTCATAGTTTCGGCATCCGCCTTCGCCACCTTTTCCTTCACCACTTTGGGCGCGCCATCCACCAAGTCCTTGGATTCTTTGAGTCCGAGTCCGGTAATTTCACGAACCGCCTTAATCACATTGATCTTCTGTCCACCTGCCGCCGTGAGTTCAACATCGAACTCAGTCTTTTCCGCCGGAGCTTCCGCCGCTCCCGCCGCCGCGACCGGACCACCCATCATAACGGGCGCCGCCGCCGACACACCGAATTTCTCTTCAAGTACCTTCACCAATTCCGAGAGATCGAGCACGCTCATCTTCTCGATTTCCGACACGAGCTTCTCAAACTTCGCCGGAACTACTGCCGCTTCCTTCTTCTCCTCAATCGCCTTTTTTTCTTCAGTCATAAGGATATCATTATGAATTACCAATAATACTCGAGGAACTTCGAATGAAAAATTTGAACATATCGCCACATTCTTCCTTCTCGATTCCTAATTCTTTGATTCCGACACTTTCTGGAGCACGCGAACCAATCCGGACATATTCCCCGACAACGTCCGAACAAATCCGGAAATGGGCGCCTGAATCGTCCCAACCAGCATCGCTCGGAGTTCGAGAAGCGAAGGAAGTTTGGAAAGCGCCAAAACTTCTTCCTTTGAGAGCGCCTTCTCTCCAAGTGCTCCCGATGAAACCACCAGCGCTTTATGTTTCTTCGAAAATTCCGTGAGCGTCTTTGCCGCCGAAACCTCGTCCGGTGAAAACGCGGTCACGATCTGTCCGGGAAGCTCGGTTGCATCAACCGAAATTCCAACCGACTTGAGTGCAATCGAGAGGAGCGTCTTCTTCATTACGCGGAGCGATCCACCCGCTTTGCGCATTTCCCGCTGAAGTTCCATCGACTCTTTCACGGTGAGTCCCGTATACTCGGCAAACACGATAGATTTCGACTCCCGGAGACATTCCGTCACCTGTGCCACAATTTCCTCTTTCTGTTTCTTTGTCTGCATAATAATCGTCAACAAAATACCTATTTCTCCTTACCTCGGGAAATTCGACCACTTCCCCTCTAAGAGCCTGTCTGAAAACTCCATATTCTGCTACGATTTCCAAATTTTGGCTACAAAAAATTTTGAAAATCTCGCGACGAAAGAGGGTTTTCAGGCAGGCTCTCAATTTTTCAAAAACAAAAAATCCGCATTCCGCGGACACTTGAAAAAACGACGCAAAGAAAAAATCATTCACGCCATTTCCTCGTGAGGATTTCCACTCCTCGCGAAAGCGAGAAGACACCTCATGTCCTGGGAAATATTTCTGTATTGTTAACGGAGACCCCCTCATTCACGCCTACGCTACCGTTTTCTCCTCTGCCGTATCTTCGGTTTTCGGAGCTTTTCCTTCTGCCGCCTGAGTTACTGCTATCTCCTCTTGCTTTGCGACCGGCTTCGGCATTTTTACGGCACGCTTCTTCCCCTCCACAACGCCCTCTCGAATAAGAAGGTTGTGCGCGGAATCCGAAACTTGAGCGCCTTTTCCTATCCAGTACTGTATACGCTCCCCTCGCAACACTGTTTTTTTGGAAGCGGGATCGTAACTCCCCAAAATTTCCACATGGCGACCGCCGGGCGCCACTGTGTGCTCCTGCAGTACCACCCGGAAACTCGGATGATTCTTCCTTCCCGTTCTGTTGAATCGAATCGTAAGCATAAAAAGAGGCTTTTTCAAAGCTTTGTTCCACTCTATCGCAAGAGACGGGAGCTGTCAAGGCACCGTTCCCACGGCGATTTCTTCCAAAAAGAAATCCGTGGTACAGTAAGAAACTTAGAGCGTGTTAAAAAAGTTTCAAATTCAAAAGAATCGGCAGAGCTTTTTCGGGAA
>CAZJZN010000080.1:0-1787 GCA_964550545.1 uncultured Bdellovibrionales bacterium
ATCACAAACCATTCCGCACTTTGTTTCGTTGGTGTCCTTCGAAGGTCTCCGCGAAAAATGTTTCGCCGGTTTCAGGATTATTCAGGAAAAACACGAATGTGTTGGGCTCCGGAAAGAGCGCCGATTGGAGCGAGAGGAGCCCCGGATTGGCAATGGGTCCGGGCGGAAGCCCCACGTTTTCATAGGTATTGTACGGAGAATTGAATCGGGTCTCCTCGATCGAGTGCTGAACTTTGGATTCGCCGCGCGCGTAGGCAAGCGTCGCATCGCTCTCGAGTCGCTGACCATTCTTGAGTCGCCGCCAAAAGAGATCGCTCACCATCTTTCGATCCCGCGCAATCGTCTCGATCGCCTGATTTGCCGTTCCGATTTCCCGCTCGACGATACTCGCCATAATCACGATATCGAAAACGCTTTTTCCTTGCCGCTTCGCCTCCGCGCGAAGATCGCTCGTAAAGCGCTTCTCAAAATTCCGGAGCATACTCGCAATGATATCTTCCGGTGTCGCATCAAGAAAAAAAGTGTAGGTATCCGGAAAAAGAAACCCTTCGAGAGCGGCGCCCCTCGGAAGCGTTTCGAGTACCGGGAAACGATCTCGCCATTCTTCCTTCGGCGACTTCACGAGCGCGAGAAATTGTTCACCGTCAAATTGATTCGCCGAAAGGCGCGCCGCCATTTTTTCCGCCGTCCACCCCTCCGGGAACGTGATCGTTATTTCTTTCGGCTTTCCTTCCTCGGAAAGGAGTGTGGCGACCACTTCGCCCGCCGTCCGTTTTCCGGAAATCACGAAGTCTCCCGCCTGAACATTCCCTCGAAGCCCCATCCGCCAGGCGCTCCAGAGAAAATACCACTTCGATCGAACGAGCCCATCGCTCTCGAGTCGGTCCGCGATAGAGAGAATGTCTTCATTTGTCTCAATATGAAATACGCGCTCCCCGACAAATTCGCTTCGCACCGTTTTTGCTCGATACAGAAAAACACCGGCTCCGATGCCGGCGAGAACGACCAAAAACAGAAATCCAAAGAGTATTTTCCGCATCATTGAAAGTTGGTCATTAGGCATCTTTCAAAACTTTTTTATAATAACATTGTTGGAAGACCATCCAAACCCGTCACCCCCGCGAAGGCGGGGGTCCAGGTTCCACCAGCTTTTAGAAAGCACGCTACAGACTTTTTTCGTAGAGAGATTATATTCAGCAAGTGGTGACTGGATTCCCGTTTTCACGGGAATGACGAACAAAGAAGGAAATTCTATTTTTTAACAAAACAGCTACTTTTGAAAGAGGTCTATTGCTCTTTGTTCCCTATTCCTTCCCTATATTCCCATCACCTGCACGATAACATCGCGTTTCCGGGCGCCATCGAATTCGATCGCAAAAACACTCTGAAGCGGTGAGAGAATGAGATCGCCTCGCTCCACGAGAATCGTTTCGCTTGACCCAATGAGAAGCGCCTTGCAATGGGAATGTCCATTACTGCGCCCATCGGACGGTCGCTCCTTCCTGATCTCGAAAAGGTCGTGCGAATAGTGATCATCAACCGGCGCCACCTTGTAGAGAATGCGCATAAAATCCTGAAGGAGGAGGGGTTCATTGTGATTGATCACGATGCCCATCGTCGTATGCGGCACGAAGATCGTCACGTGCCCCTGCCGAATACTCGAATCCCTTACGATGTCGCGAATACTTTGCGTGATATCGATGAAGTCAATCTGCGTCCGACTTTCGAACGGAACGCTCTGTTTGTGTATGCGCATACTCCCTCCATTTAGTATGATTATGCTTTTC
>CAZJZN010000081.1:0-1691 GCA_964550545.1 uncultured Bdellovibrionales bacterium
CGCCTGCCTGCCGGTAGGTAGGAAAGCCGCAAAAAAACAATTTTCTCCAGAAAAACAGACTTTTAAGACGTGCTCTCATTTTCTCCTATGTTTTCTTCTCATATCCGCCTTTCCGAACGAGCGCTTTTTGCGCGACACATTTCTATGATGATGAAAAGCGGCATCTCACTTGCCGAGGCGCTTCGTATTCTCGAGATGGAAACATCGTCACCTTCGTTCCGGAAATTGCTTTCTTTGGTTTCGACCGATGTTGAGAGTGGGAAAAAACTTTCTGAAGCGCTTCAGAAGCACCCGGAAGACTTCGACCCGTTTTTTGTGAGCGTTGTCGAAGTGAGTGAAGAGTCGGGGACGCTTTCCGAGAACTTGGAATTCTTATCGAAACAACTTTCCAAAGAAGCTCTTCTTCGAAAGAAAATACAGGGAATTTTGTTGTACCCGCTTCTTATTCTCGGAGCGTCCTTGGTGCTCGGCATTCTCATCAGTCTCTTCATTTTGCCGAAACTTCTCGATCTTTTTTCGTCGCTCGATGTGACGCTTCCTCTTTCGACTCAAGCGCTGATGTGGTTTGCCGCGCTGATGAAGGATCACGGTGTCGAAATTTTCATCGGGCTCGGACTCATACTTTTCGGGGTTCGCTTTTTGGTTCGTCTCCGTCGGATCGAACCCTGGTGGCACGAGTTTCTCCTCTCGATCCCCGTTCTGGGACTTTTCTTGAGAAACGTATCGCTCGCGCGATTGTTTCGCGGACTCGGTATTATGATGAAGAGCGGGCTTCCTTTGGTCCATGCGCTCGGTGTCGAGGAACGGAGCCTTTCGAATCGCGTGTTTGAGCGGTATGCTCGGGAACTCAAGGAGGGTGTCGCGACCGGAACCGAACTCTCCGCGCTTCTTGAACGGAAACGCTTTCGACGAGTACCCCCTCTTGCCGTCAAGATGGTGGCGGTTGGGGAGCGAACGGGAAAATTGGACGAGAGTTTTTTCTTTCTCTCTCGATTCTTTGATGAGGAGGTGGATGCGACGGCGCGTCGATTCGCGACGATCCTTGAACCGGCGCTCCTCTTTGTCATCGCGGGGATCGTTCTTTTTATCGCGCTCTCGGTTATCACGCCAATCTATTCACTCACCGGATCACTCCAGCGATAGAGAAAAACACTTCTATGATGCCTCGGTCTTCTCGCGGGTTTACGCTGATTGAATTTTTGCTCACGGTGGGCATTTTTCTCACGCTTGCGGGAATGGCGCCCGCCTTCTATAGTCGATTCGTATTGCAGGATGCGGTTGCCGAGACAGCCGATCGCCTCGCGTTTTCTCTCCGGAACGCCTCCGGATTTTCCCTCGCGGGAAAAGACGACTCGTCATGGGGAGTTGCGATTGATGGAGCTGGAATAGTTCTTTTTCGCGGCGCAAATTTCGCGACACGCGACGCGAGCGCCGATCGTCGCGTTTCAATTCCGTCCACTGTCTCGATAACCGGGTTTACCGAGACGACGTTCGCTCGCGTTTCGGGGGCGCCGTCCGCTTCGGCGACGGTTTCCATTACCGCGTCCGGCGGCGCTGCGCGCACCGTACGCCTCAATGAATTTGGCGTCGTGAGTCGGGAATGAGGAAGTGAGTGAGATATCTTATCATGCCATTTTCAAGAAACTCCTTCTCTTGGTTCGTCGATCGCAAAAAAGAATTTTTCTCATATA
>CAZJZN010000082.1:0-1550 GCA_964550545.1 uncultured Bdellovibrionales bacterium
GTTGAACTTGCGCGAACATTGGCACGTCGATTCAATCGGCAATTCGGTGAAACATTCGTGATTCCGGAAGCGAAGGTGCACAAAGAGGGTGCGCGTATTATGGGACTCGACAATCCGATGAAAAAAATGTCGAAGTCGGCGACGAGCGAGTACAATTACGTGGCGCTTCTCGACAGTCCGGACATGGCGCGGAAGAAAATTATGAAAGCCGTGACGGATTCGGGGACGGACATTGTCTATGCCGATGACAAACCCGCGCTCAAGAATCTCATCAATATGTACTCGCTTCTTGGAAATATTCCAACGAAGGACGTCGTAGAAAAATTTCACGGAAAGGGATACGCCGATTTCAAGCGCGACCTCGCCGATGTGGTGGCGGATTTCCTTGTCAACTTCCAACGAAAGTTTCAGGCGCTCTCCGACGAGGAAGCGCTCCGCATTCTGAGCGGGGGTGCTGAACGAGCCCGCGCGATCGCGTCGGAGAAGATGGCAGTGGTGCGAGAAAGGGTTGGATTTGTTCACGACGCGCTCTAGTACCGTCTTACAAAAGTTTTGAACCTATGAAGACTTTGAATTGTTCTCAATGAAGCCAAAAAACTTGATACAATGGTTCAGAATTAAAGTAAGACAGTACTAGTATGCGAGTAGCGGGAAGTGGCCATTGATGGAATTGAGAGGATACGACTGTATGACCGGACGAAAAAACGCGACAACCTCTTTGCGAACCCCGAAATTCCGAGCGGATATCCCGGTTGTGTTTGCGGCGATGTCGAAGCATTCGTTTTGTTATCGGATGTTTATCACGCGGTATATTCTCGAGAAGGGACAGATACCGCTCACGATTTTTACGCTGTATGACTACTTCCTTCTGGACACCGTGGATCGGAAGTTTATGATCGAGGCGAACAATGTTTTGGTGGCGCGCTCCGACGAGCTCTGGATCTTCGGTCCCGTGTCGGAAGGCGTCGCGAAAGAAATTCGTGTCGCGGAATCGCTCGGAAAACCGGTTTCATATTTCGCGATCAAGAAGCCGCACCGCATTGTGAAAATTCAAAAATCGCAGGTTGAGTACGAAGAGGGAATTGAGTGTTTTTTGTGATGTTCTTTTTGGCGGTTTCGAATCGGAGGTGGAGATAATGCTTGAGATTTCTGAATTTTGCGCGAAGTGCAGAATCGATGTTGAGGCGTTTATTGCTCGGCATCCATATGAGGATTGTCGATTGGGTACACTCCGCAAAGAATGCGAAGCGGCGTATCATCATATGTTTGACGATCCATTTGCGACATGTGGGAGACGAGATCTTTGCTGGGAATGTATTTCGCATTTCGATGCGAAACTCAATGGATTGTTATGAAAATACGAAACCGCCTCTCGACGAATGTCGGGGGCGGATCTTTTTTTGGATCGGATTTTGGAAATGGAAAAGCCCTCAATGCGAGAGGAACGTCTGAATCCCAAGAATTGATATTGTCGGAAAAAAATCTTTCTTTTTTCCCTGGAAACCAAGGGGGATTCAATTTGTCGAACCTCTGTTCTGAAGGCTTCCCGA